>NZ_JAXQNM010000012.1:0-299288 GCF_034427935.1 Chelativorans sp. M5D2P16 | reverse complement strand
TCGCGGATGGCGAAGCGCAGGCGCTCCTCCATGGCGATCGGCACGATCAGCTCCACGTCCATCGTCACATTGTCGCCCGGCATCACCATCTCCGTGCCTTCCGGAAGCGAACACACGCCCGTCACATCCGTCGTGCGGAAGTAGAACTGCGGACGGTAGTTCGTGAAGAACGGCGTGTGGCGACCGCCCTCCTCCTTCGTCAGGATGTAGGCCTCCGCCTTGAACTTCGTGTGCGGCGTCACCGAGCCCGGCTTGGCCAGAACCTGGCCGCGCTCGACGCCCTCGCGCTCCACACCGCGCAGAAGCGCGCCGATGTTGTCGCCCGCCTGCCCCTGGTCCAGGAGCTTGCGGAACATCTCCACGCCCGTGCACGTCGTCTTCGACGTCGGCCGGATGCCGACGATCTCGATCTCGTCGCCGACCTTGATCACCCCGCGCTCGACGCGGCCCGTCACAACCGTGCCGCGGCCCGAAATCGAGAACACGTCCTCGATCGGCATCAGGAACGGCTGGTCGATCGGACGCTCCGGCGTCGGGATGTACGCGTCCACCTGCTTCATCAGCTCGCGGACCGCATCCTCGCCGATCTCCTTGTTCGAATCCTCGAGCGCGGCAAGCGCCGAGCCCTTGACGATCGGAATGTCGTCGCCCGGAAACTCGTAGGCCGACAGAAGCTCGCGAACCTCAAGCTCGACAAGCTCCAGAAGCTCCGGATCGTCAACCTGGTCCACCTTGTTCAGAAACACCACGATCGCCGGAACGCCAACCTGGCGCGCCAGAAGAATGTGCTCGCGCGTCTGCGGCATCGGCCCGTCCGCCGCCGAAACAACCAGGATCGCGCCGTCCATCTGCGCCGCGCCCGTGATCATGTTCTTCACGTAGTCCGCGTGCCCCGGGCAGTCGACGTGCGCGTAGTGCCGCGCATCCGTCTCGTACTCGACATGCGCCGTCGAAATCGTGATCCCGCGCGCCTTCTCCTCAGGCGCCGCGTCAATCTGATCATAGGCCCGGAAGTCGCCGAAATACTTCGTGATCGCTGCCGTCAGCGTCGTCTTCCCGTGGTCAACGTGACCAACCGTCCCGATGTTCACATGCGGCTTCGTGCGCTCGAATTTACCTTTGGCCATCTCAATTCCCTTGGGCGGCGTGTTTTGATTCCGATTGCCGGGCGATTAACGACAAAGCCCGCAAAAGACAAGTCCCTTGTGCGCTCAGCGTTTCCCTTGGCTCGGCGGCTCCGGGCGATGCACCAGCGTGACCAGGACGAAGGAAATGATCATCAAGAGATACCAGGCGCCCAGCTTATGGATCGACACCGGCGTCCAGCCGTTCTCCTGACCCGGATAAAGCCAGGCCCGCGACCAGGTGCCGATATTCTCCGCAAACCAGATGAAGAACGCTACCAGGAGAAATCCCAGCAACAGCGGCATACGATGCGTGAAGCGGAAGACCCGGTAGTGCACCACCGTCCGGCCGAACAATGCCGCCGTAAGCAGGAAAAGGATGATGCGAACATCCGGCAGGAAATGGTGTGAGAAGAAATTGACATAGATGGTGGCCGCGAGGAACACGGTTGCCCACCGTGGCGGATAGCCGCTGTAACGCATGTCGAATATGCGAGAGATCCGCGCAAGGT
The DNA here is from genome assembly GCF_034427935.1 of Chelativorans sp. M5D2P16. Taxonomy (NCBI): domain Bacteria; kingdom Pseudomonadati; phylum Pseudomonadota; class Alphaproteobacteria; order Hyphomicrobiales; family Phyllobacteriaceae; genus Chelativorans; species Chelativorans sp. M5D2P16. Next base: position 297,652 of record NZ_JAXQNM010000012.1, on the reverse strand, counting down.
AGGATCCGACCGCTCCATACATGAAGCCGGAAAAAAGCGGCACGCCGCCGATGCGGAACAGGCTCGGCTCCGGGTAGATCCACGATCCGGCCGCCGTTTTGAATATTTCCATCCCTGTCCCCACCAGATGAAACAGCAGTATCACCCCGACTTCGGCCAGCATCTCCAGTTTCGACAGCAGCATGCCGGCCTGCACGGCTATTGCTCCCAGAAACAGAAAATCGTAACGGGCGATAGCCGGATCGGCAGGCCAATAGAGCCGGGTGGCGATCATGAGAAAGAGCATCATGCCGCCGAACAGGCAGGCCCACGCCTGCTTCAACCCGAACACCAGGAACTCGATCAGCGCACCGGAAAGCCCGTGCGCCGGCATTCGATCGAGAACTTTATGCGCAGCGATATCGATCTGCCGCTCGAGGGACGTGAACCGCTTCACGTCCGGCTGCTCCGGCGCTTCGAGCAACCTTTGCCGCGGCATTCTTGAAAAAGTTCTGCAGAACCTTGAGGATTGAAACGCATACTCGAATACAGCAACAGAAAAATATTGCATGAAAACAAATTTTCGCAATCAATTCAATTATTTATTTTGTCAGAGCATTCGGATCCTATCTTCAGCTGTCACCTCCCACAAGTCGAATCTGGTCCGGGGCATGCCGGTTCTCCCGCACGGAACCCGTCAACGGCTACGGAGGACGACATCGGGCTTGTCCGGACTTTGCGCCCGGCATAGATCGCGGATGGCGCAAACGTCGCAATGCGCGGCATGAGGACTGATGTTTTGGAGAAGCGTTGATGCAGGCAGCACTGATCACCTATGGCTCGCTGGCCATCGCCATCGTCTTCGAGGTTATCGGGACGTCCTTTCTGCAGCAGAGCCAGCAATTCACACGAGTGCTGCCGACTGCGGGCATGGCGGTGTGTTACGCCGGCGCCTTCTATTTCCTCTCCGTCTCGCTGAAGGCGCTGCCGGTCGGCGTCGCCTACGCCATCTGGAGCGGGCTCGGCATCGTGCTGATTTCGGCCATCGGGTTCTTCGTTTTCAGGCAAACACTCGATGCGGCTGCGCTGATCGGGCTGAGCCTGATCATCCTGGGTGTGGTGATCGTCAACGGTTTTTCCGACACGATCTCCCATTGACCGTGCAGGCCCGACACACCGGCCATGCGTCTTATCGTGTCGGAACCGGCTTGTCCGGATCGGGCGCGGGATCCGGCGGCAGGGGTTGCGGCGGTTCCGGTTTCGGTCCCGGCGGCTCCGGTGTCGGCCTGGGCGGAAATGCCATGAAGCAATCTCCTTTTTTCGAGGCCAAACCACGACGATGCCCGAGAGTTCCGAAGAAAGACAGGCTACCGCTGTTGCCGCCGGCGCTTGGCGAAGCCGTCAAGACGCCAGGAGGGGAAAGAGCCGGGACGGAAGGTTTGGAGCGGGTAGCGGGAATCGAACCCGCATATTCAGCTTGGAAGGCTGCTGCTCTACCATTGAGCTATACCCGCAGAAAACAACCCTCTTTCGCTGGAGCTTTGGAGGGCACTCTTCGCCCGTTCCGGGCAAGGTGATCCGCCACCCGAAACCCGAAACGGGCGAAGGGTGGTGGAGGGGGTTGGATTCGAACCAACGTAGGCATAGCCAGCGGATTTACAGTCCGCCTCCTTTAACCACTCGGACACCCCTCCGTCTGTTGCCGCACCGTGCAACCAGTCGGCCGGGAAAACACACGCAACAAGCCGGAGCGCCGTTTTCGCGACGCCTTATGGCCACGACATCGATCGGTGTCAACAGTGCCGACGCGCTTTGGCACGCGAATTTTCCGCGCCTCGCCGATAGGCGCGCGCGACGGTCTCGGATATAGGAACCGCCATGAGCGACGACAAGCCGAAAAGCCCCAAGGACAGCCACTACGCGCGCCTGCGCAGGGCGCACCGTCAGCGCGAGCGCGAGGCCAGACCGGCCAGCACCGGCGGTCCGGCGGCAACGCCACAGGGGGTGGTGCGCCTTTACGGCCTGCACACCGTGCGCGCCGCCCTCGACAATCCCGCGCGCAGGATCCACCGCATGCTGGTCACCCGCAACGCCGCGCAGCGGCTCGGGCTCGACGATCCGACCGCCCTGCCCTTCCCGACTGAGATCGTGGCGCCCAAGGCGATCGACGCGCTCCTTGGCCCGGACGCAGTACACCAGGGCGTGCTCGTGGAAGCCGACCCCAGGATACCCAAGGCGCTGTCCGCGCTCGGCGACGCAGCATTGGTGCTGGTGCTCGACCAGATCACCGATCCGCACAATGTCGGCGCCATCATCCGCTCGGCCGTCGCCTTCGGCGTCGCGGCGCTGATCACGACGGCGCGCCACAGTCCCGCCGAATCGGGGGTCCTGGCCAAGGCCGCCTCCGGCGCGCTGGAGCACATCGACCACATAACCGTGCGCAATCTGGCCGAGGCGCTGGATGAACTGCAAGCGGCGGGCTTTTACACCGTGGGGCTCGATTCGGAGGGGCCGCAGCCGCTCGAGCAGGCCGTGCGACCGGGCCGGCTCGCCCTGGTTCTGGGGGCGGAAGGCAAGGGCCTGCGCATGAAGACCCGGCAGACGGTGAACGCCCTGGCGCGCCTCGACATGCCCGGCCCGATCCACTCGCTCAACGTGTCGAACGCGGCGGCAGTGGCACTCTACATCGCACACCGCACCGCGCATGAAGATCCCGCAGCTGTGGGTACATCACAATCCGAACTGAAACCGACCTGAGGCAGATCTGGCAGACCGGCAGCAACCGGTCGGGCTCAAGGTTTTCAGGGACAATGTCTCCGGGTCGTGCACACGGAGAAAAATGGTGCCCCCGGCAGGACTCGAACCCGCGACCCCCTGATTACAAATCAGGTGCTCTACCAACTGAGCTACAAGGGCATGGCATTGCGATAGCACAATCGGCAGCGGAGTAAAACGCATTCTCCGCCCATACGAACGCATGCGGCTGGCGCGGCACATGCCCGCCCGCGCTGTTGCCTTTGCATGGATATAGGTCGCGTGATACCGGTTTGCACACGCGCCGCAAGGGAATCAGCCGCCGGGATGACACAGCCACAATTCTCCTTCGCTTTCCTCGCGGCGGACACGAGCGACGCCCGCGAGGCCGCCGGCAGGCTTTCGGCCCTTTACGGACAGGAACGGCCGGAAAACGCCGAGATCATCGTGCCCCTCGGCGGCGACGGCTTCATGCTGCAAACGCTGCACGAGACGATGGGCTCGGGCAAGAAGATCTACGGCATGAACCGCGGCACCGTCGGCTTTCTCATGAACGAGTATCGCGAGGAAGGCCTGCGCGAGCGGGTCGATGCCGCCATCGCCGAAACGCTCCGGCCGCTGGAGATGCGGGCACGCGACGCAGACGGCCAGGTCCTTAAGGCGCTCGCCATCAACGAGGTGTCGCTCTTGCGCCAATCCTACCAGGCGGCCAAGATTCGTATCGCCATCGACGGCAAGGTGCGGCTCGAGGAACTGATCTGCGACGGCGTGCTGGTCGCCACGCCGGCCGGCTCCACCGCCTACAACCTGTCGGCGCACGGGCCGATCCTGCCGCTCGATGCGCCGCTTCTGGCGCTGACACCGGTCAGCCCCTTCCGGCCGCGCCGCTGGCGGGGGGCACTGCTGCCCAACCAATCGACGGTGGACCTGACGATCCTCGAGCCGGAAAAACGGCCGGTGAACGCCGTGGCCGACCACACGGAGATTAAGTCGGTAACCGAGGTGCGGGTGCGCGAATCCCACGACATGACGGCGACCGTGCTCTTCGACGCCAGCCACTCCTGGGACGAGCGGATTCTTACCGAACAGTTCCGCTACTGAAGCCAACAAAGCGCGATTTATTGCCGAAGCACGCCTTCTGACTGGATCGATCGGAGCCGCCGGTCGTTAACCTGGCTGTTGACATTGGGCGCACCACACCTTAGGCCCCGCACAAGCAAGGGCAGAAGCTCGGTCGAGCGCGTGGTATTCACCGCAGAGCAGAACAGCAAAGACAGCCAATACGTGTCAGAAAACCAGGAAATTGTACAGGACGCTGTGAGCTTCGCAGACCTCGGCCTGTCGCCGAAGGTGCTGTCGGCCGTCATCGACGCCGGCTACACGACCCCCACGCCCATCCAGGCCGGCGCCATTCCGCATGCGCTGGAAGGCAAGGATGTCCTGGGCATCGCTCAGACCGGCACGGGCAAGACCGCCTCCTTCGTGCTTCCCATGCTGACGCGCCTGGAGCGCGGGCGCGCGCGGGCGCGCATGCCGCGCACGCTCATTCTGGAGCCGACACGGGAACTCGCCGCCCAGGTGGAAGAGAACTTCGTCAAGTACGGCAAGAACCACCGGCTGAACATCGCGCTGCTCATCGGCGGCGTGTCCTTCGACGAGCAGGAGCGCAAGCTGGAGCGCGGCGCGGACGTGCTGATCGCCACCCCCGGCCGCCTGCTCGACCATTTCGAGCGCGGCAAGCTGCTTCTGACAGGCGTGGAGATCCTCGTCATCGACGAGGCCGACCGCATGCTCGACATGGGTTTCATTCCCGATATCGAGCGCATCTGCAAGCTGATCCCCTTCACCCGCCAGACGCTGTTCTTCTCCGCGACCATGCCGCCGGAGATCACCAAGCTCACCCAGCAGTTCCTGCAGGCCCCGGTGCGGGTGGAAGTTTCGCGGCCCGCCAGCACGGCCGTCAACATCACACAGCGGCTGGTGAAGTCGGGCGCCAAGCCGTGGGCCAAACGCGAGCGCCTGCGCGAGCTCATTCGCGCCGAAGGCGAGGCGCTCAAGAACGCCATCATCTTCTGCAACCGCAAGACCGAAGTGGCCACCCTCTTCCGCTCGCTGGTCCGTCACGACTTTGATGCCGGCGCGCTACACGGCGACATGGACCAGCGCGCCCGGATGACGATGCTGGAGAACTTCCGGCGCGACAAGCTCACCCTTCTGGTGGCCTCCGACGTCGCCGCGCGCGGCCTGGACATCCCCGATGTCAGCCATATCTTCAATTTCGACGTGCCCACCCATGCGGAGGATTATGTCCACCGTATCGGCCGCACGGGCCGGGCCGGCCGCTCGGGCAAAGCCTTCACCATCGTCACCCGTGCCGACCGGAAATATGTGGATGGCATCGAGAAACTGATCGGTCAGCAGATCGAATGGCTCGACGGCGATCTTTCGACGCTGGCGCCTGCAGACGAAGCGGAGGAGAGGCCACGCCGGGGCAGTAGCGGGCGCGGCGACGGGCGCAAGGGCGCCGAAAAGGGCAAGCCCGCTAAAAAGGCAAAAGACGAAGCAGCCTCGAGCGCGGACGAGAATCGCCCGCCAAGGGAAACGGCCAAAAGCCCCGATACCGAAGGGCAGAAGAAGCGTACGGGCCGCCGCGCGGATAGGGAAGAGGCGAAAACGCCCGTCGGCTTCGGCGATGACGTCCCCGATTTCATGAAGGTACCGGGCAAGGACTGATCAGCGCTTTTCCTATTTGCGCGTGCGCAGCCCGGCTTCATAGGCTTTCCGCGCCCAGGCGGACATTTCCTCGGTATCGTCGAGCGCGCTGTCCGGGATCGACCAGTACGGCATGGCCGTGGGCTTGCGCCCAGGCTTGCCGGTATAGACCCACTGTCGGCTTCCGGCCTCCGCGAAATCAGGAGCGCTCTCCCGGTCCGCCTTCAGCAGAATTTCGCCATCGACCTCCAGGGCAAAGATCACACCTTCGTGGTAAATGCCCTTGCCCCCGAACATGCGCCTGATCGTGATCGGCCCCAGGCCGGCGAAGAGGTCGCGAATATCTTCATCTTTCATCCGCCAAGCATGTCAACGATCGGGCGCTTTGTCAGGTGCTTTCGCGCGGTCTGCTGACATCGAACCCCTCGCCGCCTAACCTTGGCAATGGGAGTTCTTGCCGAGAGGGTGATGCCATGCCGATGAAACTGAAAGGCTCGTGCCGCTGTGGTGCGGTGCGCTTCGAGGTGGAAAGCCACACGCCGGTTCCCTATCAGCGCTGCTACTGCAGCATCTGCCGCAAGCAGCAGGGCGGCGGGGGCTATGCGGTCAATTTGGGCGCGGATTCGGCGACGCTCGTCGTCAAAGGCGGCGCGCATCTCGGCTTTTACCGGGCGACGATCGAGGACGACGAGCATCCGCATTGCGAGATTTCCACCGGAGAGCGGCATTTCTGCCGCGACTGCGGATCAGCCCTCTGGCTTTACGATCCGACCTGGCCGGAACTCGTCCACCCCTTCGCCTCCGCGATCGACAGCGACCTGCCCGCACCGCCAAGCCGCACGCATCTCATGCTGAAATACAATGCGAATTGGACAGAGCCGGACATCCGCGAAGGCGATCTTGCCTTCGACTTGTATCCTGAGGAATCGCTCGCCGAATGGCACCGGCGGAACAATCTTTGGGTGGAGTAGCCGCGGCGCCCCGCCCTTGCGACGCGTGGTCAATTCCCCGTGAATGGTCCTTGGACCGCGAAATGCCGGCGCTAGCTGTTTCTCCCATCGATCAGGGAGGATTTTATCATGAGCGCAAGGACATTTGCGAAGGTGGGCTTCGCCCTAGCATTGATAGCACCTGGAACAGCGGTCCCCCAGGACGGACAGCCGCCATTCGGTGACGACACCGACACGGCTTATGCCGAGACATTGTGGTCAGCCTTGACCGAGGCTTCCCTGGCCGGGGAGGAAACGATCCAGGCAACGCCCTACGAAGGCACCGAGCCGCATGGCGCCGTGCTCCAGACCCTTTGGACCGACATCGAGGTCGAAGGACAAGAGGGAATGGTGGTCGTCAAGCGAAACTACGGACCGGCCGGGATAAGCATCGAGGAGGTGGCGAACAATCCTGGGGACAGCCTCGCCTCCGTCACCGTCATGTTCCGGCGGGAAGAGGGCTACGCGCCCGAAAGCGCAAACTGGTTCTGGGCGAAATACCTGCCCGACGGCTCGCTCGATCAGACGCCTGAAGGCGTTCCGCTTGCCGGACGGGCAACCGGCTGCATCTCCTGCCATTCAGAGGCCGAAGGTGGAGACTTTCTCTACACGATGGACAGGCTATCCTGAACTCGCTCAAGGGTGAAAACGGCGGCGCGATGCGCCGCCGTGCCATCGCGCCGCCTCATCAGGAGAGCGCCTGCTCAGCGGCGTCGATTGCCGCCTGCCACGCAGCCGGCGAGGCGATCTCCCTGTAGGTGTCGGGACCGAGCGCCCCCGCAGCCATGACCGCGTCAGGCTTCAAATTGCGCAGCAACTCGAGGCTGTTCCTCAGATCGGCCTTGCTTCCGCCCAACGCGGCTGAGAGCCAGGAATCCCGCGCCGGCACGATCGTATCGCCGCTGAACAGATAGGTTTTTCCGTGTGGCGACCTGTAAAGGAAGCAGGTGCTCCCCGCCGTGTGGCCCGGCGTTGGAATGACCTCGATATCGCTCAGCGCGGTTTCCGCACGCCGGAAGACCTGATCCACTTCGATCTTTCCAATCCGCGCCACATCGCTCGCATCGCGTTCGTGACAGCAAAGCTTCGAGCCGAACATTTCCCTGATATGCGCAAGCGATGGCGCCGCTTCGTGCCAATGCGCCAAGATCTGGTGGGAAACGCCGCCCAGGTGCTGAATGCCTCGAAGGTCGTCCTCTTCCTTCGGCGAGCCTCCCTCCTCGCGTCCTGTTCCGTAGAAGAGGACATTGCCGCCGTCGCGAAGCAGAAGATAGGCATGCGACGTAGCTTCCGGCGTGTCGGGGATCGGCCTTTCCGGGCTCGTCTGCCAAAGATCGGGGTAAATCTGTCGCATGGCATGCTCCTTTGCTCATTCTACAAGGAGCACTCATATGGTGCCTCAACCGTGGTTGAGGTCAAGGTTAAGGACTGCGAAACGCAAATCCTCAGGCGCCGGCCGCACGGGCCTCCGCCAACGCCTTGAGATCGGCCGGCTTCAGCTCGACCGATTCACCGCAGCCGCAGGCCGAGCTCTGGTTGGGATTTTTGAAGGTGAAGCCCGTCCTTAGCCGCGTCACCTCGAAATCCATCTGTGTACCAAGCAGGAAAAGAGCCGCTTCCGGCGCCACATAGACATGCGCGCCCTCATGTTCGACATGGTCGTCCTTCGGATCGGGTTCGGTGACCAGATCCACCGTATATTCCATGCCGGCGCAGCCGCCCTTCTTGATGCCGACACGCACGCCCAGGGCACCCTCGCGCGTTTCGGCAATCTCACGCACGCGCCGTGCTGCGGCTTCTGTAAGGGTTATGACTTGAAAACGGCCCATTGAATTTCTCCGTTCACGGCGAGGTCAAGACTCGCGGAAGGTGTATCTCAAAGATGGTTCAGTCGGGCGCCCGTTGCAACCTCAGTACCAGCCGATCGCGACCTGCGCCTCTTCCGACATGCGGTCCGGCGTCCAGGGCGGGTCGAAGACCATGTTGACTTCGACATCGCTCACCCCTTCCACCGCGCTGACGGCGTTTTCCACCCAGCCCGGCATCTCGCCCGCCACGGGGCAGCCCGGGGCGGTCAGCGTCATGTCGATCTTCACCGAGCGGTCGTCCTCGATATCGATCTTGTAGATCAGGCCGAGCTCATAGATGTCGGCCGGAATTTCCGGGTCGTAGACGGTCTTGAGCGCGCCGACGATGTCGTCGGTCAGGCGCGCAAGCTCGTCCTGCGAGATGGCGGAGGCGGAGGAGATTTGCTCTTCCGCTTCTGTCGTCTCGGCTTCCGGCTTCTGGCTGGTATCGGTCATCGCCTCACCCAAAGAATTTGCGCGCCTGGTCGAGCGCGTCGGCCAGGGCATCCACCTCGGCCTTCGTATTATACATGGCGAATGACGCGCGGCATGTCGAGGTCACGCCGAAGCGCTGCAACAGGGGCTGGGCGCAATGGGTGCCGGCCCGCACCGCCACACCCGCCCGGTCGATCACCATCGACACGTCGTGCGCGTGGATGCCGGCAAGCTCGAAGGACAGGATCGAACCCTTGCCCGGCGCAGTGCCGAAGATGCGCAGCGAATTGATCTGGCTCAGCCTTTCATGGGCGTATCGCGTCAACTCCGCCTCGTGCGTGGCGATATTCTCCCGGCCGACACCGTCTACATAATCGAGCGCGGCCCCGAGGCCGATCGCCTGCACGATGGGTGGCGTTCCCGCCTCGAAACGGTGCGGCGGGTCGTTATAGGTGACGCTGTCCACCGTCACGTCCTCGATCATCTCGCCGCCGCCCTGGAAGGGCCGCATCTCGGCGAGCTTGTCGCTGCAGCCGTAAAGCACGCCGATACCGGAAGGACCGTAGAGCTTGTGCCCGGTGCAGACATAGAAATCACATCCGAGCGCCTGGACGTCCACCGGCATGTGCACCGCGCCCTGGCTGCCATCCACCAGCACCGGGATGCCACGCGCATGGGCAATGCGCACGATGTCGGCGATGGGCGTAACGGTGCCGAGGACATTGGACATATGCGTGATGGCGACAAGCTTCGTGCGTTCCGTCAGGCACTTCTCGAATTCCTCGAGATGGAAAGCGCCTTCATCGTCCACCGGCGCCCAGACGAGCTTCGCCCCCTGCCTTTCACGCAGGAAGTGCCAGGGCACAATGTTGGAGTGATGCTCCATGACCGAAAGCACGATCTCGTCGCCCTCGCCGATGCGCGGCATGGCGTAGCCGTGGGCGACCGTGTTGATCGCCTCGGTGGCGGACTTCGTGAAGACGATCTCCTCAACGCTTCCGGCATTCAGGAAACGGCGCACCGTTTCCCGTGCCTTTTCATAAGCTTCCGTTGCCGCGTTGGAGAGAAAGTGGAGCCCGCGATGCACATTGGCATATTCGCTGGAATAGGCGTGCGTGATCGCGTCGATCACCACCTGCGGCTTCTGCGCCGAAGCCCCGTTGTCGAGATAGACGAGCGGTTTGCCGTAGATCTCGCGTGCCAGGATGGGAAAGTCGCGGCGAACGGCCTCGACGTCGAAGGTACCGTGTTCGATCTTCTGGTCCACTCTCTTACCCTTCTGCGGTCGTCATCCGCCTCTCCGATCGTCATCCCGGAAGCCTGAGCGAAGCGAGGGCTATCCGGGACCTATTGGCCGATGAGCGTAGAGCACGGCCGGGTTCAGAAGCCGGCGCCCTTCAGCGTTGTCGCCTTCTGCGGAGAACGGCCGCGCCTCTCAACGGATCCCGGCTCTCGCTCCGCTCGGCCGGGATGACGCCGAGAGGCATTACCCGTGCTCGGCGAACCACGTGTCGAGCCTGGCCTCCAGCGCCTCGACCACCGGCTCGTTCTCCAGTTCCTCGATCACCTCGGCAACGAAGGCCTTCACCAGAAGACCGCGTGCCGTCTTCTCGTCGATGCCGCGCGCCATCAGGTAGAACAGGTGATCGGCCTCGATCTCGGTCACGGTCGCGCCATGGCCGCAGGCCACGTCGTCGGCGAAGATCTCCAGCTCCGGCTTGGCGGAAAAGCCGCCCTCGTCGGACAGAAGCAGCGTGTTGCACGCCATCTTGGCATCGGTCTTCTGCGCATCCCGTGCCACTCGGATCTGGCCCTGGAAAGCACCTTCCGCACGATCGGTCACCACGTTGCGGATGACTTCCGTCGACACCGTCGCAGGCGCATTGTGGTCGAGGATCATCGTCACGTCGCAATGGCTCTGGCCGGAGAGAAGATTGACGCCGCGCAGGCGGAACTCGGAGCCCTCGCCATCCGCCACGACCCGCACTTCCTGACGCGTCAGCTTTGCGCCGGCGTTCATAACGAAAAGCGTCAGCTTCGCGTCCTTGCCGATGCGCACATTGATCTGACCGAGATGGCTGACGCCCTCGGGCTGCTCCTGCACGATGAGCCACAGCACGTCCGCCCCGTCGCCGACGTCCAGATGCGTGACGGAGGAGACAAGGGCATCGCCGTCGCCGGTCTGCCTCTCGACAACCGTCGCACTGGCGCCTTCGCCGACCCGCGCGGCAAAGCGCGTGTGGGCCTGACCGCCGGCGTGCACGTTCTGCAGTTCGATCGGGGCCTTCAGCGTCGCACCCGCCGGGATATCCAGCGCGAAACCGTCGGCCGCAAAGGCGGAGTTGATGGCCGAGACCGTATCGTCCTTGTCGGCTGGGCCGAGAAGGGCCGCGAGGCTGCCGTCCGCGAGCTTGTCGGCAAATGTAGCCAGCACGGTGCCTTCAGGCGCCTCCACCTTCGCGGCAACACCGTTCAGGACCGACAGGACCGCCGAACCGGCGACCAGCGGCTCTTTCGGGCTGGCCGTCGCGGTCGGGTCGAAGGCGGGAACCGTGGCGAGGAGCCGACGCAGATCCGTATAGTGCCATGCCTCGACCTTGCGGTTGGGCAGGCCCTGCTCCAGAAGCCGCACGGCCTCGCTACGCTTCTCCCTGACGCCGGCATTGCCCGGCAGGGACGTCTCGCGCTGGGAATATGCCTCGATCAGCGCGTCCTCGGCGGCGGTCCGCTTTATTTGCGTTTGAACATTCATCGTCAATCCTCAAGCCGCCTCGCCGACGAGACCGGCATAGCCGTTTCTCTCCAGCTCCCGCGCCAGTTCCTTGTCGCCCGACTTCACCACGCGGCCCTTGTAGAGCACGTGCACCGAGTCCGGCACGATGTAGTCGAGCAGGCGCTGATAGTGCGTGATGACCACCACCGCGCGATCGGGCGAACGCAGCGCGTTCACACCGTCGGCGACGATTTTCAGCGCATCGATGTCGAGGCCGGAATCGGTCTCGTCCAGCACGCAGAGCGCCGGTTCCAGCAGCTTCATCTGCAGGATCTCGGCGCGCTTCTTCTCGCCGCCGGAGAAACCGACATTGAGCGGCCGCTTCAACATGCTCATGTCTATGTCGAGAGCGTCGGCCGCCGCGCGTACGCGCTTCATCAGGTCGGGAATCTTGAGCTCCTCCAACCCGCGCGCCTTGCGCTGGGCGTTCATCGCCACCTTGAGGAACTCCATGGTAGCCACGCCCGGTATCTCCATCGGATACTGGAAGGCGAGGAAAAGGCCCGCGGCCGAGCGCTCGGCCGGGTCCATATCGAGGACCGACTCGCCGTTGAAGAGAATGTCGCCCTCGGTGACCTCGTAGTCCTCGCGGCCGGCCAGAACGTAGGAGAGCGTCGACTTGCCGGAGCCGTTCGGCCCCATGATGGCAGTCACTTCACCCGCCTTCACGGAAAGATCGACGCCGCGAAGTATTTCCGTGCCGTCCTCGGCGATGCGGGCGTGCAGGTTCTTGATTTCAAGCATTCTTTTTGTCCCAGTCCTTGTGCCGGCTCAGCCGACCGAGCCTTCGAGCGAAATGTTGATGAGCTTCTGCGCTTCGACGGCAAATTCCATCGGAAGCTCCTGGATGACGTCCTTGACGAAGCCGTTGACGATCAGCGCGATCGCCTCCTCCTCCGGAATGCCGCGCTGCATCACGTAGAAGAGCTGGTCCTCGGAGATCTTCGACGTCGTGGCCTCGTGCTCGAACTGCGCGGTCGCGTTCTTGGCCTCGATGTAAGGCACCGTGTGCGCCCCGCAGTCGTTGCCGATCAGGAGCGAATCGCACTGGGTAAAGTTGCGCGCGTTCGCCGCCTTGCGGTGTGCCGAGACCTGGCCGCGATAGGTGTTGTTCGACTTGCCGGCCGAGATACCCTTGGAGATGATGCGGCTCGACGTGTTCTTGCCGAGGTGGATCATCTTCGTGCCCGAGTCGATCTGCTGGTGCCCGTTCGACACGGCGATCGAATAGAACTCGCCGCGGGAATTGTCGCCACGCAGCAGGCAGGATGGATATTTCCAGGTGATCGCCGAGCCGGTCTCCACCTGCGTCCAGGAGATCTTCGAGTTCTTGCCGCGGCAATCGCCCCGCTTGGTGACGAAGTTGTAGATGCCGCCCTTGCCTTCCGTATCGCCTGGATACCAGTTCTGGACGGTGGAATACTTGATCTCCGCATCGTCGAGCGCGATCAGCTCGACGACGGCCGCGTGAAGCTGGTTCTCGTCGCGCTGCGGAGCCGTACAGCCCTCCAGATAGGAGACATAGGCGCCCTCCTCGGCGATGATCAGGGTACGCTCGAACTGGCCCGTATTCCGCTCGTTGATGCGGAAATAGGTCGACAGCTCCATCGGGCAGCGCACACCCTTCGGCACATAGACGAAGGACCCGTCGGTGAAGACAGCCGAGTTCAGCGTCGCGTAAAAATTGTCCGAGGGCGGAACGACCGAGCCGAGATATTTGCGCACCAGATCCGGATATTCGCGGATCGCCTCGGAGATGGAGCAGAAGATGACGCCGGCCTTGGCCAGCTCCTTCTTGAAAGTGGTGACGACGGAGACCGAATCGAACACCGCATCGACCGCCACGCGGCCGGACTGGTAGACATTGTCACCGGCCTCGTCCGCCTCGCCGTCGATGGTGCTGGGCTCGTCGACCCGGCGCACGCCGGCCAGAATCTCCTGTTCCTTCAAGGGAATGCCGAGCTTTTCGTAGGTGCGCAGCAGCTCCGGATCGACCTCATCGAGCGAGCTCGGCCCGGCCTGGTTCTTCGGCGCGGAATAATAGTGGAGATCCTGGAAATCGATCTTCGGATAGCTGACGCGCGCCCAGCTCGGCTCCTGCATGGTGAGCCAGCGCTTGTAGGCGCTAAGACGCCATTCCGTCATCCACTCCGGCTCGCCCTTCTTGGCCGAGATGAAACGGATGATGTCCTCGTTCAGCCCCTTGGGCGCCTTGTCGCTCTCGATGAGCGTCTCGAACCCGTATTTATACTGGTCCACATCGATCATGCGGACCCGATCGATCGTCTCCTGCACAGCAGGCATCAGCGTTCTCCATCCATGCCGGAGTCAAGATCCGGCCGTTTTCCAACTCTGGCGACTTGCGCCTAATTTAGTGAGCGATCACTTCGAATTCATGGGGTACCGCTCCAAATATGTCTCATTTACTCCATTTTTCTTTGCCGCATTCGCCTGTCCTTCCTTGATCAGCGCCGGTCAGGCTGCGGCGCTTGCCGATTTCCGTCTTCTGATGATCGATTCCAGCGCGGCGGTGAAGGCATCGATTTCCTTTTCCTGCGTCTGCGGACCGATGGAGACGCGCAGCGCGCCAAGCGCATCGTCAAAGCCCATGGCCTGCAGGACATGACTGGGGCCGACCTTTCCGGACGAGCAGGCCGAGCCTGCCGAAAGCGCAATGCCGGCGAGATCGAAGGCGATCTGCGCGGTCTCCGCCTTCATCCCGGGAATGGTGAAAAACACGGTGTTGGGAAGGCGCGGCGCCGCCTCGGCGTGGATCACCGCATCGGGCAGGACCTGCCGTATCGCGACTTCGATCCGCCCGCGCATCAAGCGCATGGGGGCGGTCTTATCAAGGGCGGTCGCCGCCTCTCGGGCCGCCGCGCCGAAACCGGCGATCGCCGCCACATTCTCGGTGCCCGCGCGGTGCCCCTTCTCCTGACCGCCGCCGGTCACGAGTGCTGCCGGCATCATCAGATCCGATGCGCCGACGAAAGCGCCGACGCCCTTTGGGCCGCCGATTTTGTGCGAGGAGAGAATAAGGAAATCCGCATAACTGGCGGAAACATCCAGGGGAATCCGACCGGCCGCCTGCACCGCATCGACGATCAGAACACCCCCGACCGCCTTCACCATCGGGCCGATCTCTTCCACAGGCTGGATAACGCCGGTTTCGTTATTGGCTGCATGGACGGCCACGAGCGGCAATCCCTGCCCCTTGTCGTGGACGGCGAGTGCGCGTTCGAGTGCGTCCAGATCGACGAGACCGTTACGGATAACACCGATTCTCTCTACCTGTCCGGCCGGAAACCGCCCGCCCGACAGGAGCGAGGGATGGTCGGCCGCCGAGACATAGGCGCGGGAGAAGCGCAAGCGCGCCCGGCCCATGGTCCAATCGGGCGTCAACAGAGTCGATGCGGCTTCCGTGGCGCCAGAGGCAAAGACCACATGTTCCGACCGGCCATTGACGAGCGCTGCCACCGCCTGGCGCGCATCCTCGACGATGCGCCGCGCGGCACGCCCCTCCGCGTGGACGGATGACGGATTGAAAGCCTCGAGCGCATCGATCACGGCCGCGCGCGCGGCCGGCAGGAGCGGCGCGGTGGCGTTGTAATCGAGATAGATGCGCTTTCCGACCATTTCCTTCCGTACCATCTGCCACACATGCGGCGAGGACAGCGTTATTTCCTTGAATTCTCAAGGCGAGCCGTCCTATCTAGCCGGCTTGCCGGGGCGGCTTGGTCGCCCAGTTTTGAACAGTTCTAAACTAGCTTCTATGGAGGCGCCGGCGTCGCGTCAAGACCCGTCCGCAATTCGCTTGTGGCGATCGGGCGCTGCGCCAAGGTGGAGTCAAAATGCCCGAAGTAATCTTTACCGGTCCGGCCGGTCGTCTTGAAGGCCGGTATCAGCCGTCAAAGGAAAAGAACGCACCCATCGCGCTCATCCTGCATCCGCATCCGCAGTTCGGCGGCACGATGAACAACAAGATCGTGTACGATCTGTTCTACATGTTTCAGAGCCGCGGCTTCACGACGCTCCGCTTCAATTTCCGCGGCATCGGCCGCAGCCAGGGCGCGTTCGACCATGGCACGGGCGAACTGTCGGATGCCGCCGCCGCACTCGACTGGGTGCAGTCGCTGCATCCCGATTCCAAGAGTTGCTGGGTGGCCGGCTATTCCTTCGGAGCATGGATCGGCATGCAGCTCCTGATGCGCCGCCCGGAGATCGAAGGATTCATCTCCATCTCACCGCAGCCGAACATCTACGATTTCTCCTTCCTCGCGCCCTGCCCCTCCTCGGGTCTGATCATCCATGGCGACGCCGACCGGGTGGCACCGACCGCCGACGTCCAGACTCTTGTGGACAAGCTTCAGTCGCAGAAGGGAATCACCATCACGCAGAAGACGATTCCCGAGGCGAACCATTTCTATTCCAATGCCGCCGACCAGCTCATCGAGGAATGTGCGGATTATCTCGACCGGCGCCTGAAGGGGGAGTTGGCCGAACCGCGCCCCAAGCGCATTCGCTGATCAGGGGCTTGCCAGGACGCCGCCGCTCACCGCCTTGCGGCAGCCCGTCGTCGTGGGAAAGGTGAGCGGCAGGCCTTTCACCGCACGCACGGCGAGATAGGCCCAGGCTTCGGCTTCCATCGCATCCCCGTCGAGGCCCGCTTCCTCGGCCCGCAGGACTGTCGCCGGCGCAACGATGGCCTGCAGATCCGCAAGGATGTGCGGGTTCTTGCGCCCGCCGCCAGAGACGACCCACAGCTCCGGTTTCGCCGGCAGGTGGTCGACCGCCCTTGCGATCGACTCGGCCGAAACGCGTGCCAGCGTGCGTGCGCCGTCGGCCAGCTCCAGTTCGGTCGCATGGTCGAGGGTGAAATCGCCGCGGTCGAGCGACTTCGGCGCCGCGCGCGAGAAAAACGGATTGTCGAGGTAGCGGCCGACGACGGATGACACGACCGCGCCCTCGCTGGCGATCATCCCTTCCGCGTCGAAGGGGATGCCGCCTTCCCGTGTCACCCACTGGTCGATCAGCGCATTGCCGGGTCCGGTGTCGAAGGCGACCGGCGGCCCGGCCCGTGGCACGTAGGTGACGTTGGCTATTCCGCCGACATTCACGAAGGCGACCGGAAAACGCCCGGCATGGGGTGGCGGAAGACTCGCCGCGAGCGCGGCATGATAGGCGGGGATGAGCGGCGCCCCCTGCCCGCCGTGGCGCATGTCCTCGGCCCGCATATCGTAGACGACGGCGAGGCCGGTGCGGCGCGCAAGCAGCGCACCGTCGCCCAGTTGCACGGTCAGTGCGCGCTCCGGCCGGTGTAGGACGGTCTGTCCGTGAAAACCGACGATTTCGGGCTTCCAGCCCGAGGCGGGGCCGGCGATGAAGCGCTCCACCGCCGCCGCGTGCCGCTCGGTGATCTCGCGCTCCAGCGTTAAAAGTTCGCCTGGCCGCTCCTCGCGCCTGTCGATCTGCCGCGCCGTCGTGAGCGCTGTCTCGATCCGCCGCCGGAAAGCGGCTTCATACCCCACAGCCATGGACGGCCCCCGCCTGACAAGGTTTTCGCCGTCGGTAACGAGAACGGCTAGATCGATGCCGTCCATCGACGTGCCGCTCATCAGGCCGAGCGCGATCGTCTCAGCCATTCCCGGCGCTCCTTCGGGCCGTGCTTGTGCGTGGCACAAAAGTGGTGCTAAACGCCGCTGTCATTCTCCACCCCTTCTCCCTCCACGGGATTGCAGACGATGCCCGAGTTCAAGTCCGATTTCCTGCGCATTCTGTCCGAGCGCGGCTTTATCCACCAGACCTCCGACGAGGCGGGTCTGGACGAGCTGTTCCTGCGCGAGACGGTGACGGCCTATATCGGCTTCGACGCGACGGCGAAAAGCCTGCATGTGGGTTCGCTGATCCAGATCATGATGCTGCACTGGCTGCAGCGGACGGGACACCGTCCGATCGCGCTGATGGGCGGCGGGACGTCGATGATCGGCGATCCTTCCTTCAAGGACGAAGCGCGGAAACTGCTGACCGAGGACGTCATCGCCGACAATCTCGCCGGCATCAGGCGCAACTTCGAACCCTATCTCGCTTTCGGCGACGGACCGACGGATGCCGCCATGGTCAACAACGCCGATTGGCTGCTCGACATCAAATATGTCCCCTTCCTGCGCGACGTCGGCCGCCATTTCTCTGTCAACCGGATGCTCTCCTTCGATTCGGTGCGGCTGCGGCTCGACCGCGAGCAATCGCTCTCCTTCCTGGAGTTCAATTACATGATCCTCCAGGCCTATGATTTCGTCGAGCTTTACCGCCGCTTCGGGTGCCGCTTGCAGATGGGCGGCTCGGACCAATGGGGCAACATCGTCAACGGGATCGAACTCGGCCGGCGCATGGACGATGCCAGCCTGTTCGCCCTCACCTCGCCGCTGCTGACCACCGCCTCCGGCGCGAAGATGGGCAAGACGGCCGCCGGCGCGGTCTGGCTCGATCCGGAGATGCTGAGCCCCTACGATTTCTGGCAGTACTGGCGCAACACGGAGGACGCCGACGTCGGCCGCTTTCTGCGCCTCTACACGACCCTGCCGATGGACGAGATCGCCCGGCTCGAGGCTCTGGGCGGAGCGGAGGTCAACGAGGCCAAGAAGATCCTGGCCACGGAAGTGACGGCCATGTTGCACGGGCGCACGGCGGCCGAAGAAGCCGCCGAGACCGCCCGCAAGACCTTCGAGGAAGGCGCGCTGGCCGAATCTTTGCCCACCGTGTCCATAGAACGCGCCCGGCTCGAAGGCGGGATCGGCCTTCTCAGCCTGTTCGTCGAGACGGGCCTTGCCGGTTCCAACGGCGAGGCCCGCCGTCACGTGAAAGGCGGAGCCGTGCGCATCAATGACGATGTAGTGGACGACGACCGCCGCATGGTGACAACAGGCGACATCACGGCCGACGACGTGATCAAGCTGTCGCTGGGCAAGAAAAAGCACATGCTGGTGCGGCCGCAATAGAGCGATCCCGGTCAGTGGTATTCGAAGAGCTGCCTGAAGATCCCCGGTGCGATGGCCGAGATCGGGTTGATCTCGAGCGCCGGTTCGCCCGTCTTGCCGCTCAGGCGATAGGTGATGCCGATCAGCGCCCGGTCGCGTCCGTTGCCGAGGATCTGGCCGATGATCGGGATTTCCCCGAAAATGCGGTTGATACCGTAAAGCGGCATGAACGTGCCGGTGATGTCCATGTTTCCGTTCGGATCGTAGAGCGTGCCCTGGAACGTCGAGCCGATCAGCGGCCCGCGCAGCACGCCGTTGCTGATCCCGAGGCGCTGCGGCGCCTTTTGAAGCACAGCGGCTCCGCGCTCGAACCGGACGCGTGAAGCGTCCACCTGCCGCCCCGTGCCCTCACCGTCGGAGCTTGCGGCCACCAGCGAGCGCAGGCGCGGTTCGTCGACGACCCAGAAATCCTGGATCGTGAACTGACCGGCGAGATTCTTGTCGTCTGCTCCGTGTAAGGCGAGACTGAGCTGCCCGCCTTCGACATGCTCGTAAATATCGAGGAAGCGCAGGACCGCACCGGCATTGGTCGAGGACGCGCGCAGGCTGACACGCCCCGGCTCACCCCCCTTCTCCGCCTGCACGGCCCCATAGCCGGAAGGGGCGGCACGCAGCGACAGCCGCTCCGGCCGTGAGGATCGCGACGCATAGGTCAGTTCCACCTGCTCCAGGCTTTCCCCGTTAAAGCCGTGAACCGCGGCGAGCGAGGCCTCGACGGAGGTCTGTACGCGGTCCCCGGCGCTTTCCGATCCGGCGGTCTTTTCGTCCAGGACACGCTTGATGATACCGCGCGCATCCAGCGAGCGACCGTTCACCGAAACGGCATATGCGGCGCCGGAACGCCGGATCGTGGCCGCATAGTCGTCATTGCGGTTGAGCTGCACGTGATCGAGACGGGCTTCCGCCAGGGTTCCGCCGGAAAGGCGCACAAAGCCGTCGACAGCGAAGCTTTCGCCGCGCAGCGAGAACTCCCGCAGTTCCACCGTATCGCCGTCCCGCTCCATGAAGAAGCGCGCCGTTGCGGGAATGCCGGCCCCCTTCCGCCAACCGATCCACGGCACCGTCAGTTGTGCCTTGTCCAGGGAAACAGTCAGCTTCTCGCGCTTGTCGGGCTGTTGTTCGTAGACGACTTCGAATGGCCCGGAGACGAGCGTCTCCAGACCGGGGAAAAGCCTCTCCCGCGCGGCGTCGTCCACCTTCAATACGACGTGTCGAACCCGCTCCACGGCCGATCCGCGCAGCGGCTCGACGACGTGCACACTGGCGGGTACGGAGTTGAGGCGTGCTTCGGCGGTAAACTCCGCCCTGTCGGGCTGCACCAGCAGCGACCCGTTCGCATCGCTGATCTCCTGTCCCTCGAAGGGCTTGGCGATCGAGAGATTTTCGTAGTCGAGCGCAACGCGCCAGCTCAGGTCTTCCGCCGGGAGACCGGCCTGGAGGGGAATCTGGGCATTGACCCGTCCAGCCGTCTGCCCGCTCAGATCCGCGGGCGTCAGGTCGTGGAAGCGGGAGGCGTCGATCGGCTCGTAGGAAGCAAGTTCGACAACCGCCGCGGCCTCTCCCTCGATATCGATCTCCAGATCGCCGATGCGTGGCTTGCGATGCGCGGCGTCTATGCGCATCGTCCCGCCGTGAACGGCGACGCTGCGCCCGCTGGGCATGTAGATCGTCCCCGACTCCAGGCCGACCAGGACATCCGTGCCGCGAAATTCCACCTGTCCGCTGCCGTCGCGCACCGCCGGGATATCGCCGGCAATGTCGAAGCGCGTATCCTTCAGCGCGAAGCGGCCGACCAGTTCGTCATGCGAGAGCGGAACACCGTTTCCCAGCCGCCCGGGCGGAACGCTGAAGCGCAGCGTGCTGTCGTGCACGCGCCCGCCGAAAACGTTCTCCAGCGTCCAGCGGCGCGCCCCGTGCGCCGCGAACCAGGGCCAGAACTGCTTGACCTCCGCCATTGGCATGTCCGCCACATCCACCGCGAGCGTGATGCCCGGCGACATGCCGGCCGGGACGGATAGCGCGGCACTTGCCGCCATCTCCCCCGCTTGCGTGCGGATGTTGATCTCCTCGGCGACCAGGCGGGTGTCCGCCGGCTCAAATCGGCCCTTGAGGCGCATGGCATATGCAAGGGCTGGTTCGGGCGAATCGCGCGGTGCCAGCAGCGCATTCCGCGAAACGAGCTCGAAACCATAGCCGGCGGTCCCGGCGGCGGAGAGCGGCCGGATCGTGCCCTTGAAACCGATGGTGCTGCGGCCCACGCTCATATGGGATGAGATGAGAGAGTACACCTCGTCGCCTTCGGCGAAAGCCACCTCCAGCGCGGCCTTGGAGATCAGAAATTCGCTGTCGTCAACGCCCAGCAGGATATCCCTGGCATCGACCGCAAGCGACATTTGGCCGGCCTCCGTCCCGTGGGTCTCCCGGCCCGTCATCGCGATCGTCACCGGGCCGATCGACCGCACGGCGCCGCGCTGTGCGGGGGCCGACCGGTTGTCGTCGGTCAGCGCCATGTCGAGCGCAAGCTCCGTTACGGTGCCTGTTTCGGGATCGCGTGCGGCATGGCCTTCGAGGACGACACGGCGCAGGCCGTTGACAAGCGATCCTTCAAGATCGATGTGTGCGCCGTCGCGTCTGAGATCCAGATCTTCGATGACGAGCCCCGGCTCGCCCCGCGGCTTTTCCGACAGGAAGCTGAGCCGGGAAAGCGTGACACGGTCGAGGCCGGAGGCGCTCGTCGTCCGGAAGGCGTTTCGGACCGCGCCGAACACCGCCGCGCGCAGCCGATCCGGACCGATGGCTGTCCCTGGCGCATCCGCAAGCAGGGCCGGCAGACCGGCCGGCAGGATTTCGGCATCTTCCACTTCGACCCGCCCCAGCTCCACGCGGCCGTCAAGCAGGGCCAGGGGGCGGAGACCGAAACGCAAGGTGCCGACGCTCGCGATCAGTGCACTGTCGTCGGCCCGACTGATACGGGCCTCGCGCACCTCGAGGGCGAGAAGGCTGGTCTCGCCGAGTCCCATGCGCAGCTGGCCCAGTGTCACGTCCGCATCGAAACCGGCAAGCCGGCTGATCGCGCGTTCGGCCTGGAGCCGCAGGCGTTCATTGCCGATCGCATCGACCCCGATCGCGTAGAAGGCGCCGCCCGCGAGCACGAGAAGTACCAAAAAAGCCAGCCCCGCCATGGCGATCCACGCCAACAGGCGCTCGCGCAACCGGCGGGGCAAGGGTCGCGACGAAGAGCAAATCGCCGAGGGCAAGCGCGCGAGCGCGGCGATTTCGCTGCGTCGAAAATGCACCTCCTCGTGGCCCCGTGCCTCGTGCTCCCGCTGGTTGTCCGTCAATGCATCCTTACCCGGTTGGACGAATCCCCCTGGACCATTATATCTGTGCGTCCCGCGTGCGGGGGCCGGCCATGGAAAATTCCATCGATTTGTTCTGCCGGCGTAGAGAAAAACGAGGGAAATAAAATGGCCGGTCCTGACAAAGGAAGCGAAGCACCCGATTTCGAGCTGCCACGCGACGGCGGCGGCACCCTGCGGCTGTCGGAACTGCGCGGCAAACCGGTGGTGCTCTATTTCTATCCCAAGGACGACACCAGCGGGTGCACGGCACAGGCGCTCGACTTTTCCGCCCGCAAGGCCGATTTCGACGAAATCGGCGTGGCCGTCATCGGCATGTCGCCCGACAGCCGGAAAAGCCACGAAAAGTTCAAGACCAAGCACGAGCTCTCCATCGACCTCGTTTCCGACCCGGACAAGAAAGTGCTCGAAACCTACGGCGTCTGGGTCGAGAAGAGCATGTACGGGCGCAAATACATGGGCGTGGAGCGCACCACCTTCCTGATCGCGCCCGACGGCCAGATCGCCGAGGTCTGGCGCAAGGTGAAGGTGCCGGGCCATGTCGAGACCGTTCTGGAGGCTGCCAGGGCGCTGTGACGCGCTCAAAAGCCTTTATTAACCCTAAGATTGTGTAATCGGCTTCACTGAAATCACCATGGTGCGGGGCAGTGAAGCGGGCACGATCGACAGCGTCGCGCGGGCGGAGGGAGCCGCCCACCATCATCATCGCCCGAGGCGATGACATCCGCTATTTCACGCTGCGGCCGTGGATGACGGCCATCGCCGTGTCGGCGGCCGTCATCCTTTCCCTCGGTTACCTCGGCGCCACCGCCTATCTGGTCCTGCGCGACGACCTCATGACGGCGGCGGTCGCCCGTCAGGCGCGCTTGCAACAGGCCTATGAAGACCGCATCGCCGAGCTCAGGACGCGGCTCGACCGCACCGCCAGCCGTCAGCTGCTCGACCAGCAGCTCATGGAAAGCAAGGTGAAGGAACTTGCCGAACGGCAGCGGGCGCTGGATGAACGCTACGACAGGCTGGGCCTGGATCGCGGCGAGCCGGCCGAAAAGGAAGCACGGCAAACGCCGCCGATCCCCGCGCAAGTTCCCGAACGTCGTGCTGATCACCTGCGCTTGGACGGAATCACCACCGGCAGCGCCTATGCGCCGACGGACGTTGCCAGGAGACCTTGGCCGGATCGTGCAAGCCTGCAGAGCGAAGCCGATCACGCTGACCTTCTCTTCGTTTCGATCAACCGCACGCTTCGTACGCTTGAGGCGAAACAGATCGCCCGCGTGAAAGCCGTCACCGAGAAGGCCTATCAGACAGCCGAGACCCTGGGCGAAGCGTTCCGGACCGCCGGCATCGACCTGCCTGGTAGCTCCGCCGAGAGCAGTGCCGGCGGTCCGCTCATCGCATTCGAGGAGAACGCGCTCTTCCAGGACAGGATGCGCGAACTCGATGAAGTGCTCGACCGGCTGGAGACCTTGCGAAAGACGGCCAGGCGTATACCCGTCTTCCACCCCGTTCCCGCCGCGAGCGTGAGCAGCAGGTTCGGCATGCGCCGCGATCCCATCCTGCGGCGCCCCGCCTATCACGCCGGCGTGGATTTCCGGGTCCGGCATGGTGCGGCGGTGCGGGCCGGCGGCGGCGGCACGGTCGTCAAGGCGGGATGGAACGGCAGCTATGGCCGGATGGTCGAGATCGACCACGGTGACGGCTTCAGCACGCGATATGCCCATTTGAGCCGGGTTGCCGTCAAGGCTGGCGAAACGGTGCGCCCGGGACAGGTGATCGGCCGGGTCGGCAGCAGCGGGCGCTCGACCGGTCCGCATTTGCACTACGAAGTTCGCCGCAGCGACACCGCCGTCGATCCGCTGACCTTCATCGCCACCGGCCGCCGCATCGCGGATTATCTGTAAACATGAAAAGGCCCCGGTGAAAAACCGGGGCCTTTGGCGTGGAAACCGTTTGCCGACGGCCGCCTACTCGGATTCAGACTCGGATTCGGCGTTCTTGGCGGCTTTCTTCGGTGCCGCCTTCTTCTTGGGCGCAGCCTTCTTCTTGGCGGGCTTCGGCGCTTCCTCGGCCTCGTCCTCGTCGTCCGCCAGAAGCTCCTCGCGGCTCACCTTCTTGTCGGTAACGTCGACCTCGGCCAGGAGCTTGTCGACCACCTTCTCCTCGAAGAGCGGTGCGCGGATATTGGCGAGCGCCTGCGGGTTCTGGCGGTAGAAATCGTAGATTTCCTGCTGCTGGTGCTGCGGATAGCGCCGGATCGATTCGAACAGCGCGCGCTGCATCTCGTCCTCGCTCACCTGCACGTCGGATTCCTCGCCAATCTGGGCCAAGACGAGGCCGAGCCGCACGCGGCGCTCGGCGAGCTTGCGGTATTCCTCGCGCGCCTCTTCCTCGGTCGTGTCCTCGTCCTCGAAACTCCGGCCCGCTTGCTCCAGGTCACGAGTGACCTGCGACCAGATGTTGTCGAACTCGGCATCGACGAGCTTCGACGGCGCCTCGAACTGGTAGACCTCGTCCAGCGCATCGAGCAGCTGACGCTTGGCTTTCTGGCGCGTCACCTGGCCGAACTGGTTCTCGAGCTGGCCGCGGATGATCTCGCGCAGCTTGTCGGCCGATTCCAGGCCCAGCTTCTTGGCCAGCTCGTCGTCGATCACCAGTTCCTCCGCCGCGGCCACCTGCTTGACCGTGACGTCGAACTCCGCCTCCTTGCCGGCGAGGTGCTCGGCTGCATACTCTTGCGGGAAGGTGATCTTGAAAGTCTTCTCCTCGCCCGCCTTCAGCCCGACGAGTTGCTCCTCGAAGCCGGGGATGAACTGATTGTGGCCGATCACCACCTCAGAGTCGGTTCCGGCACCGCCTTCGAAAGGCTCCCCGTCGAGCTTGCCGACATAGTCGATGGTGACCTTGTCGCCCTCTTCGGCCTTGCCGTCCTTGGCTTCGTAGGTGCGCGCGGAATCGGCCACCCGCTTGACCTGCTCCTCGACCTCCTCCTCGGAAACGTCATAGACCGGACGCGTGATCTTGATCTCGGAGAAATCCTTGATCTCGATCGGCGGGATGACCTCATAGCTCATGGAGAACTCGAAATCCGCGTCACCGGCGAGCACCTTCTCGGCTTCCTTCTCGTCCTCGGTCATGGCGACCTCCGGCTGCATGGCCGGCTTTTCGCCCCGCTCCTCGAGAATCGACTTGGAGGAATCGGATAGGATCTCGTTGACGACCTCCGCCATGAAGGACTTGCCGTACATGCGCCGCAGGTGCTGGATCGGCACCTTGCCTGGACGGAAGCCTTTCAGCCGGACCTTGTCCTTGGCATCCACCAGCCGCTCCATCAGCCGGGCTTCCAGGTCCTCGGCCGGCACGGTGACCTTGATCTCGCGCTTAAGACCGGAATTGAGAGTCTCGCTAACCTGCATATCAAACCTTTATTTTACTTCAGCGCCACCTCTAGCGGCGTGCCATCGTCACCTGCCGGATGTCGTTCCCGGGCGGGCCCTGTTCCCCTCGGGGAAGCCGTTGCGCCCACACCAGTCCTCCCTTCGCCGGCTTCGAGGAAAAACTCCCTGTGCGCGGCGGCCCAGAACCGCAAAGCCCAGGCCTAACAAACATCCTGGTGCGGGTGGAGGGACTTGAACCCCCACGGCTTGCGCCACAGGAACCTAAATCCTGCGTGTCTACCAGTTCCACCACACCCGCCTCGAAAGCGGACGCTCCCGAAAGCGCGGCGTTCTATATCACCTGCCCCCTATGTATCAAAGGGAAATTGCCCGAGAAACCGGCCTTTTTTGGCCGACACCCCCGCAACGACGGGCCGCCGCACTGCGCAGCGGCCTGCCGGCCTTCCCATTTCCTTCGCGCCGCGCGTCGGCCGGCTTCGTGACAGATTTATGATGCGTTGCACAATTTGCATTGCTGCCATGCAACATCGTCTCTTTTTCCTTTGTGCCGAGGGGCTTATTTAACGAGGGCAAGACGGTTGAACAAAACCTCGACGAAATGAGTAAGACCATGAACCTGATCCGCAACTACAACAACTGGCGCCGCTACCGGCAGACGGTTAACGAACTGAACCGCCTCTCGACACGCGAATTGAACGACCTCGGCATCTCCCGTGGCGACATTCCGTACGTGGCGCGCAAGTCCCTTTAAGAGTTTCGCCAGGGTTACCTCCTCCCAACCCTGACGAATGCGGCTGGCTTTCTCCTCCTCCCGATTGCCAGCTACACAAACGACACCCGCCGGACCTCCTCCCCCGGCGGGTGTTGTTTTTTGCCTATCTCTCTCCCAGTACCCCACGCTGGCGCCAGTGCGCGAGCGGCATGATGTCGGGCGCACCTCCGGCCGGCTCGTACCAGCTGTCGACCGCCCACCGTCTGCCGTCGGGCGCACGGATCACTGCTGTGGCATGCGGGTAGCGCCGGTCCAGGAAGAAGCCGCGCGAGGCGTTCGCCTCGACCCGGTGGTGCCTGAGCAACCCCAGACGATTGAGCAGGTGCAGCAAAGCCTGGGTATTGGTCGATTCGTCGATGCAGTCCATCTGTCCCAGCACGCGCGAACCGGCGAAGCTGCCCTTCGCCTTGTCGGCCACGCCGATCGCTTTTGTCGCCTGTCGCTCGAAGAACTGGACCGCCGCGGCGATCGCCGCCCGTTCCGCCTCGGGCGAGTGCCGGCCGGGTTGCATGATCTCCTGAAAACGCTGGCGCATCTGGTGGCCGACCGACAGGCTCGTTCGGTAGGTACAGGAATAACCGCTGCAAACGTGAATCTGTAGGGGCTCCGCCGAAGCGCGAGCCACCGGTGCGGCGAAGCCGGCAAGCATGGCAATGATGATGAACCCGCGCATTCCCTCCCCTTCGGGGCGCACAGTCGGTCCGGAGATAACGCGCGTGTCGCGGTTTGCGTTGCATTCGCGGTGGCTTGCGCCTATTTCCGCGACATGAAACAGACTCCCCTACACGTCATCGGCGGCGGGCTCGCCGGCTCGGAAGCTGCCTGGCAGGCTGCGGAGGCGGGCGTGCCCGTCGTCCTGCACGAAATGCGGCCAGTGCGTGGCACGGACGCGCACAAGACGGACGGCCTGGCCGAGCTCGTCTGCTCGAATTCCTTCCGTTCCGACGACGCGGAAACGAACGCGGTGGGGCTCCTCCACGCCGAGATGCGGCTTTCGGGATCGCTGATCATGCGTGCGGGCGACGCCAACCAGGTGCCGGCGGGCGGCGCGCTCGCCGTGGACCGGGATGGGTTTTCCCAGGCCGTGACACGCGCGCTGGAAGACCATCCGTTGATCGAAATCACCCGCGAGGAGGTTCCCGGCCTGCCGCCGGCGGAGTGGGACCAGGCGATCATCGCCACCGGCCCCCTCACCGCCCCCGGACTGGCCGAAGCGATCCGGCGGGAGACCGGCGCGGAGGCGCTGGCCTTTTTCGACGCCATCGCCCCGATCGTCCATTTCGACACGATCGACATGGACGTGGCCTGGTTCCAGTCGCGCTACGACAAGGTCGGCCCCGGCGGGACGGGCAAGGACTATATCAACTGCCCGATGGACAAGGACACCTATCTGGCCTTCGTCCAGGCCCTGCTCGACGGCGAGAAGACCGCCTTCAAGGAATGGGAAGGCACGCCCTATTTCGATGGCTGCCTGCCCATCGAGGTGATGGCCGAACGCGGCGTCGAGACCCTGCGCCACGGGCCGATGAAGCCCATGGGGCTCACCAACGCCCACAAGCCCGACGAGAAGCCCTATGCGGTCGTACAACTGCGCCAGGACAACGCGCTCGGTACGCTCTACAACATGGTCGGTTTCCAGACGAAGCTGAAATACGGCGAGCAGGTCCGCGTCTTCCGCATGATCCCGGGGCTGGAGAATGCCGAGTTCGCGCGCCTCGGCGGCCTTCACCGCAATACCTACATCAACTCGCCGGCCCTTCTCGACGGCACCTTGCAGCTCAAATCCCGGCCGGGCCTGCGCTTTGCCGGGCAGATCACCGGCTGCGAGGGCTATGTGGAGAGTGCGGCGATGGGGTTGGTTGCCGGCCGCTTCGCTGCGGCCGAACGCCTGGGCCGGGCACTCACGCCGCCCCCGCCGACGACCGCCTTCGGGGCGCTGTTGAACCACATCACCGGCGGACACATCCTGGCCGAGGACGAACCCGGCAAGCGCTCCTTCCAGCCGATGAACGTCAATTTCGGCTTGTTCCCGCCGGTCGAGGTCCCGAAACAGGAGGGCAAGCGCCTGCGCGGCAAGGAGAAATCCGCGGCGAAAAAGCGGGCGCTCACCGCGCGTGCGCTGGCGGACTGCCGTGCATGGCTCGGGATCGCGGAAAAGGAAGCGGCCGAATAGACCTACCAGTCCTCGGATTTGAGCAGGATCGCGCCCTGGAAGGTTTCGAGGCGCGGCTGCTGGAGGTCGGCAAACAGGTAGGTGGGCAGCAGCATGATCTCGCGGCCTTCTGCGCCGAGGCCGAACTTCAGCACCTGCTTGGCCCCGTCGATCCGTGCCATGTCTTCGATGGTCGGCTTGGAAACGGGGAAGCGGACCGTCTCCTCCCCCGCCGTTATCAGGAGGGCATTCTCCTCCAGGCGGAAGGAAAGCTCCGTTCCCGATGGTAGAGTTAGGGACTCCGGCTCCTCATCGCGAGTGGAGAGATCGAAGTTCGGGATCATCACGTCGAATCCCGAAAGGGCAAAGGCGGTAGGCGCGGCGTTGTAGGCGAGCGAAAAACCGCTCGGCCCCTTGAAGCGCCGCGTCGGATCGAGGTCCCAGGCACGGGCTATGGCTTGATAGCCCATACCGGACGACAGATCGACGTCCTCTCCCTCCGGCGCAACGCGTGCCAGCGCGTCCTGCCCCGCGAGAAAGCTGAGGGCGCCCAGTGCTTCCTCGTGGCGCTTGCCCTCGACCGGCGGGTTTCCGACGATGTCCAGGAACCGCTCGGCCTGGCTCCTGATCGAAATCCCGAGAGCGCCCTGGGGGCCGAAGCCGCCGAGGAGAAGCGCGAAAACCGGAAGCGCCAGAATGACCCGGATGTCGCCGCGAAAACGCGGCAGGAACTGAAGCAGCACCACCACCGCCGTGACCGCCCCGAACAGACCGAGCAGGTAGCGCTCCGGCGTAAATCCGAACGTCCCCACGCGCTCGACCAGCGCAAAGAAGAGCAGCACCAGCGGAACCGGCAGGACGAACGGCCAGAACCGCAGAAAGAGCCGAGTCGGCGCCCGGGCGTGGTCGAAAAAGGGATTGATGATCAAGAGCGCGGCGAAGAGGCAGAAGCCGTAGGTGAGCACCAGCCACCCGATCTGGCCTTCCGGCATCTCGGCCGCGATGACGATTTTCAGCGCATAGACGTGAAGGATGAGCGCGTAGACGATGAGCAGCGGCGCAGCCAGAAAGTCCCCCAGGGCGCGCATGCCCCGGTCCATGAAGCTTCTGGCGGCCACGCTCGGACGTTCGTCGAATCGGTCGGGAAACTGCCCGAGGGCGAAGAGCGGCGCGGCAAAGAGGCTCGTGAACGCCCAGACGTGCTGATAGAGCTCACTCGGAACCTCCAGGCCGAACAGATACGTCAGGCTTGCCAGGATGGCCGATATCCCGCCGGCAAGCAGCAGCAGCGCCAGCCCGCCCAAAAGCACGGCAAAGGCCGTGCGTGCGGAAAACATCCAGAAGGAATCGCTATCACCCCGCCCGATAAAGGGGGCGATCAGGACCAGCCCGCACAATGCGGGAAACAGGACCCATTGCAGCACCGACAATTGTGCGGAAAATACGATCAGCAGCGTGACGGCACAGCCGGCCAGGACGGCGGTCGCGTTACTTGCCATGCGCGAGATCCCGCGCGCCTCACCGCTCAGAGAAGCCGCCAGAGCGGCGAGCGCACCGCTGAACAGGCCGATCGCGAGGTCAGCCGCAAATGCCCGCTGCGCATCGTCAGCGAACAGGTATATTTCGGCGATGATCAGATTGGCCTGCAGGGCCGCCGCCGCAAAGAAAATCGCCGGCACCGGAAAGCGGAAGGCTGCGGCACGCACGCCGACGAGCATTTCCTTGAACACGGCGCGCCAACCCGCGTCGGTTCCCCTGCCACTGGCCAGAACTGCCATCGCGAAAACTCCCTCGTCAAAGAATCAGGTCATGAAAAACGCTTCCTGGAGAGCAGACAAGGCTGGCAGAAATGGGGCGTCACCAGCCGCGCAGGGCTCGCCTCAAGAGCAGCCAATGCCGGCGCACAGGCGAGATGGCGGCGCTTTCCTCGAGCGGATCGACCGCGCCGGATTCGATCGCATCCAGATAGGATCCGGCAAGGGATACCGGTAGGTAGGCCGGCCTCAGCGACACGGGCAGCGTGCGGGCCTCCTGCTTGAACCGGGCGAGATGATCACGCGCCAGCGCCGCCGTGGCGGCCACGGCGCGCGTCGCGCCCGGCCTGTCATTGCCGGCAATGAAATCGTCCCGCGTCGTGCCGACCGCCTGGAGGATGTCGAGCGGCACGTAGCACTGGCCTCTTCTGCGGTGGATCGGCAGCAACCGCAACAGCCCGGCAATCGCCTGTGCGCAGCCGGCATGACCGGCGGTCGCCGCCGTTTTCACCGCCGCGCCGGGATCGAGCACCAGGCCGGCAAGCTGGATCAGCGCCGAAGCGGTCTCGCCGCAATAGCCTTCCAGATCCGTCCTGGTCGGCATCGGATCGTCATAGAGATCGAAGATGCGCGCCTCCAGCATGTTCTCGAAGGTCGCAAGGGGAAGATCGTACGCGCGGATGGCTTCCAAGAGCGCCGCGGCTATCGGATGCCCGCCCGCTGCCGCGGGATCGCCCGACGCCAGGACGTCGCGCCACCACTGCAGCCGCACCTCGCCGGGGAGCGGCTGGCTGATCCTGTCGCGCACGGCGGCGATCTCGGCATTGAAGGCGTAGAGCGCCAGCAGCGCGGGCCGCTTTGCCGCCGGCGCATAAAGGGCGGCCAGATAGCGGTCCGGGTCGGCCTGGCGGACGATGGCGAGCGTCTCGGTCTCGGCCGAACTCATCTCACCCGACGGCGATCAATGCCGCTGCGACGGCGCGCTCTTCCGCCAGGAGGACGTTGTAGGTGCGCACCGCTGCGCCCGTCGACATGGTCTCTACCGCCATGCCGGCCTCCCTGAGCCGGGCACGAAGTTCCGCCGGCAACGGCTTGAGCGATCCTCCGGTCCCCACCAGCAGGATTTCGATCGATTCTGCTTCCTCGATGGTCTGCAGAAAATCCCCTTCGCCGAGCCCGGCAGGATCGCTCGCCGCCCAGCCATGAATGCCCGAAGGCAGACACAGGATCGAACCGCGATGCGACATCTCGGCAAAGCGGAAGCCGCCATTGCCATAGGCGTCGACGGGCGCGCGCCCCGGAAAGTGCGCCTCGCGTATATGCATACCGCCAGTCATCCCTTGGCCGCGATCTCGCCCGTGCCCTGATCTTCCTTTTTCGCCGCGCCGGCCTCTTCCGTAGTGCCCGCGGGGCGCATCCGGAAGAGGATCAGTAAGGGTGCGGCAACGAAGATCGAGGAATAGGTGCCGATCACCACGCCGAAGATCATGGCCGCGGTGAAGGAGCGGATGACCTCGCCGCCGAAGGCGTAGAGTGCCACAAGTGCCAGAAGCGTCGTCACCGAGGTCATGAGCGTGCGCGCAAGCATCTGGTTCATCGACATGTCGAGAAGCTGCGGCAGGGGCATCTTCTTGAAGCGCCTGAGGTTTTCGCGAATACGGTCATAGACCACCACCGTGTCGTTCAGCGAATAGCCGACGATCGTCAGGATGGCGGCGATGCTCGACAGGTTGAATTCGATGCCGGTTATGACGAAGAAGCCGATGGTCATGATGACGTCGTGCATCGTCGCCAGGATCGCGCCGAGCGCGAACTGCCATTCGAAACGAAGCCAGATATAGATCAGGATCGCCAGCAGCGAGACAAGGACGGCGATCGTACCGGCACGCGCCAGTTCGCTCGACACTGTCGGCCCGACGACTTCGACGCGGCGGAAATCGTAGTCGGCCTCCAGAACGCTGCGAACCTGGTCGATGACGGCCTGCTGGGCTTCTTCTCCGCCTTCTTGTGCCTGGACCCTTATCAGCGCCTCGCGCGGGTCGCCGAACTCCTGCACCTGCAGGTCACCCAGATCGAGGACGGAGAGGCTGCTACGGATCTCGGCGATGTCGGCCGGGCCTTCCCGCGACTGCACCTCGATGCTCGAGCCGCCCTTGAAGTCGATGCCGTAGTTCATGTTCACGGTCGCGAAAAGCGCAAGCGCGCCGATGGAGGCGACCGCCGAAAGCGTGAAGGCGAAGCGGCGCAGCCACATGAAACGGATGCCCGTCTCCACCGGGACCACCTGCAGCGGGAAGCGCGGCAATTCCTTGGGCCGGCGGCGCCGAACCCATTCGGCGATCATCCAGCGCGTGAGCGTGTACGCGGAAAAGACCGTCGTGACGATACCGATGGCGAGCGTCACGGCAAAGCCGCGCACCGGACCGGTGCCGAGATAGAACAGGATCACGGCGGCAATCAGGGTCGTCACATTGGCGTCGACGATCGTGGTGAGCGCCTTGGAGAACCCGGCGTCAACGGCGTGAATAAGACTTCGCCCCGAGGCCCGCTCCTCGCGGATGCGTTCGAAGACGAGCACATTCGAGTCCACCGCCATGCCCATCGTCAGCACGATGCCGGCGATGCCCGGCAGCGTCAGCGTGGCCCCGAGTCCGGATAGGATGGCGATGATCATGCAGATATTCGCCGTGAGCGCGACGACGGCGAAGATGCCGAGGAGCCCATAGGCCGCGACCATGAAGAGGACCACCAGCGCGGCACCGATTATCGAGGCGATCTGGCCGGCCTCGATGGAATCCTGCCCGAGGCCCGGCCCGACGGTGCGCTCCTCGATGACGGTCAGGGTCGCCGGCAGGGCGCCGGCGCGCAGGAGAACGGCGAGATCGTTGGCGCTCTGGACCGTGAAACTGCCGGAAATCTGCCCCGATCCGCCGAGAATCGGCTCGCGGATCTGCGGCGCAGAGATCACCTGCCCGTCGAGGATGATGGCAAAGAGGCGCCCGACATTCTCCTGGGTGGCCTGCCCGAATCGGGTCGCGCCACGGGTGTCGAAACGAAAGGAAACGACCGGCTCGTTGGTCTGCTGGTCGAACGTGGCCTGGGCGTCGATCAGGTTCTCGCCCGAAACGATGATCCGGTCCTCGATGAGATACGGCACGGACGGCTCGTCCATCGAGTACATGACGGAGGTGCCCGCCGGCGGCCGGCCGTCGATCGCTTCCTGGGCGGGCATGGACTGATCGACCATCTGGAAGGTCAGCCGGGCGGTCTGGCCCAGCAGATCCTTCAGCCGCTCGGGATCTTCCAGACCCGGCACCTGCACGAGGATCCGGTCGTCACCCTGGCGCTGAACCACCGGCTCGGTCGTACCCAGCTCATTGATGCGGCGGCTCACCACCTCGATCGACTGCTCGAGTGCACTCGACAGCCGGTACTGTATCCCCTCCTCCGTCAGCGTCAGCCGCAGCAGGCCGGGCTCGGGTTCCGACAGCGCCAACTCGCGTAGGCTGCCGGATCCGAACAGGCCGCCGGTAACCGGCTGCAGGAGTTCGTCGAGCGCCTGCCGGGCTGCTTCGACCTCCGCCGTGTCGCGGATCCGAACCTGCACCGCCTGTCCGGCGGTGGAAAGGCCCGTGTAGCCGATGCGCTCGTCACGCAGCAGGCGGCGCACGTCGTCACGCACGCTGTTGAGCCGCTCGGCGACGAGTTCCTGACGGTCGAGCTGCAAAAGGATGTGCGATCCGCCCCTGAGGTCCAGGCCCAGCGTCATGGGTTGCGAGGGCGCCCAACTCGGAAGCGAAGAGAAATAGGACTGCGGAAGAACGTTCGGCGCGGCGTAGGCGACGCCGAGCGCCACCGCCAGCCAGATTAAAATAGTCTGCAAGCGTGAAAAATATAACATGCCGCTTCTTTCTTCAGGCTCCGTCCGGCGCGCCTTCCGCGGAAAATCAGAGCTATTTGTTGGCCGCTTGCTCGGAACTCGGCTCGCCCTTCACCCGCACATCGGCGAGCATGGAGCGCACGGCCGTCACCTTGGTGCCGCCGCCGAGATCGACCTCGAGCTCGGTGTCGTTGATCACCTTGGTCACCTTGCCGACGAGGCCGCCGCCGGTCACCACCGTGTCGCCACGCCGCACGGCCGCCAGCATCTCCGTGCGCTTCTTCATCTGTTGGCGCTGCGGCCGGATAATCAGGAAATACATGATCACGAAAATGAGCACAAAGGGCAGGATGCTCACAAAAAGATCGGGGGCTCCCCCGCCCGCCTGCGCATATGCCGGTGTCACAAACATAAAAAACTCCCGAATTGCGAAATGGGACCGGAACGCAGCGCCCGGTTCGAACTCGCGCGGAATATAGATGTTCGCACCCTGTTTGCAACTGCCCGCGTATCCCCTGATCCCACAGGTGGCCGGCACCCGGACAACCCTTGCAAAAACACGCTTGCTGTGACAGAACCGTACCGTACGGTACTATTGCCAAGGGGACCGCCATGACCGACAAAGCCGTCGACTCGCTCAATGAAAAGCTGGACAGGCTGATCGAAATCGTGTCGCGCATGGCCCCGAGAGCGCCCGAGGAACCGGATCTGGACGCGGCGGACTGTTTCGTCTGGCACGCCGAGACGGGTTCGCTCGCCCCGGTCGCAAAGGTCAACCGCGTCGATCTGACGCTCATCCGCGGCGTCGATCGCGTGCGCGACATCCTGCTCGACAACACGCGGCGCTTCGCCGCCGGACTGCCCGCCAACAACGCGCTTCTGTGGGGCGCGCGCGGCATGGGAAAATCCTCGCTGGTCAAGGCTGTCCACGCCGAAATTAATCGCACACGCGAGGGTGATGCGCCCGTCTTGAAGCTCGTCGAGATCCATCGCGAGGACATCGAGAGCCTGCCGGTCCTGATGGCGCTGGTGAAGGCGGCCGCGCACCGCCTCATCCTGTTTTGCGACGACCTGTCCTTCGACCAGGACGACACCTCCTACAAGTCGCTGAAGGCGGCGCTGGAAGGCGGTGTCGAAGGGCGGCCGGAAAACGTCATCCTCTACGCGACATCGAACAGGCGTCATCTCCTGCCGCGCGACATGATCGAGAACGAGCGCTCGACAGCCATCAACCCCTCCGAAGCGGTGGAGGAGAAGGTCTCCCTGTCGGACCGCTTCGGTCTGTGGCTCGGCTTCCACAGGTGTTCGCAGGACGAGTATCTGGCCATGATCGACGGCTATGCGCGCTATCACGACCTTCCGGTCGACGCGGACACGCTGCGCGCGGAGGCGCTGGAATGGGCCACGACCCGCGGCAGCCGCTCGGGGCGCGTGGCCTGGCAATTCGTGCAGGATATGGCGGGCCGCCTCGGCAGGCGGCTGAAGGATTGAGCGGACAGGCCCCGGCCCCGCCTATTCGAGATAGGTCATCGGGTCGACCGGCGAGGTGCCCTTGCGCACCTCGAAATGAAGCTTGGGACGGTCCGCTTCCCCGCTCATGCCCGAAAGGGCGATCTCCTGGCCGCGCTTGACGTTGTCGCCGCGCTTCACCTTGAGCTGCGAGGCATGCCCGTAGACGGTGACGAGACCGTCCTCGTGGCGCACGAGAACGGTATTGCCGAATCCCTTCAGCCCGTCGCCGGAATAGATGACCACGCCGTTCTCGGCCGCCCGGACGGACGTCCCCTCGGGGACGGCAATGTCTATGCCGTCGCTGCTTCCGCTGCCAAAGCCGGCGACGACGCGTCCGCGCGCCGGCCAGCGCAGACGTCCCACACCCGTGGCGTCAGGGGTCAGTGCCGCGACCTCTTCTGCCTCTTCCCCGCTCTTCTCCGAGACGGTATCGCCGGAGGGCGGCGTATAGGTGGAAACCTTCTTCTCCTCGGCCTTGGGCGGCGTACCCGCCTTGTCGGCCGAGGCGGTGGTCACCGGGTCGGCCTTCGGCGCGTCCGCCTTGGCTGGCTCCGCCTTGGCGACCGTCGTTTGGCCTGCGCCGTTGCCTTGCGGA
This sequence comes from Chelativorans sp. M5D2P16, assembly GCF_034427935.1. Taxonomy (NCBI): domain Bacteria; kingdom Pseudomonadati; phylum Pseudomonadota; class Alphaproteobacteria; order Hyphomicrobiales; family Phyllobacteriaceae; genus Chelativorans; species Chelativorans sp. M5D2P16. The sequence goes on along the minus strand of NZ_JAXQNM010000012.1, from coordinate 261,710 downwards.
ATCGTGAGCGTCTGTCCGACCCGGATCATGCCGCCGGACAGTCCGTTCGCCTGCTTGATGCTGTCGACGCTGACCCCGGTCTTGCGCGAAATCCCGTAGAGCGTATCGCCCGAGGCAACGGTATAGCGGCCCGAATCGGAACTGTCGTTCGCCGTGCCTCCACCCGAATTGTCGCGGCCTGCCTGCTGCGGCTTCGGCGCCTGCGGCAGAACGCCGAGCTGTCCGTCGGGCTGATTCGCGGGCGCCTGCGGCTGCGGGGCTGTGCCGGAAGAAGGGGAAGCTGTGCGGTTAGCCGTATTGGCCGGCTGTGTACCCGTCGAAGGCGTGGCGGCGGAACGCTGCGGAGCCGGCAGGGGCGAAGAGGAAACGGCCGAGCCGCCGTTCACCGGCGCGCTCTGGTTGGTCCCGGCTTGGGACGGTGCCGGCAGTTGCGCCGGCGCCGTGCTCTGAACGGCCCCGCCGCCGACGGGCGCCTTGGGGCGGATGACCCGCTCATAGCTCGGCTGGGCGCGCCTGCCCTGCATGTCGCCGGGATAGGGCTGGTTGGCCTGAGCCACCGTAACCGGCCTGCTCGAGGTGGTCGAATTGGTGACGAGGCCATCGGTCAGGCTCGAGGCGCCCGCGCCGCAGCCAGCCGCCAGTCCGCCGAGCACGACGACCGCCGCTCCGCGCGCCAGCGTGCTCCTGAAGTGTCCTGTGATGCCGAAACGCATGAACCTACCCGCACTTATCCCGTTCCTGCAGCGCCATGCACCCTTAGGGCGCGCAAAGGACTCTGCAGGTGTTGAATCTGCGCATCGTGCCGTCGGCCGATACGCGAGTACAGGCCCGATTAGAACGCGTTAATGTTACCGGGCGGTTAAGCTGGAGAAAGTCGGCGCGTTCACAGTGCCTGCGCGACGCCCTCAATGAGCGGCTGGAGACGCACGGGCTCGAGATCGGTGCGCTCGAACCGGCTGCCCACCTTCACGAAACGCGTCATCATCTGCACGTCCTCCGGCGGGCCGACGGGCGCGATCATCATGCCGCCGCTTGCCAGGAAGTCCGCGAAGCGGCGGGGTGCCTCGTCGAATGCCGCCCACACGATGATACGATCGAACGGGCCGTCGGCGACGCCGTCGGACCCGTCCGCCTGGCGGGTGAAGACATTCGTCAGGCCGAAGCCTTCGTGGCGCAGGCGCGCCTGCTCGACCAGAGTCTTGTAGCGATCCACGGTAAGCACGCGCCCGGCGAGCCGCGCCATCACCGCCGCGGTGTAGCCCGAGCCGGTGCCGATCTCCAGAACGCGCACATCCGGATTGAGCTCGAGCGCATGAATCATCGCAGCCTGCAAATCGCAGCCCTCGAGCGTCTCGCCGCACTGAATGGGCACGGTGCGGTTGGACCACACCCATCGCTGCCACTCGGCGGACACGAAGCCGGTGCGCGGGATGGCCTCCATCGCCGAGAAAAGCTCGTTCGAGGTCACGCCGCGGGCGCGCATGCGCAGCATGAAAGCGGCAAAGTCCTCGCGTTGCTCCTGGCCCGTCCCCGTCACAGAATCGCCTTTGCCAGCCTCTCCCGGACCTCGTGCGCCGTCAAATCGAGGTGAAGCGGAGTGACCGAAACCCGGCCGTCGCGCACAGCGGCCTGGTCGCTGCCCTCGCGCACCTCCTCCTCCTTGGGACCGAAGCGCAGCCAGTAGTAGGGAAAGCCGCGGCCGTCCCGGCGCTCGTCGATCCACAGCCCGTGCACAAGCTTGCCCTGCGCCGTCACCACCGTGCCCTTCACCTCCTCGGGCCGGCAGTTGGGGAAGTTCACGTTGAGGAAGACGCCGCGCGGCAGCTCGGTGCCAACCAGCTTCTTGAGGAGGGCTGGCGCGACCGCCTCGGTCGTGTCCCATGGGATATAGCGAATGTCGTCGGAAAAATCGTAGGCCTGGCTGAGCGCGATCGAGCGGATGCCCAAAAGCGTGCCTTCCATGGCACCGGCCACCGTGCCGGAATAGGTCAGGTCGTCGGCCACGTTGGTGCCGTTGTTGACGCCGGACAGGATCAGGTCGGGCGGGGAGTCCATCACCCTGCGCACGCCCATGATGACGCAGTCGGTCGGCGTGCCGCGCAGCGCGAAATGGCGGTCGTCGATCTTGCGCATGCGCAGGGGCTCCGAAAGCGACAGCGAATGCGCGAACCCGGATTGGTCGGTCTCCGGCGCGACCACCCAGACATCGTCGGAGAGCGTGCGCGCGATCCGCTCCAGAACCTGGAGCCCCTCGGCATGGATACCGTCGTCATTGGTCAGAAGTATGCGCACTGTGCCTAGCCTTTCGCCGCCTCGATTCGTTGCATCCCGCCCATATAGGGCTGCAGGACGTCGGGAATGGAAATGCTTCCGTCCTCGTTTTGGTAGTTCTCCATGACGGCGATCAGCGCCCGGCCGAGCGCGACCCCGGAACCGTTCAGCGTGTGGACGAAATGCGGCTGCCTCTCGTCGGGCAGCCGGTAGCGCGCGTTCATGCGCCGCGCCTGGAAGTCGCCGCAGACCGAACAGGAGGAGATTTCGCGATATGCGCCCTGCCCCGGCAGCCACACCTCGATGTCATAGGTCTTGCGCGCGCCGAAGCCCATGTCGCCGGTGCACAGGATCACGGTGCGGAACGGCAGGCCGAGTTTCTTCAAGACCGTCTCGGCGCACTCCGTCATGCGCTCGTGCTCGTCGAGCGAGCTCTCGGCATCAGTGATCGAGACCAATTCGACCTTGTAGAACTGGTGCTGGCGCAGCATGCCGCGTGTGTCCCGCCCCGCAGAACCGGCTTCGGAGCGGAAGCAGGGCGTAAGCGCGGTGAAGCGCAGCGGGAGTTGGCCGGATTCCAGGATCTCCTCGCGCACGAGATTGGTAAGCGGGACTTCCGCTGTGGGGATAAGCCAATGGCTCTCCCCGGCGTGGAACAGGTCCTCCGCGAACTTCGGCAGCTGCCCCGTCCCAAACAGCGCCTCGTCCCGCACCAGAAGCGGCGGCTGGACTTCCGTATAGCCGTGCTCGTTCGTGTGCAGGTCGAGCATGAACTGACCGAGCGCGCGCTCGAGCCGCGCAAGCTGGCCCGAGAGCACGGTGAAGCGGCTGCCCGACAGCTTCGCCGCACGCTCGAAATCCATCTGGCCGAGCGCCTCGCCAAGCTCGAAATGCTCGCGCGCCCAGTTCGGTCGGAGGGTCTCGCCGGCCTTGCGGATTTCGACATTGTCGCTCTCGTCGGCGCCGACGGGCACCTCCTCCAGCGGCGGGTTGGGGATGCCGGCGAGCCGGTCGCGAAGTTCGGCGTCCAGCCGGCGCTCTTCCGCCTCGCCGTCCTGGACGAAGCTTTTCAGCTCCGCGATTTCGGCTTTCAGCCGTTCGGCGGTTTCCCTGTCGCCCCCGCGCATGGCGATACCGATTTCACGAGAGGCGGCGTTGCGGCGCTCCTGCGCCTCCTGCAACCGGCCCAGATGCGCACGTCTTGCCTCGTCGGCCAGGATCACGGCCTCGACGACGGACGCCGCCGCCTCCGCCGAATGCCCGCGCTTCCTCAGCGCGTCGGCAAGGGCTTCGGGGTTTTCGCGAATCCATCTGATATCGAGCATGTTCGGCTTCCGGGCGTGCGAATGACAACCGCCCGCGACAGAACGCGAAGACGAAGGATTTAGGAAGCGGAACCGGTGCTGGCGCTCGTCTCCGAATCGCCTGCCGCCGAATCGGCCTCCTCTTCCGCGGCCTGCCGCGCCGCCCTGTCCCTCTCGCGTCTGCGCTCCACCATACGGGCGCTCCAGATGGCAATCTCGTAGAGAAGGATGGTGGGAAGCGCAAGACCGATCTGGCTGACCGGATCGGGCGGCGTGAGCACTGCCGCCACCACGAATGCGGCGACGATGGCGTATTTCCGCTTGTCGGCAAGTCCCTGGGAGGTAAGCAGTTCTACCCGCGCCATCAGCGTCGTGACCACCGGCAGCTGGAAAACCAGGCCGAAGGACAGGATGAGCGTCATGATAAGCCCGAGATATTCGGACACGCGCGGCAGGAGCGAGATGTGGATTTCGTTGTCGGGCCCCACCTGCTGCATCGACAGGAAGAACCACATTACCATCGGCGTGAAGAAGAAATAGACGAGCGCGCCGCCGATGAGGAAGAGGACCGGCGAGGCCACCAGGAACGGCAGGAAAGCGCGCCGCTCGTTGCGGTAGAGCCCCGGCGCCACGAACTTGTAGACCTGCAAGGCGATGATCGGGAACGCCAGCACCAGCCCACCGAACATGGCGAGCTTGATCTGGGTGAAGAAGAACTCCTGCGGGGCGGTATAGATGAGGTCGACCTGCTCCGAATCGAGCCCGGCCCAGTCGCTCGCCCACTGGAAAGGAATCACCAGGAGGTTGAAGATCTCCTTGGCGAAGAAGAAACACACCAGAAATGCGACGAAAAAAGCGGCGATCGCCCAGATCAGCCGCGAGCGCAGCTCGATGAGATGGTCCATCAGCGGCGCGGAGGACTTATCGATGTCGTCGTCGTTCTTGGCGCTCACGGCGCGGTTCCCGTCGTTTTCTTCTTGCCCGCGGTGGATTTCGGCGCGGGTCGCTTCGCAGCGGTTTTTGTGGTGGCGGCGGATTTGCCGGGTGTCTTGCCCTGCGACACCGGCTCGCCGGATGCCTTCTTCGCCGCCGCCGGTTTGGTGGACGACGCCTTCTTGCCGGCCGCGGGTTTGGCGGCCGCCGTGTTTTTGGCCGACACGGATTTGGCGGCCTTGGAATCCTCGCCCGCAATGGCGGTCGCGCCGGTCTTGGCCGGTGCGCTCTCTTGGGCCGTAACGCCGGACGCCTCCTTGGCCTTGGGCTTCGCAGCATCATCGAGGCCGCTGCGAATGTCGCGGCCGACCTGGTTCAGTGGCTCCATGTGCTTGCGGATTTCCCGCCGCGGATCGAGCTTGCGCGCTTCATCGGCAAGCCCCTTCACATCGTCGAGCTCCGCCTCGCGCAGTGCTTCGTCGAACTGCTTGCGAAAATCGCCCGCCATCACCTTGAGCTTGCTCGTCGTGCGGCCGAAGCCGCGCAGGACGCGCGGCAGGTCCTTCGGCCCCACCACCACGATCAGCACAATCGCGATGACGAGAAGTTCAGGCCATCCGAAATCAAACATCGAGCGTTGTTCCGAGGATGCGGTCCGGCCGCGCCAAAATCAGGACGACTTGCTTGCCTTTTCCTTGGCGCCGTTCACCGACTCCTCGGAGCGGTGCTCCACCGTCTTCGGCTCCTCGGCGGCCTCGTCATCGGCCATGCCCTTCTTGAAGCTCTTGATGCCCTTGGCCATGTCGCCCATCAGCTCGGGGATCTTGCCCCGGCCGAAAAGGAGCAAAACGACCACAAGCACGATAAGCCAGTGCCAGATTGAAAAGGAACCCATGATATCTCTGCCCGTTTCCTGAGGTTGTTACCTGATTTATGCGCTTTCGCGCTCTCTTTCAAACACAAGAACGTCGCGCGGACGCACTTTCAGAAAAATGTCGCGAATACCGGGGGGAAGCAGGCCGCAGCGCACGCGCGCCCGCAGGTGCTCGTCGACTCCCTCGACCCCAAGCTCGAGCAGTTCCACCACTCCCAGGAAGCGCCGCGACAGGATGCGTGCGGCCACGCCATCCTCCTCCGCGCAGGGTTCCAGCCCCGACAGACGGACAGCCACCGTCACGGCAGCACCCTCGTCGAGCCCTGGCGCGGCAAACCGGCCGAGCGGCGTGTCGGCGGCACCGCCCGCCACGCGCGCACCGAACAGGTTGAGCTCGGAAAAGAAGCCGGCGACGAAAAGATCCGCCGGCTGGAGGTAGAGCTCCTCCGCCGTCCCCGTCTGGATCAACCACCCGCTGCGCAACAGCGCGATGCGGTCGCCCATGCGCATCGCCTCCTCCGCGTCGTGGGTGACGACGATCGCCGTCGCCCGGCTCTGCCGCAGGATGGCCAGCGTTTCGGCGCGCACCGTGTCCTTGAGCCGGGAGTCGAGGCCCGAGAACGGCTCATCCATCAAAAGCACCGCCGGGCGCGGCGCGAGAGCACGGGCCAGCGCCACGCGTTGCTGCTCGCCGCCCGAAAGAACATGCGGATAGGCGCCGGCGTAGGATTCCAGCCCGACACGCGAAAGCGCGGCCATGGCCTCGTTCCTCGCCTCCTCGCGCGAAAGGGCCGTCAGCCCGAAGCGGACATTGTCCAGGATGGTAAGATGCGGGAAAAGCGCGAAATCCTGGAACACCAGCCCGATCGAGCGTTGCTCCGGCGGGAGGAACACGTTCGGGCCGGCGATTTCACGCTCGTTGAGAAGCACCCGCCCCGCACTCTGGCTCTCGATTCCCGCGGCAATGCGCAGAAGCGTCGTCTTGCCGGATCCCGACGGCCCCAGCAGGCACAGAACCTCCCCCGGCTCGGCGACGAGGGAGACATCCTGGAGCGTGACCTGGTCGGACGCGAAGCGGTGGTGGATTTGCTCGAAGGCAAGCCTGGCGCCGAAGGTGACCCCGGCGGTCACCCGTGCCGGCTTTTCGCTCGTTCCGCTCATTTCCCCGGGTTCTCGCCTCTGCCCGCGCGCCTGCGCCTGCGCCGGGAGCGATCAATCATCCTCGGCACGGGGTGTCAACAGACCGAGTTCCTCCAGATCGATATCGGTCAGCGGATCCTCGTCTTCCGCGAGAGCATCGCCGTCGCTCGGCGGCTGTGGAACGGAGAAGTTGGACGGCATGCGTGCCGAAAGCAGTCCCGCGCCCTTGAGTTCGTCCAGCCCCGGCAGGTCGCGCAATTCCTCCAGCCCGAAATGATCCAGGAATTCGGTGGTCGTCCCGTAGGTAACGGGGCGCCCCGGCGTGCGCCGGCGTCCACGCATCCGGATCCAGCCGGTCTCCAGAAGCGTATCCAGCGTGCCCTTGGAGGTTTCCACGCCGCGGATCTCCTCGATCTCGGCGCGCGTGACCGGCTGGTGATAGGCGATAACCGCCAGCATCTCCAGCGCCGCGCGCGAGAGCTTCTTCTGCTGCACCGCGTCGCGGCTGAGCAGAAAGGCGAGATCATCGGCCGTGCGGAAGGCCCAGCAGTCCGCCACTCGCACCAGATTGACGCCCCGGCTGGCATAATCGCTCTTCAATTCCTCCATGACCGCGCCGATGTCGAGACCGTCCGGCAACCGCGCGGCGAGCGCCTTGGAGGAGACGGGTTCGGCACTGGCAAAGACCAGCGCTTCGGCCATGCGCTTTGCTTCGGCGAAGGAAATGCCATGTCCTTCCGCCTGCCGATCGAGCTCCCCCGCCGGTCCCTCGTCCTCGGCACGGAATGGAACCACGTTGCCGCTGTCGTTCATGGGGTCTTCCGCTCTTGGTGGGCTGCCTCGGCGGCATTGCGCATGTAAAGCGGCGCGAAGGGCTCGTTCTGGCGGATCTGCAGCGTACCCTCGCGCACCAGTTCCAGGGAGGCGGCGAAGGTGCTGGCGACCGCGGTGCGCCGGTCTTCAGGCTGTGTCAGATAGGCGATAAGAAACCGGTCGAGCGTCGTCCATTCCGAGAACTCGCCGATCAGGCGGATCAGGATCTCGCGCGCCTGCTTCAGCGACCATACTCCGCGCTTGGCGATCTGGACGCTGGTGATGGCGCGGCGCTGGCGCTGGCCGGCATAGGCGGTCAACAGGTCGTAGAGCGTCGCCGAATAGTCGCTCCGCTTTTGGACGACCACCGGCTCGGGCATGCCGCGGGCGAACACGTCCCGTCCCAGCCGGTTGCGGTTGACGAGCCGCGCCGCCGCATCGCGCATCGCCTCCAGCCGCTTCAGCCGGAATTGCAGGAGCGCTGCCATTTCTTCGCCGGAAGGCTCCTCGTCATCCTGCTGCTTGGGGATGAGCAGGCGCGACTTGAGGTAGGCGAGCCAGGCCGCCATCACGAGATAGTCGGCGGCAAGCTCCAGGCGCATCTGCCGCACGCGTTCGATGAACTGAAGATATTGCTCCGCGAGCGCCAGGACGGAGATGCGCGAAAGATCCACCTTCTGGTTGCGAGCCAAATGCAGGAGCAGGTCCAGCGGCCCCTCGAAACCCTCGACATCGACGGTCAAGGCTGGTTCGGAGACGCCCCGCTCCTCGCTCTCGGGCGCCCACAGCTTGTCCATGGGGATGGGTTTGCCCGCCCCGTCCTGGTCTCCCGCTTTCTGTTTCGCCTCGGCCATTTCAGCCGTTTCCTTCTCGTCGCGTCTAAACCGCGGCGGTGATGAGCGATAAAAACTCCGCTCGCAGCGCAGTCTCGTCCATGCGTTCTCCGACGCCCGCCGCGGCAAGGGCCCGCTCCGCGCGCAGCAGAGCCTTGCCGGACAAAGCCGGCGTTCGTTGGGCGACGGCCCGCATTTCGGCCATCGCGCCGTTGCAATGAAGAACGACATCGCACCCGGCTGCAAGGATCGCCGCCGTGCGCGCGCCGTAATCCCCAGAAAGCGCCTTCATCGACATGTCGTCGCTCATCAGGAGCCCGTCGAAGCCGATTTCGCCGCGGATGATGTCGTCTATCACGCGGGATGAGGTGGTCGACGGATGCTCGGAATCGATTGCCGAATAAACGACATGCGCCGTCATCGCCATGGGCAGGTCGTTCAATGCCTTGAAGGGGACGAAGTCACGGGCGCGCAGCGCCTCCAGCGAAGCCTCGACGCGCGGCAGCGCCAGGTGACTGTCGGCGCCGGCGCGGCCGTGGCCCGGCACGTGCTTCATCACGGGCAGGACGCCGCCGGCCATGAGACCGTCCGCCGCCGCACGCCCGAGCATGGAGACGGTTTCGGGATCGCCGCCATAGGCACGGTCGCCGATGACGTCATGGGCACCGGGCTGCGGCACGTCGAGCACAGGCAGGCAGTCGGCGGATACGCCGAGCCGCGCCAGGTCGAAGGCGTGCAGGCGCGACATCAGCCAGGCGGCATGCAAGCCGGCTTCCCGGTCCTGATCGTAGAGCGCGCCGAGTGCCGCTGCCGGCGGATAGTCGGGCGCCAGCGGCGGGCGCAGCCGCTGCACGCGCCCACCCTCCTGATCGATGAAGACCGGCGCGTTCTCCCGTCCGGTGCTGTCGCGCATCGCGGCGACGAGATCGCGCACCTGCTCGACCTCGGCGATGTTGCGTGCAAACAGGATGAAGCCCCAAGGTCGCTCGTCGCGGTAGAAAGCCGCTTCGTCGCGCTCGAGCCGGGTGCCGGCGGCCCCGAGAATCATCGCCTTTGATTCGCTCATGCCAAAAGCATAGCCGGATCTGCCCGGATTGGACACGCCCGGTCCTGCCGGCCTCCCCGCCTGAGGGACAGCACTACTGCGAGACGAAGCAGTTTCCGCCGGCGGACTTCAACTGGCTGCAGAGCCGGACGGCTTCGTCCTTGGAGGAGGACGGGATGCGCACCCGGTAGTACGTCCCCTTCCCTGCAATATCGGCCTTGACGATGTTGACGCCCCTGCCCTGCAGAAGATTGCCGTAACGCTGCGCCAGTTCCTGGTAGGACTGCTGCGCATCCTGCGCGGAGGGCTGGGAGGCGATCTGCACCGACCAGCCGGATGCGGCCGCCGAGGGCTGGACCGGCTGCGGTTCAGCAGCCGCTACCTGCGTCGGCGCCGAATTCGATTGCGCGGCCTGCGAAGCCTGCCCACTCGGCTGCTGCTGTGTGCTGGCGATGTTGGCCGGGCGCGAGGGTGGAATGGGAGCCGAATTCGGGATCGGAACGTCCGTCGTCTCGGTTGCACCGGCGGTATCCACCGCCGCCGTCTCGGCATTGTCGGGCGCATTGCCGTCCGCCGCCGCACTTTGCCCTCCGGCAGAGGCCGATTGCTCTCCGGCAGAGGCCGAGGCAGTCTCCTGCGGCTCGGGCATTTCCCGCGGCACCATCGTGCCGTCGGGCCGCACCACCAGGGAGCGGACACGGCGCGGCGCGAGTGCTGCGACTTCCGTTTCGCCCGCGGCGGCTTCCTCGAGCGAATTGTCCAGACGGTCCTCGCGCTTGTCCGAACCGCCCTCCATCACGGCGGGGGTCGCGCCGGACGAACCCGTCACGCCCGGGAGGTCGAGCGGTTCCTCGGCGGTGGAGACGAGCTCCGCCTGCGCCGGAACGGCATCGCCCGCTTCCTCTCCGGAAACGCGCTTGTAGACCTGGTTGTCCTGATTGGGAATGACGGTCCCGCCGGGATCCTCCGGCTGCACCTTCACCGGCTCGTTATCCGCTTTCACCAGCACGGGACCGGAGGATTCGCCGCCATTGAATGTCAGCGCGAATACCGTCACTCCGCCGAGGATGACGACACCGCCCGCCACGGCGGCCGCCAGGAGCGCCCGCGATCCGGAACGGCCACGTTCGGTTTCGACGGGAGGTTCGATCCCAGGCGCTGGCGCCAATCCTGCCCCGACAGGTTGTTCCGGCAGGTGCTCCCAGTCGCGGGAATAGGTCTCGGTGAAATCCCCGTTCAGGTCTTCCGGATAGGTCGCTTCGGCCGGCCTGGAAGCGTTGGCCGCCGTGCCGGCGACCCCCAGCCCCGCCGCAATGCCGGCAGCCAGAAATTCGTCAAGCCGTTCGTCCTCGGAGGAGGAAGCAGGCGCAGCATCGATCGCCGCCGGCTCGGTTTCCTTCCAGTTCGCCTCCGAAACTTCCGGCAGATCGCCCGTCTCGCCGAAGGCGCCCGCCAGCAGTTCGTCGATCTCGTCGAGTTCCGCCGCCGGCTTTACCTCCTCGCGATGGGGGACGTCCGGAATGTCGAGCGTGTCGGCAACAGCGACCGCCTCCTCGGGAACGTCGACGGTCTCGACCTCGGGGGGCAGTTCCGCCGCGCCCGCATAAGGCAGCGCTTCCTGGGGATCGTCCGCTTGCGCGGAAAGTTCCTCGACATGCGGCTTGTCACTACCGCCGAATATGTGCTCCAGCGACCAGTCACCGAACGCTCCACCGGAACTGTCGTCGGTGGATTCGGGCAACGGCGCAGGCTCTTCTGCCTGTGCCGTATCCTCCCGCCCGGTGGGAAGCTCCAGTTCCGGCGCCAGACGATAGGTTGCCGTGGCGGCATCGGCGGCGGTGAAGATGCTTGCCGGCAACGGCTCGGGATCGGTCTCGGCGGTCACGTCTTGCCGTTGCGGCGCCTCCGCCTCCTGAAAAGACGCGAACGACAGGGCCGCCTCCAGCGAAGCGGGCTCGGCTCTGTCGGCGAAAACTTCGTCACCAGCGCTTTCGGGAGAAGTGAAATCGGAATCGAGCGCGGCGAAATCCTCCTCGCGGATCACGAAGGGCTCAACCTCGCCATCGCCTTCCCCGAATCCCTCCTGCCGCGGCGCGCTCGCATCCGGCGCGCCAAAACCATCCTGAGGAAATTCCGGCTGGGCGGGAACGGACGCTTCATCATCTGCCGAGAAGGCCTGATCCCGGCCTGCCTCGAGGGCGGCATCCAGTTCGGAATCGGCAAACCCCGACATCTCCGCCTCGGCTTCCCGTGCGGGTTCGGCATACGCCTGCGCGGACGCAACATCTTGCGGCAAATGCGGCTCGACCGGCTCGATTTCGGAAATGCCTGACTCGACAGGCTGTTCTTCTTGCGGCACAGCAGGATGGAGGGTAAAGGCCTCGCCCTCCTGCGGGGCGTCGGGTTCGTTCTCGTCGAGCCCGCCCATCAGTTCGTTCTCGAGTTCGAGCGCGAGATCGTCCGCCGGCTGCTCCTCCGCCGCCGGGCGTGAGTCCGGGCGCGGATTGTGCCCCATAATTCGCGTCAGTTCCGCGAAGGGGTCGTCCTGGGTCAGATCGTTCCGATCCGCCGCGTTCGAATAATTGCTGTCAGCCATGCCTTTTCCCACACTCGGTCGGACGCCGGCGACGTCACACTTGAAGTTGGCCCTATCAGCGCATTGTGGGCAAAAGGTGACAGTTTTCCGCCTGCGATTTCAGCGCATTTCTGCCGGCGCATCCACCCCCACGAGCGCCAATCCAGAACTCACCACGTCGCCAACGGCCTGCACCAAACCCAGCCTAGCGCGGGTTAACTCTGGATCGTTAACTTTAACAAATCGTAAGTCGTCTGTCTCGGTGCCCCGATTCCACTGTGCATGGAACTGGCTGGCGAGGTCGTAGAGGTAGAAGGCGACGCGGTGCGGCTCCAGCGCCTCGGCGGCACTTTCGATGAGACGCGGGTACTCTGCCAGCTTGCGGATAAGCGCGATCTCGCCCTCGTCCTTGAGCCGGTGCAGCGCGCTGCGCATGGCCTCGCGATCGAAGCGGTCGACGCCGAGTTGCTCGCGTGCCTGGCGGAAAACGGAGTGGCAGCGTGCCGAGGCATACTGCACGTAGAAGGCCGGATTGTCCTTGGACTGCTCGGTGACCTTGGCGAAATCGAAGTCGAGCGGCGCATCCGATTTGCGGTAGAGCATCATGAAGCGCACGGGATCGCGCCCCACCTCGTCGATGACGTCGCGCAGCGTGACGAACTCCCCTGCCCGCTTCGACATGCGCACCGGCTCGCCGCCGCGGTAGAGCTTGACGAGCTGGCACAACAGAACCGTGAGCTCCAGTTCGCCGCCGGAGATCGCCCGCGCGAGCGCTTCCAGGCGCTTTACATAGCCGCCATGGTCGGCCCCCAGCACATAGATCAGCTTTTCGAAGCCGCGCGCGTATTTGTCCTTCATGTAAGCCACATCGGCGGCGAAATAGGTGAAGCTGCCGTCGGACTTGATCAGCGGCCGGTCGATGTCGTCCCCCACCTCCGTGGAGCGGAAGAGCGTCTGCTCGCGGTCTTCCCAGTCCTCAGGAAGCTGCCCCTTGGGCGGCGGCAGCTTGCCCTTGTAGACGTGCCCCTTCATGGTCAGGTCGTTGATGGCCGAACGGATCGCCCCGCCATTGCCGGCATGCAGCGAGCGTTCGGAGAAGAAGACGTCGTGGTGCACGTTGAGGGCCGCGAGGTCGTCGCGGATCAACGCCATCATGGCGTCAATAGCGCGGTCCTTGGCGATGACCAGCGCGTCCACCTCGGGCATTTCGAGCAGTTTCGTTCCGAACTCCTCGGCGAGCGCCCGGCCGACCGGCACGAGATAATCGCCCGGATAGAGGCCTTCGGGGATATCGACCACGTCCTCGCCCAGCGCTTGCCGGTAACGCAACATCACCGAGCGTGCCAGCATGTCGATCTGCGCACCGGCGTCGTTGATGTAGTACTCCTTGGTGACGTCGTACCCGGCAAAGGACAGGAGATTGGCCAGGGCATCGCCCACCACGGCACCGCGGCAATGGCCGACATGCATCGGGCCGGTGGGATTGGCCGAGACAAACTCGACATTGACCTTGTGCCCGGCACCCACCTGCGAGCGGCCGTAGTCGGTGGCCAATCCCAGCATTTCGCCAAGCCGCGCCTGCCAGAAACCGTCGCCGAGCCTGAGATTGACGAATCCGGGGCCGGCCACGCTGGTTTCGGCCACGTCCGGATCCTCGGCAAGGACCGCCGCCAGTCGCTCACCAAGGGCGCGCGGGTTTTCGCCCGCGGCCTTGGAAAGAACCATCGCGGCGTTGGTGGCCAGGTCGCCGTGGCTGGGATCGCGGGGCGGCTCGATGGTGACACGCGAGAAGTCGAGCGTCCTGCCTTCCTGGGCTTCAAGGCCGAGCGCCCTCACGGCATTGAGGACCCGATCGGAAAAATCGGCGAAAATGTTCATGGGGAGATGTCCCGGATCAAGATACCATCGGCTGGGCGCACGCCGCCACAAACCGCTTGCGCCCTATCGCAAATCCGGAGAACGGTCAAACAGGCGCTCGTGTTCTTTCAAGGCGTAGGTATCGGTCATGCCGGCCAGGAAATCGGCCACGGCGCGCGCCTTGATGCGCGCCTCCGCCCGGTCGAGCCCTTCGCGCCACCCCTCCGGCATCTTGCGCGGATCGGCGAAGTAGGCATCGAACAGCTCGCGCACCACGCGGTCGGCGCGGCTGCGTACGGCCAGCACGTCCGGGTGACGGTAGAGATTGGCGTAGAGGAAGGATTTCAGTTCCTTCTCCTGCGCCGCCATTCGGGGCGAAAATGCGACGATTGTGCGCCCGGCATCGCGCACCTCGTCGACTGAACGAGGATTCAGGACGCCGAGATTGGCGCGCGCCGTCGCGATCACGTCCTCAACCATCAGCGTGATCTGCCGGCGCATCAGCTCATGGCCCGTGCGGACCGGATCGAGATCGGGATAGCGTTCCTTGACCGCGTCGAGGATGCGGCCAGGCAGCGCCACCGTGCACAGCATGTCGAGCGTGATCAGTCCGGAGCGCAATCCGTCATCGATGTCATGCGCGTCATAGGCGATGTCGTCGGCGATCGCCGCGCACTGCGCCTCCAGGCTCGCGAAGCGGTCAAGCTCGAGATCGTGCAGCGCCGAATAGGCGCTTATGGCGCGCGGCACCGGCTCCTCGAGCCCGTTGCCGTCCCTGTCGGTCAGCGGTCCGTTGTGCTTGACCAGTCCTTCCAGCGTCTCCCATGCGAGATTGAGCCCGTCGAATTCGGCATAGCGTCGCTCCAGCCGCGTCACGACGCGCAGCGATTGCGCGTTGTGGTCAAAGCCGCCCCAGGGCGCCATTTCGTCGTTTAGCGCCTCCTCGCCCGTGTGGCCAAAAGGGGTATGTCCGAAATCGTGCACCAGCGCCACGGCCTCGGCCAGATCCTCGTCGCAGCACAGCGCGCGCGCCAGCGCCCGGGCGATTTGCGCCACCTCGATCGAGTGGGTGAGCCGGGTGCGGTAGTGATCACCCTCATGGGCGATGAAGACCTGGGTCTTGTGCTTCAGGCGGCGAAAGGCGGTGGAATGAATGATTCGGTCGCGGTCACGCTGGAAAGGCGTGCGGGTCCGACTTTCGGGTTCCGGGTGGAACCGCCCGCGCGAGCGTGCCGGATCGCAGGCGTAGGCCGCGCGCGGCCGGTAGCCGAAGCCGATGCCGTCGAGATCTGCCGGGCCTGCCATGTCCGCCGCTTGTTGACTTGCCGTCTCAGCGTTCATACCTATGATCCGTGTGTGAAAGCAAGGTGACCTCCCATGGGCATTGATGCGAAGACCGATATGAAGGGCGTCGATCTCACCGAGGCGGCGGCCAAACGCATCGTGCAGATTCTCAAGGACGAACCCGGCAAGATGGCGCTCCGCGTGTCCGTGGAGGGCGGCGGATGCTCCGGCTTCTCCTATAAGTTCGACCTCGTGGAGAGCCGCAACGACGACGACTCCATCATCGAGAAGGACGGCGCGACGGTGCTGATCGACGAGCTCTCCCTGGTCTATATGGGCGGCTCGGTCATCGATTTCGTCGACGATCTGATCGGCCAGTCCTTCCAGATCAGGAATCCGAATGCCGTCGCATCCTGCGGCTGCGGAACGAGCTTCTCGATCTGAGCTTCCCCGGCACCGGAAGCAGCGCTTTCGCCTTTTCATTCAGCAACTTTGCGATCCTCTTTCCTGTGGAACTTCGGAACCGCGGCCCCGCATAGCGGTTATACTGAAGAGGAATACCGAGGAGTTTGGACCGATGCTGAAGAGAATGCTCAAAGCCGCCGTCTTCGCCGGTGGGATTCTCCTTCCCGGCGCGGCTTTGGCGGTGCCGGCCATGGTGACGGCGGATCTCAACGTGCGGAGCGGGCCGGGCACGGGTCATCAACGCATCGCGACGATCCCCAACGGCTATCGTGTCGACGTGGACGGCTGCCTGCGCGGATACAACTGGTGCCGCGTCGATTGGGCCGGTCCTTCCGGCTGGGTGTCGGGCAACTATCTCGCCTATCTCGAAGGCGGCTATCGGCAACCTTTGCCGCAAGTCGGCGTCGGGATCGGCGTTCCCATCATTCGTTTCGAGTTCGACCGGGACCGGGACTGGTACGATCGACGCTGGCGTCACCGCGACCGGTGGGACCGGGACCGGGATTGGCGGCGGGACCGGGATTGGCGGCGGGATCGCGATCGTCATGCCGGGTGGCGCGACCGTGGCCGCGACCGGAACCGTGGCCGGGACCGCGAAGATGCGCCGGACTGGCTCAGGGACTGGGTGCCGCCCTGGGAGCGGGACTGAGGCGAAAGGACCGCCCCGGCGGTCCTTTTTCAATCGGTAACCGCCCGCAGTTCGTCCAGGTTTTTCGCGTTTGAAAGAAAGAGCGCGATGGGCTGCAACGTTTTCACCCGCGCGAAGGCGATGGTGATAGCCATCGTCATGGGAACCGCGAGAAGCGCACCCATAAGCCCCCACACCCAGGTCCAGAACATCAGAGCCACCAGGACGACAAGCGGCGAAAGCGACAATTGCCGTCCCTGCAGCCTGGGGTCGACGTAGTTGCCCATCACCTGCTCGATGACGATCAGCCCGGCGGCAATGATCAACGCCGTCGCGGGATCACGTTGAAGAAAGGCAAGTCCCACCGGCAGGGCCCCGGCGATCAAGGAGCCGATCGTGGGAATGAAGTTCAGCAGGAAAGCCAGAAGCCCCCACACCAGAACGAAATCAAGCCCCCACCACCAAATCCAGGACATATACAGAAGCGCCGTTGCAACGCCGAGCACCGTCCGCACCACGAGGTAGCGGCGGAACCGGGAGGCCGTCGCCTCGACCGCGTGGTAAAATGACCGGCCCTTGGTTTGCGATGTGGCGGCGGAGACCTTCGCCATATAGGACGGCGTTTCCACGAGCATCAACAAGACCAGGAAGAAGAGCAGGGTCAGAATTCCCCCGGAACTCCAGATCGACTGGACGACGGTGGTCGCAAGCGACATAAGCGGATCGATCAGGCGTTCGACGACCGGCGTGTCGCCACCGCCCTGCTCTTCGGCCACGGCCATCCACTGGCCGATCCGATCGGCGAATTGCTGCAACGCGGTCTGATAGCGCGCGAGCCCGGTTGCCAACTGGCGCGCGGCAAAGAGAATGCCCAGCGAGAATAGCACGAGGACTGACACCATGACCGCCAGCGCGGCCGCATGGCCGATCCACGCGAGCGGGCGCGGCATGTGCCGACTGATCCAGGAGTCGACCGGCCAGACCGCAAGTGCGGCAAAGAAAGCCATTGCGAGCGTCGAGGTGATCCAGGCGGTCTGCCGCAGGGCTGTCACGATCAGAATGGTTGCGATGGCAAATAGCAACCAGAACGCCGCGCCCGGCGCCTGCGGTCCCTCCGGCCCTCCGCCGGCCCTGGTGGTCGCCTCTGTCAACGCCTACTCCTCTCCGGAGGAATTACCACGCCAGCGCTCGTCATTGCTGCCGGTCTGTTCGGTGACGCCAAAGCGCTGCACCTGGGCGGACCGCGGAAAGCGGTCGGGCAATTCCGCCGCAAGGAGTCCCTGGAGCAGCTTCATCGCACGCTCGATGATGCGGCTGCGGCCCATCTCGCCACTGCCGGAAGACGGACAGGCCAAACGCACCGAAACCGTCTCACCGCCATCCCCGACAAAGACGACATTGGCCCAAATGCTGTTGTCGCCTTCCCGTGCGATGACTGTATCGACGATACGCAAGTCCCTTCCTCCGCTCGCATGGTCTCAACTGACGAATGGCTGCCGTCGTTCCAGGCGTTGTTCATTCGTCTTGCGGTGTCGTGGGACGCGTCTCCTCCGTCTCCATCGGAGCGCTGTAGCGGGCATCGGGGCCGCCCGACGTGGTATCGGGAGCGGTGCGGTAGCCGAAGTCGAAGAACAGGAAAAGCGCGAGAACGACCACCACCACAATCGCCGCCGCGACCAGCACCCGCCTGTCCATTCTCCAGCGCCTCGGCTCGCGGTCGTTGGCCATCTTCTCGTCCTTCCTTCTCGTCAGCCGGTGGCCGGCCTGCCCCGCACCTCCGTCTCGGGCCGGTCCTCTCCCGGTTCGGTTTCCTCATGCCAGCGGCCTTCACCGTCCTGGTACTGGATGAACGTGTCGCTGCCGGCACTCTCATGGGCGGCCGCTGCCTGACGGGCGGCGCTGTCAGCCTCGCGCCTTGTCGCGAAGGTTTCGGAATAGACGTCGTCCACCTTGTAGGCCCAGCCACCATCGTGCTCGACCACCTCGTAGGTGACATGCACCGGCGCTGCGCCGCGCGGTCCGCCTTCCCCGCGCATGTCGGAAAGAAGCGCCGACCGCCCGTGGCGCTCCTTCCGCCACTTGAGGAAACGATAGAGCCCGAAGGTCCCGAGTGCGAGCAAAACGAACCGCATATCCTTCTCCTGCCTTGGGGCCTGTCTCATTCCGGCCGCGCAGTCCAACGCCGGCGGGGAACGACATGTTCCCTTCCGTGTCGGTCGTCTGCCGGGAGCGTGTCGGATAAGCGGTTTGACGGCCGGGGCGATTGGATTACTGTGCGCGGCACTGCCGGCATACGAGGTCAATTTTCATGAAGATCGCCACCTGGAACATCAACGGCGTGAAGGCGCGCATCGAAAATCTCCTGCACTGGCTGGGAGATGCCGATCCCGACATCGTCTGCCTGCAGGAGATCAAGTCAGTCGACGAGCAGTTCCCGCGCGAACCGATCGAGGCGCTCGGCTATCATGTCGAGACGCACGGACAGAAGGGCTTCAACGGCGTGGCAATCCTGTCGAAGCTGCGTTTCGACGAGGTGAGCCGCGGGCTCCCCGGCAATGACGGCGACGAGCAGGCGCGCTTCATCGAAGGCGTGTTCTCCACCGCCTCGGGCGCCTTGCGCGTGGCCTCCCTCTACCTTCCCAATGGAAATCCCGTCGCCAGTGAAAAATTCGCCTACAAGCTGGGTTGGATGGATCGGCTCGAGCATTGGACGAAGGCGCGGCTCAAGCTGGAGGAGCCGCTGGTGCTTGCCGGCGACTACAATGTCATTCCCCAGCCTGAAGACGCCAGGAACGCCGAAGCCTGGCTGGACGATGCTCTGTTTCAGCCGGAAAGCCGGCAAGCCTTCCGCATGCTTGCCCATCTTGGCCTGACCGACGCTGTGCGCGCCGTCACCGACGATCCGGGCACCTACACTTTCTGGGACTACCAGGCGGGCGCCTGGCAGAAGAACAACGGCATCCGGATCGACCATCTGATGCTGTCGCCGGAAGCGGCGGACAGCCTCTTGTCCGCCTCCGTCCAGAAGCACACCCGCGCCTGGGAAAAACCGTCCGACCACGTTCCGGTGGTTGCGGATCTGGCGCTTGCGGCCGCCTGACCGGGTCTATTTCAGGCCGTTTTCGCGAATGTCGTCTGCGAGCGCGATCGCCGTGCGCCGGTCGGCTTCGCCGGCAAGCGCGAAAGCCTGTTCCTGCATGTCGCGGATCCAGGGCACATCAGCCGGCGCGGCATTTTCGAGAGCACTCGTCAGCAAGGCCAGCCCGAGGACGATCTGCTCGCTGTTGCCGCTCTGAAACAGGAGATTGCCGAGCGTCGCCTGGGCGCCGGCATGCCCCTTTTCCGCCGCAAGCTGAAGCCAGCGCGCCGCCTGCTGGACATTGCGGGTCCCGCCTTCGCCCGAGAGCAGCATCTGGCCGAGCTCGTACTGCGCCTCACGATTGCGGTAGGCGGCCGCGGCACGCATGAAATATTCCTGGGCGGCGGCGGGGTTGGCCACCACGGGTGTATCCGGGATCCCGTTCTTCAGATAACGACCGATGGCGACCAGCGCATCGGAGATATAGGTCTCGTCCCGGCTTCCGGGGTGCACCTCGTGCTGGATCACCGCGGAAAAGAACTTGAAAGCCTCGTAATGGTTACGTGTTACCCCGTCGCCTTCGGCATACATGCGGGCGAGCTTCCAGCGCGCGCCCACCTGGCCGTTTTCAGCGGCGTAGCGATAGGCTTCCACCGCTTCTTCCTTCTTGCCCTTCTTGTAGGCCGAAAAGCCGAAGCGGAAGACGTCCCAAGGGCTGCGCTCGGATTGCTTGACGACGGCCTTCTCGTCGAGGGCCGCCGCCGGTCCCACGGCCCCGAACAGCACCAGGGCACCGACCAGGAGGCTTCCGGCGAATTGCTCAGATGTCCGCATAGCAGTGCGTCTCTTTCTCGCCCCCTGGATGCGTAACGGCGCCGTGGCGGGCGGAGCCGACCGTCTGCGCGTATTTCCAAAGCGCCCCCGACCGGTAGTCCGTTTCACGCGGTGTCCAGCCTTTCAGCCGTGCCGCCAGTTCCTCTTCGCCGAGCGCGACATCGATCGTGCCGGCCACCGCGTCGATGGTGATCACGTCGCCGTCACGCAGAAGACCGATGGGTCCGCCGATCGCGGCCTCCGGCCCCACATGGCCGATGCAGAACCCGCGTGTCGCGCCGGAGAACCGGCCGTCGGTGATGAGCGCCACCTTGTCGCCCATGCCCTGGCCATATAGGGCGGCGGTGGTGGCCAGCATCTCCCGCATACCCGGGCCACCCTTGGGACCCTCGTAGCGGATGACCAGCACTTCGCCCTCGCGATAGCGGCGCTCGTTGACGGCGGCGAAGCACGCCTCTTCCGAATCGAAGCAGCGCGCCGGGCCGGAAAAACGCAGATTCTTCATACCCGCGACCTTCACGATCGCCCCGTCGGGCGCCAGGTTGCCCTTCAAGCCGACGACGCCGCCTGTCGGGGTGATCGGTCGGTCGGCCGGACGCACCACGTCCTGCGCATCGTTCCAGCGCACATGCGCCATGTTCTCGGCCAGCGTACGGCCGGTGACGGTCATGCAATCGCCGTGCAGGTAACCGTGCTCCAGAAGCGTCTTCATCAGAAGCGGAATGCCGCCGGCCTCGAACATGTCCTTGGCCACGTATTTGCCGCCCGGCTTCAGATCGGCGATGTAGGGCGTCTTCTTGAAGATCTCCGCCACGTCGAAGAGGTCGAAGGCGATACCCGCCTCATGGGCGATGGCCGGCAGGTGCAGCGCCGCGTTGGTCGAGCCGCCCGAGGCGGCGACCACGGCGGCCGCGTTTTCCAGGGACCTGCGGGTGATGATGTCGCGCGGGCGGATCTGCTGGGCCACCAACTCCATCACCTTCTCGCCCGAGGCGTAGTTGAAGCGGTCGCGCATCTCGTAAGGCGCCGGCGCGCCGCAGGAATAAGGCAACGCCAGACCGATAGCCTCGGCGACGGTGGCCATGGTGTTGGCGGTGAACTGGGCGCCGCAGGAGCCGGCCGACGGACAGGCCGCCTGTTCGATTTCGGTCAGCTCTTCATCCGTAATGCCGCCCACGGAGTGCTGTCCAACGGCCTCAAAGACGTCCTGCACCGTGATGTCGCGGCCGCGATAGGAGCCCGGCAGGATGGAGCCGCCATAGATGAAGACCGAAGGCACGTTGAGGCGCACCATCGCCATCATCATGCCCGGAAGGGACTTGTCGCAACCCGCGAGACCGACCAACGCGTCGTAGCAATGACCCCGCATGGTCAGCTCGACCGAGTCGGCGATCACCTCGCGCGAAACCAGGGAGGCCTTCATGCCCTGGTGTCCCATGGCGATGCCGTCGGTCACGGTGATGGTGGTGAATTCGCGCGGCGTGCCATGGGCCGCCGCCACGCCCTTCTTCACCACCTGTGCCTGGCGCATCAGGGAAATATTACAGGGAGCCGCCTCGTTCCAGCAGGTCGCAACACCGACCAACGGCTGCGCGATCTCCTCGGGAGACAGGCCCATCGCATAGAGATAGGACCTGTGGGGCGCACGCGCCGGTCCGACCGTCACATGACGGCTGGGGAGTTTCTGCTTCAAATTTGCCCATGCGTCCATGATCACCTTCACCGCGAACGGCGGCTTCCTGACACGCTGATGGTTTCGTTGCGCGCCGAGGTTCATTTCGGTGCGCCTGTTTTATGGCGGGAAGTTGGCATTTCCGCCCCCGCCGCTTTCTACACCGTTGCATCTTTAGAAACTGTTGCCTTTGCAACACAGTTGGCAAATGACAGTTTTAGAGGGGCTCTACGCGTGCGAACGGCCGGCCTGAAGAGGCAGGCAAGAGAGCAGTTCCAGGAAAAGTGGAAGCCGGTCTTCCGTCCGGAATTGGCTGGAAGAATGGTTGGATCAGTTCACCGTTTTTCCGCGAAACGGTGAACTGACCTAAGGAAAAACCCGGCGTTGCCGCCGGGTTCCGTCGCGTTCGACGCTGATCTACCAGCGGACGGCGTATGAGGCCGAGAAAATGGCCGCCCAGCCCGAATCGACCGCGGCGCCCGCTTCGAGCCCTTTCGTGATGTCGACCGCGGCCAGGTGCGAAACACCGGCGCCGAGGCGCAATTCACCGCCCATTTCATCCTGAAAACGGGCGCCGGCCGCGACCAGCCACTTGTCACCGCGCAAGTCGTATCCCGTGCTCACGCCACGATCCCACTGGACGCTGAGGGAACCCGAGATGTTTTCGGTGAAGGTGTGCCCGATCCCCGCGGTGATGGTCCATCCGTCACGCCAGTAGTACTGATTCAGGCTGTCGAGGCTGCCGAGTCCGAGCGCACTGGCATCGACCACGAGATCGAGCGTTTCGTTGACCGACCAGTCAGTCCATTTGACCGACCCGAAGGCAAGCCAGCCGGGGGCGATCCCCGACTGCAGCTTCAACTCGACGCTCTGCGGCAGTTCGCCGGATCCATAGGCCGGCAGGCTGCCCGGGAAAAGCGGTGTGTTGCCCGAACCGGTGGCGGAGTGGGTCGTACCCGAGCGGTAGAGAAGCTGTGCGCGGAACGCGATATCGGGAATTTCATAGCCGACGCCGGCACGCCAGCCATAGGCCTGGCTATCCAGGCCGACATTGACGGGAACCGCCCCGAGAACGGGCAGCGTGGGCATCGCCTCCAGCGAATAGTCGAAGCTTTCGAGGAAAGCGCCACCCAGGACCGACAGCCGGCCTCGGCCCATATCGAAAAACACCGCGCAGGTGGCCCCGAACTCGGACACGGTGAATACCTCCGAGAGCCTGCCGCTCAAGCCGTAGGGAACGTCATAGCTCGAGGATGCGCCGTTCGAGTGGGTATAGGTGCCGGCGCAAGCCAGGTTCTCTGAAAACCCGAACTTCACCGCTGCCGTCGGAATGACATATGTGTCGAGATAGTTTTGGCCCACGACCCCGCCGCTCGTGCTCCCCCCGGGGTTGGCCGTGTATTCTTGCCTCGGCGCGGCGATAATCGCACCGGCGCGGAAGCTGAAATTCCCCTCGTCGTACAGGATATCCGTATCCGCCGTGCCGCGGGAAAATCCCCCGGCCTGCGCACTGGCCGCAACGAGCGCGACCCCCAAGAAGGAATACCCGAAACGGCTGAAACGCATCCGTACCTCCCGTGTCTCGCCATTCGTGGAGACAGGATAGCAAGGGTCTCTTGCCGCACAATTACCATGAGTCGGGTCCGGCTCGCCGAAGCGGTGTCCTTACTTTAACGTAAGCCCCGTTTCCTGTTTCGGGCACGACCTCCGGCCGCGGAACGAACACAAGTTTGAAGGAATTACATATATGGATCAGTTAGTTGAAGAGAAACCACGTAAAGCGCAGAAAGATTTGTTGTGAAAATGTCACAATTGGCCAGAAAGTCGCTCGCGCATGGGCAGACAGCGCCCGGACGAGGGGAAAAAGCGCAGGGCTAACCTGGTGAATCGCGTTTCGGGAGACGAATCGGCCTCAGCCAGCCTCCCGAACCCGTGCCAGCGCGGCCTGAAGGCGCGTCCGCGTCTCCTCGAAGCCGGTCAGTTTCTCACGCTCGCCAGCGACGACCTCCTCCGGAGCGTTGGCGACGAATTTCTTGTTCGCGAGCTTCTTCTCCAGACGCCGGATCTCGTCATTCGTCTTGGAGACCTCTTTTTCCAGCCGGGCAGCCTCGGCATCGAGGTCGATCAGCTCGCCCAACGGCAGGCAGAAGGTGGCTTCGCCCAGGAGAATCTGCGCCGAGCCCTTGGGCGGTTCGCCCGCGAAGCCGACCTCGCCGACACGCGCCAGGCGGCGGATCGCGGGCTCGTGGCGGGCAAGGCGCGCGCGCGTCGTTTCGTCAGCACCGACGGCGACCAGGGGGGCGACCGCCGCCGGCGGGATATTCATCTCCGAGCGCACCGAACGGATACCGGAGACCAGATCGACCAGCCAGTTTATGTCGGCGGCCGCCTCCTCGTCCTCGAAATCGGGCATCGGCCAGCGTGTCAGCGCCAGCACGTCTTCCCGCCCCGCCTTGCCGCCGGTCAGCGCCCAGAGCTCCTCCGTCATGAAGGGCATCATGGGATGCAGAAGCTTGTAGATTTCGTCCAGAACATGGGCCGCGCAGGCGCGCGCCTCCGCCTTGGCCGCCTCGTCTTCGCCGGCGAAGACGGGCTTCAGGAGTTCCAGATACCAGTCGCAGAACAGGCTCCAGACAAAGCGGTAAGCCGCCCCGGCCGCATCGTTGAAGCGGTAGGAAGTGATGCCCTCCGTCACCGCCAGCGCCGCCCGTGTCAGCTCCGTCAGTATCCACCTGTTGATGGCGAGCCGCGCGTTTTCCGGCCGGAAATCGGGATCGCGCTCGACGCCGTTCATCTGCGCAAAGCGCGTGGCGTTCCAGAGCTTGGTGCCGAAATTGCGGTAGCCGGCGATGCGCGCCGGGTCGAGCTTCACGTCCCGGCCCTGGGCCGCCATGATGGCGAGCGTAAAGCGCAGCGCATCGGCGCCGTATTCATCGATCAGTTCCAGCGGATCGATGACGTTGCCCTTGGACTTCGACATCTTGGCGCCGTTCTTGTCACGCACCAGCGCATGGACATAGACGGTGTGAAACGGCTCCTCGCCCATGAAGTGCAGGCCGGTCATCATCATCCGGGCAACCCAGAAAAAGATGATGTCGAAGCCGGTGAACAGCGCCGAGGTCGGGTAATAGGTCTCCAGCGCTCTCGTCCTGTCCGGCCAGCCGAGGGTCGAGAAAGGCCAAAGCGCCGAGGAAAACCAGGTGTCGAGCACGTCCTCGTCGCGGGTGAGGATCTCGCCGGGGGCGAAATTCTCCAGCTTTTCCTCCACCCAGGCCTTCCACGGCCCCTCATGGGAAATATAGTGCTGGACGGCTGCCTCGAGCGCCGTCTCTTCGTCCTTCTCCACGAAGACCTGGCCGTCGGGGCCGTACCAGGCGGGAATCTGGTGCCCCCACCACAATTGCCGCGAGATGCACCAGGGCTGGATGTTCTCCATCCATTCGAAATAGGTCTTTTCCCAGTTCTTCGGCACGAACTTGGTGCGCCCCTCGCGCACGCTGGCGATCGCCGGCTTTGCGAGAGTCTTGGCGTCGACATACCACTGGTCGGTAAGGAAGGGCTCGATGGGCACGCCGCCGCGGTCGCCGTGCGGCACCGTATGGGCATACGGCTCCACCTTGCCCAGATGGCCGCCCTCCTCCATCATCTCGACGATGCGCTTGCGCGCTTCGAAACGGTCGCGCCCGTGGATTTCCCCCCAGAGGCGGAGCTGCGCCTCGCTCGGCTCCAAGCCTTCCAGGAAGTCGTCATTCTCGAGGATGTCGATGGCCGCTGCGACGGTCATGATGTTGATCGCGCGCAGGCGATGACGCTTACCGACCTCGAAGTCGTTGAAGTCGTGCGCCGGCGTGATCTTGACGGCGCCCGTTCCCTTCTCCGGGTCGGAATATTCATCGCCGATGATAGGAATCTTGCGACCGACGATGGGCAGGACGACGTGCTTGCCGATCAGATGCTTGTAGCGCTCGTCTTCTGGGTGGACGGCGACGGCCGTATCGCCCAGCATCGTCTCCGGCCGGGTGGTCGCAACGGTGAGATAGGTCCTCTGGTCCTCGGGGTCGAAACGCAGCCCCTCGATCGGGTAACGAAAATGCCAGAGATGGCCGTTGGTCTCGACCTGCTCCACCTCGAGATCCGAGATCGCCGTCAGAAGCTTCGGATCCCAATTGACGAGCCGCTTGTCGCGATAGATGAGCCCTTCCTTGTAAAGGGTGACGAAGACCTCGACGACGGCGCGCGAAAGCCCCTCGTCCATGGTGAAGCGCTCGCGCGACCAGTCGCAGGAGGCACCGAGGCGCTTCAGCTGGTTGATGATGACGCCGCCGGACTGCTCCTTCCACTCCCAAACCTTTTCGATAAACTGTTCGCGGCCCAGCTCGCGCCGGTGGATCTGCTGCTCCATGAGCTGCCGCTCCACCACCATCTGCGTGGCGATGCCGGCGTGGTCCATGCCCGGCTGCCACAGCACGTTCTTGCCGCGCATGCGCTCGAAGCGCACCATGATATCCTGCAGCGTGTTGTTCAGCGCGTGGCCGATATGCAAGGAGCCGGTGACGTTGGGCGGCGGGATGACGATGGTGAAGGGCTCGGCATCCGGTTCGGCACCGGCGCCGGCGGCAAAGGCACCCGCCTCTTCCCAGCGTTCGGCGATTCTCTTTTCAACGCGCGAGGCGTCGTAGGTTTTCTCGAGCATCAGGGTATCCGCGCTTGGCCAGCGTAACTTCGCTGTCCGGTGTAAAGCCGAAGGGTTTGGGCAAGTCAACCGCGCCTTTCCGAAGCGACGCGCCGCCGCTCAGTTCGGCGCCGACGTGCGCTTGCGCCGCAGCAGGATGAGTTCGAAGCCGGTGTCGGGATCGGTGCGCGAGCCGTCCTCTTCAAAACCCGTGCGCCGGTAAAAGTGCCGCGCGCCCTCGTTGCGCGCAAAAACCTCCAGCCGCAGGTCTCCCTTGAGCGCGACCGCGTGCGCGATCAGCTGTCGGCCGATTCCCTTCCCTTGCGCTTCCGGCGCGATGAAAAGCCCACCGACTTCCGCGTCCTCGTGCGTGGAAAGCAGCCCGAGAAGCCCGACCACGTTCCCATCCGCGTCGGTGGCCACCCAGTTCTCCGCGTGGACGAGATAGACGTCGCGCAGGAGGCGCAGCCGTTCTCCTTCGCCTTCGCCGGGAATGAAAGGGTGCGCGGCCTTCGAAGCGCGGCTCCACAGATCGGACACTTGTGCCTCGTCACCCGTGCGGTAGCGGCGTATCACGATTTTCATGGGGATCGAATGCTACGGCGCGCTCGCCTCGGCCGCGAGGCGAGCGCAAACGTCAGCCGCGGGCGATGCGCTCGATCTCCTCGCGCACCAGCTTCTCGACGATCTGCGGCAGATTGTTGTCCAGCCATTCCTGCAACATCGGGCGCAGCATCTCTTCGGCGGCCTCCGTCAGGTTCTTGCGCCGGGTCGCTTCGAACGCCTCGCTGAGTTCACCGAACGCCGCGGCAACCTTGCGCCCGGTATCCTCCGACAGCATCGACGGCCTGGCATCGGCCTCCTCTTCCGTCCGCGCGGCGCGTTCGACCGCGTGCTGCGCGTGCTCGAACAAGCCTTGCCGGGACGGGATATCCCGGTGGAACGCCCCGCCACTGTAAGGCGCTTCCGGCGCTTCGCTCGAGCGCATCGGGAAGGCGGAATGGTCGGCGGACGGCGCGTCCTCCTCGGCGGACGATCCAGCATCCGCCTCCTGGTCAACCAGCGGGTAAGGCTGTGCCGATGACGCGGCGGCCTCGGCCGTTGCGTCTTCGCGCCACGAACTGTCGGGTTCCTCGGTCGCCTCTTCAAAATCCTCGCTCACCGCCGTGCCGGCGGGCCGGGGTTGTGCGTTGGCCGCAGCCACTCTCAACTCGGCATGGAAGCTGTCCACATCTGCGGCGGTGCTCGCGGGCGCATCGGAAGCGGCCTGCCCCCTCTCCTCCTGCCGGCCCGTTTCATTGTCCTCAATGATGCGCCGGATGGAGGCCAATATTTCTTCCATCGAGGGTTCGCGCTGCGCGCTGCTTGCCTGTGCCATTCTATAATATCCGCCGCTTCTGTTCCGCCGCAGTCCGCTCGACGCGGACGTTCGCTGCGGCCGGGAGGCCCTTACGAATCAAGGCAAGGGTAGCGGAGGGACCGCCGGGTGAGAATCCCCCAAGCCGGATTTGACATCTTTTCGCACAGGATTGCCGGCGACAGGGCGCGCGGGCGTTCAGCGCCCATCCGGCGTACGCAGGCCGAACCACTTGTCCTTGACGGCGTTGTAGTGCTCTTCGGGCTTGTAGCTCGCCACGTTCAACCCCAGCCGGGAAGACGAGAGCCGGCCGGTGGCCGAAGCAATGGCATAGCTCGCCGAGACCACGGCGCTCTGGGCGGTTGCCAGATCGATCTGCGCGTTGATGACATCCTCTTGCGCGTCGAGCACGTCGAGCGTGGTGCGCTGGCCGACATTGCGCTCCTCGATGACCCCTTCGAGGGCGAGCTGCGCCGCATTGACCGTTTCGCGGTTTGCCGCCACGCTCTCGACTGCCGCCCGATACTGCGCCCAGGCGGACGTTACGGCATTGCGCACCTGATCGCGGCTGACGTCGACATTGATGCGGGCCTGCCCCAGTGATTCCTTCGACCTGCGCACACGCGCCGACGTCTCCCCTCCCTGATAGATCGGGACGGTCAGACTGAGCCCGATGGTGGCCGAATCGGTGGTGTTGTCGGCACCGGGCGTGGTCGTCGGGTCGGTGTAGCTCCTCTCCACGCTGGCATTGGCCGAAACATTGGGCAGGAGTGCCCCTTCCGCGGATTTGACGGCGAAGGCCGCCGCGTCGACCTGATGTTTCCTGCCGGCGATCGCCGGGTGCTCGGCAAGGCCGATGGCCAACGCCTGATCCAGGCTCGACGGCAGAAGCGACGTGAGCGGTGAAGGCATCTGCAGGGCACCGGGCTCCTGCCCCACCAACTGCCTGTACTGAGCTTCGCTCGCCTCGACGTCGGCGCGTGCGGCGGAAAGCTGCGCCTGGGCCGCCTGCCGGCTCGCCTCGGCCTGGGCAAGGTCGGTTCGTGTGCCCTCGCCCACCTCCAGGCGTGAGTTGGCGGCCCGCACCTGCTCCTGCAGGAACTCAAGATTCTGCTCCCGCAAGGCCGCAATCCGGCGGTTGCGGATAACGGCCATATAGGTGTCAGCGGCGTCGAAGAGCGTGTTCAGTTCCTCGTTGCGCAGCCCCGCCACCGCCGCGCGCACCTGCGCCTCGGCGGCACGCACATTGTTGTGTGTCTGAAATCCGTCGAAGATCGGCTGCCGAAGAGTGATCCCGAAGCGGCCGGCCCTGATCTCATCGCCTTCGCGATTCTCGATGCTGAAGCTGCCGGTCCCCTGGATCCGCGGGCGCAAACCGGACTTGGCGATCGCCACGTCCTCGTCGGTCACGCGGACCCCGGCGCGGGAGGAATTGAGGCTGGAGTTGTTCTGATAAGCCATGCCCAGCGCTTCCATCAGCGTCTCGGCGCCGGCCGGTACGGATGTCAGAGCGATTGCGGAAGCAGCCAGCAAAGGCAAAATGCGACGACGAAGGAATGACACGACCAATCTAAACCCCTGTTCGCGTGCAGATTCCGACCGGCCCCTCAGCCTGCCGACGTCCCACGCGGATTGCCTTTTGGCCTCAGCGGCCACGAGCACCCCTCCCCGAATCGCACCCCCATGATGCGAATCCGGCAGGACAGCACGTTACATCATCCGTTCGATCAAATCCGTTGCGCAAAGGCAACAGACCCGCCATCAAAATACAAACCCCTCCTCACGCCTGAAACCGGGCAGCGGCTGCACCGCGGCATTGAACTCCGCGCGCGAAGAAACCACACCGTCCTCCTTGAGGAAAAGATGTGCCCGGGCGGCATTGCCGTAGCCGATCACCGCAACCAGCCGCCCTCCCTCGCCAAGCTGGTCGAGAATCGCCTCGGGCACATATTCCACGGCACCTCCCACGAAGATCACGTCGTAAGGTGCTTCTTCCCGATAACCTTGCTCCAGCGGCCCGGTAACGGTCGTGGTGTTGACGCAGTCGAGCTCTGCGAGCCTGCTCGCCGCCATTTCCGCGAGTGTCGGATCGCATTCCAGCGCAACCACGAAACTAGCGACCTTCGACAGGACGGCCGTGGAGTAGCCGCTTGCCGCGCCGATATCGAGAACGAGGTCGGACTGCCGGACGCCGGCAAGCTGAGCCAGCCGGCCGAACTGGGCGGGCTCCATGAGGTAGCGCGCGGGCGCGCCACCCGCTGGCGCTGCGATCTCCAGATCCTCGTCCATATAGGCCAGGTTGCGGCGCCTTCCCGGCACGAAAAGCTCGCGGGGTATCTCGCGAAAGGCTTCCAAGAGCGCGACATTCGTCACGTCGCGCGTACGCAGCTGCCCTTCGATCATCTTGGCGCGCTGCAGGGAAAAATCGGCGTTCATCACCCTCGTTCCCGTCTCCGGCGCGCCGGCGCGCACCCCTGATCGTCGAACCATGTGCACGAACGTGAAACGGACATCGACCTGCCTCCCACCCGCGCACAACTCGGCTGGGATGTGGCAAAATTCTTCCCGATCGTCAATCAGCGACTTGCAGGGCGTGCCCGCCCGGCTCTGCGAATCCTTCTTTGCCCATTACCCGGATCTTGCGGAAACCGGCATTGGCTGATGCCGCATCAAAGGTCCATTCAAATCTGCAACGTCCGATGAAGCTTGCCCCTCTTCACGCCTTCCGCCGCCTCGTGGTGCTCGTTTTGGTGGCGCTCGCCCTGCCCTCGGCTTCACCGGCCCGGACAGAGGAAACGTCCGCGGCCTATCCCTACCTCCATCAGGACCTGACGAGCCCCCGAGCCACGCTTGAAACGTTCAGATCCGCGGCGGCCGAAGCAGGCAGCTTGGTGATCGAAGCCCATCGGCTGCGCCTTGAGGAAGGCGGCCTGTTCGCATCGCGGCAGGCCAAGGCGATGGCCGAGCGGGCGGAAATCCTGATCGACACCGCCGCCAATGCGCTGGATCTGTCTCGGATTCCGCCGGCGATCCTGGCGCACACGAAGGTGGAAGTCGTGCTGCAGCTCGAAGAGGTGCTCGACCGCGTCCCGCTGCCCGAGACGACGGAATTTCCGGATCTCCAGGCCGTGCGGGAAGCCAGTGCCGCCGGTCGGCCCCTCCTGCACTGGAGAGTGCCGGATACCGGCATTCTCATCGTGCAGCAGGACGGCCAGAGCTATGCGGGCGAGTTTGCCGTGTCCGCCAGCACGGTCGATCGCATTTCCACGATCTACAAGGCCGTCCGTTCCCTGCCGAGTCGCTCCGGGAGCGTGGACGCTTATGCCCTCTACAGCCTCTCGCCCGGGCGAATCCTGCCGCCGGTCTGGTACGTTTTCATTCACGATGGACCGGAATGGCTGACCGCATCGATCGCCGGCAACGCGGTCTGGCAATGGCTCGCACTGGTCTTGTGGACGGCAGCGGCCGGGCTGGCCGTTGCACTGGCCGTAAAATGGCGCTGGCGACACACCGGGGAAGAGGAGGAGGTGTCCGTCTGGGACACTTTGCACCAAGCCGTTCTGCCGCTCGTG
The DNA here is from genome assembly GCF_034427935.1 of Chelativorans sp. M5D2P16. NCBI lineage: Bacteria > Pseudomonadati > Pseudomonadota > Alphaproteobacteria > Hyphomicrobiales > Phyllobacteriaceae > Chelativorans > Chelativorans sp. M5D2P16. The sequence continues at coordinate 230,502 of NZ_JAXQNM010000012.1, read as the reverse complement.
CTGGCCGTTCTGGGAGCCCTCTTCCTGACCGCGGTTCTCGACCTCGTCAGCCTCACCGGCACAGCCTACTTCATTGCCGATGCGGCCACACAGCTTCTGATCGCCGCCAGCCTGGGCTGGCTCGCGGTGATTGCGTGCCGGACGATCGCGGAACTGATCATCAAATCGCCCTCGATCCTGCCGGGCAGCCTCGATGCGCATCTGCTGCGGGCCGGCTTCCGGGTCCTGGGCCTGGCACTGGCGGTGCTTCTGTGGAGTCACACCGCTGCGGCCATAGGCATTCCACTGTTCGGGGTTCTGGCCGGTCTCGGCATTGGCGGACTGGCGATCGCGCTGGCGGCCCAGCCGACGATCGAAAACTTTATCGGCGGCGTGATCCTTTTCGCCGACCGTCCGGCCCGTACGGGTGACTTCTGCCGTTGCGGCGACATCCTGGGCACCGTGGAGGAAATCGGCATCCGCTCGACTCGGATCAGAGCGCTCGACCGCACCCTCGTCAGCATTCCCAACTCGGAATTCGCGAAGGAAAGGATCGTCAACTATACCCGCCGCGACCAGCACATGTTCGACACGGTCATCGGCATCCGCCTAGACACCGCCGACGGTGATTTCCGAAACCTGCTCGCCCGGTTGCACCAAGTCTTTGAGGACCACCCTCTCGTCATACCAGACACGAGCTGGGTGCGCTTCAGAGCAATCCGCAGCGACCGGCTCGAAATTCACCTGCGCGCCCACCTGCGCATCGCCGACTACGACACGTTCCTTCTGGAAAAAGGGAAAATGCTGCTTTCGGTGAAACACTGCGTGGAGGCCTGCGGCAGCGAGTTCGCGCTGCCCGCACGCAGGCTCCACCCGGCCCACCCCGGCGGCGCGATCATCTCGCGCCCGGAACGGGATACGCCGTAAAATTAGGAAATCCGTTGAACCCGGCCGCGGAGAATTTGGAGGCCTCGCCCGGAATCGAACCGGGGTGCAAGGATTTGCAGTCCTCTGCGTAACCACTCCGCCACGAGGCCATGCCCGGCCGGGCAATGACGTGTTCAATATGTTGCGCGCTGGTGGGCGTCAAGCACCGAAGGCGCTCTCCAGGCAGTTTTCCCAATGCCACGCGCCCCGCATATGGGAAGCCCCGCCGCCGGGCGCCACAAGCCGGTCAGTCATGGCCCGCTCTGCGAGGAGACGACGGCCTCAGGCGTTCCGTGGGGCTCACCACGAGAGCGGGGTCCACCCTGCCGTCGAAAAAGTCGAGCACGTTTTCGACCGCGGCGACAGCCATGCGCTGGCTGCATTCGGCAGTCAGTCCGGCGATGTGGGGCGACAGGACAACCTGATCGAATCCCATCAGCGGATGGTCGGTCGGCGGCGGCTCGTCCTCGAACACGTCGAGCCCGGCGCCGGCCAGCCGGCCCGACGCGAGCGCAGCCGCCAGGGCCTGCTCGTCTACCACGCCGCCGCGCGCCGTGTTGACGAGAATGGCGCCCGGCCTCATCCGGGCGAACTCCTCCCCGCCGAGAAGGGGTCGCTCCCCCTTGGGCACGTTCACCGAGATCATGTCGGCCCAGGCGAGACCTCGTTTCAGCGCCCGAACCGGTGTCGCGCCGTCTTCCGTCCAGCCGTCTTCGCCGACAAACGGATCGTAGGCGCCGACCTCCATGCCGAAAGCGCGCGCCAGGCGCGCCAGATGGCGCCCGATACGGCCGTAACCCAGGATCAGAAGCCGTTTCCCGGCGAGCTCGCGGGCTTGCAGGCAGTCGCGCCAGCGCCAGTCCCCGGCGCGCACCGACCGGTCGGCCCGGACGGCCCTCTTGGCAGTGGCGAGCAGCAGCATCATGGCGTGCTCGGCCACCGCGAGGGAGTTGACATCGCCGACCACCGTCAAGGTGATGTCGCGCTCCTCGAGCGCGGGCAGATCGACCGCATCGTAGCCGACTCCATGGCGGGAGACGATCCTGAGCTTGCCCGCGCGCGCAATCGTGGCAGCAGACAAAGGTTGGGTACGCAGGATCAAACCCTCCGCGGCCCCGATCAGCGGTGCGAAGCTCGCCTCGGACACCTCCTCCACGTAATCATAGGTGACGTCCGGCGCCGCCTCCAGAAGCGCCAGGCCACTGGGGTGCAGCTTGCCCGCCACCAGCACGTGCGGCATCAGGAACCACCCTTCTCCGCCGCGCTCTTGCCTACCTGCTCTCCGGTCAACGCGCGGAAACGGGACACGCTGGCACGGGCAGCACCCGCCAGCAGCCGCGTGTCGCCCGAGACCGTCACCATGTCGTAGCCCCAGCCGATCGCACGGGCGGCATATTCAGGCGTGCCGCAATGCAGCACCGCGCGCTTGCCGGCCGTCTTGCAGGCCGCCACGATCCGGTGCAGCGCTTCGACGATCTCCTGTTCCTCCCGGTCGAATCCCGGAGCCAACCGTCCATCGGTCAGGCTCAGCGTGAGGTCTGCGGGCCCGACATAGATGCCGTCGATCCCCGGTGTGGCGACGATCGCATCGAGATTGCGCATCGCCTCGGCCGTCTCCACCATGGCGAAGGCCAGGATCTCGTCATTGGCCTCGGCAGCATAGTCGGACCCGGCGGCATAACTCGCCCTTGTGGGGCCGAAACTGCGCTGGCCCGCCGGAGGATAACGCACATAGCCGGCAAATTCCGCCGCCTGTTCAGGCGTGTTGATCATCGGGCAGATCACGCCATAGGCGCCGGCATCGAGTACCTTCATGACGATGCCCGGCTCGCGCCAGGGCACACGCGCCAGCGGCACCACGCCGGACGCGCGCATGGCCTGGAACATGGGCAGCACCATGGAATAATCGAGCGCGCCATGCTGAGCATCGATGCAGATGCTGTCATAGCCCTGGGCCGCCATGATCTCGGCGACGAAAGGATTGCCGATCGAAAGCCATCCATTGATCGCCGGCCTGTCCTCCGCCCAGATCTGCTTGAGTCTGTTTCTGATCACACCGGCCCCTCCTCAGGTGACGACTTGCGCAAACTTGGGTGCCGGAGCGGTCGTCGACATGGCGCTACGCGACCTCGCCGACCTTCACCATCCGGCCTTCCGCAGCCGAACGCGCCGCCGCTTCGGCAAGGATCAGCGCGCGCCGCCCGTCCTCGAAACGCACCGTCGGTTGCTCGCCCTTTTCAATGCAATCGACAAAGGCGCTGATCTCGGCATTGAAGGCCTCCTGATAACGCTCGATGAAGAAATCGAGATACGGCTCGCCCCCTCCCGCTCCCATCGCCGAATAACGGGTCAGTTCGTGCGGCCTGCGGTTGCCGCTGATCAGCATGCCCCTGCTGCCGAGCAATTCCACGCGCTGGTCGTAGCCATAGGTCGCGGTGCGCGAGTTGTTGATATGGCACTGTCGGCCATCGGCCGTGCGCATCACGATCATCGCTGTATCGAAGTCATCGAGTTCGTTCATCAGGGGCGGGTCGATGAGGCGGCCGCCAACGGCGAACACCTCCTCCGGTTCCGCCCCCAGCATGAAACGAGCCAGGTCGAAATCATGGATCGTCATGTCGCGGAACAGCCCGCCGGCCGCCTCGTAATAGGCGCGCGGCGGCATACCGGGGTCGCGCGAGGTGATGATGACCTGGTGCAAATCACCGATGTCACCGGAATGGGCGGCTGCGCGGGCCGCACTGTGGCCGGGGTCGAAGCGCCGGTTGAAGCCGATCTGCACGGGCACCGAACTGGCACGCACCGCCTCGGCGCAACGGTTGACCCGCGCCAGATCAAGGTCGATCGGCTTCTCGCAAAGCACCGGTTTGCCCGCCGCGACCGCCTTTTCGATGTAATCGGCGTGGGTCTCCGTGGCCGTGGCGACGAGCACCGCGTCCACCTTGTCCGAGGCGAATACTGCCTCCGCGCTTTCGGCTGCCGAGACGCCGTGGCGGCCGGCGACATCCTCGGCCGACGGGCGATGGATGTCGTAGACCATCGCCAGCGTCGTGCGCGGATGTGCGGCCACGTTGGCCGCATGCATGCGGCCGATCCGTCCGCAGCCGAGAACGGCGATGGTCAGCATCACGACCCTCCCAGAACGAGTTAGCAAATTTCATTGCAAGGATGTTGAATTGTCAATACGTATTCCGTAATAATCGCAGCGGCAGATCATTCCGGGAGGAGACGCAATGAGCATGCCGACGGTCCGCCTGACGATGGCACAGGCGCTCGTGCGCTATCTGTGCAACCAGTTCACCGAGATCGGCGGCGAGCGCGTGCCGCTCTTTGCCGGGGTCTTTGCCATTTTCGGCCATGGGAACGTGACATGCCTGTCCGAGGCGCTGGAGAGCGCGCAGGACCAGCTTCCCACCTGGCGCGGCCAGAACGAGCAATCCATGGCGCTGGCGGCGATCGCCTACGCCAAGGCGAAGAAGCGGCGGCAGATCATGGTGGCCGCCTCCTCCATTGGTCCAGGCGCGACCAACATGGTCACCGCGGCCGCCGTGGCGCATTCCAACCGGCTGCCGGTGCTCCTGCTTTCCGGCGACACCTTCGCCAACCGCGTGCCGGACCCGGTGCTGCAGCAGGTGGAGCATTTCGGCAACCCGACGACGACCGTCAACGACGCCTTCAAGGCGGTTTCGCGCTACTGGGACCGTATCACCCGCCCCGAGCAGATCATTTCGTCGCTCCCCCAGGCGGTAGCAACCATGCTCGACCCGGCCGATTGCGGCCCGGCTTTCCTGGCGCTGTGCCAGGATACGCAGGAACTGGCCTACGACTACCCGGAAATCTTCTTTCAGCCGACCGTGTGGTCCGTCCCCCGCCCCCGCCCCGACCGTACGCGGCTCGCCGAGGCGGCGGAACTCCTGCGGACGGCGAAGAAGCCGCTGATCGTCTCGGGCGGCGGCGTGCGTTATTCGCTCGCGGAGGAGACGGTCGCCGCCTTCGCCGAGGAGCGCGGCATACCGGTCGTGGAGACCATCGCGGGCAAGGGTGCCCTCACCCATGATCACCCGGTCCATGCCGGTCCGATCGGCATCATCGGCTCGACCTCCGCCAATACGCTCGCGGCCGAAGCCGACCTAGTTCTCGCCATCGGCACGCGACTTCAGGACTTCACCACCGGTTCGTGGACGGCGTTCAGCCCCCGGGCCGGCTTCATCTCGATCAACACGGCGCGCTGGGACGCGACCAAGCACCGGGCTCTGGCCGTCGTCGGCGACGCGCTGGAGACGGTGAACGAATTGAACGACGCACTGGGCGCGTGGAAAGCGCCGGTTTCATGGATGGAGAACGCCCGCGCGCTCTTTGCCGAATGGAACGCACTTCTCGACCGGCACCAAGCGCCGACCAATGCGCCGGTCCCCACCTATGCGCAGGTCGTGGCCGCGGTGAATGCGCATGCGGGGCCGGACGACACGCTGATCGCCGCCGCCGGTGGCCTGCCCGGCGAAGTCACCAAGGGGTGGCGGGTGAAAAGCCCCAACACCTTCGACTGCGAGTTCGGCTACTCCTGCATGGGCTACGAGATCCCCGCCGGCTGGGGCCATGCCATGGCCAAGGACGGCGACGGCACACCCATCGTCATGATCGGCGACGGCAGCTATCTGATGATGAACTCGGACATCTATTCCTCGGTGCTGACCGGGCACAAGATGATTGTCGTCGTCTGCGACAATGGCGGTTTCGCCGTCATCAACCGGCTGCAGAACTTCAAGGGCGTGCCAGGCTTCAACAACCTCATCAAGGATTGCCGCGTGCGGGAACCGTTCGCCGTGGATTTCGCCAAGCACGCTGAATCGATGGGGGCGCTGACGCGCCATTGCGCGAGCCTTGCCGATCTCGACGCGGCCATGAAATGGGCACAGACCACCGACCGCACCACCGTCATCACCATCCTCACCGACGCCTATCACTGGGTGCCGGGTGACGCTGACTGGGATGTAGGCGTACCCGAGGTCTCCACCCGCCAGACCGTGCAGGAGGCCCGCGCTCAGCAGGTCGAAATCCGCGGCAAGCAGCGCGTCGGAGTATAATGCATGAAGGCCAAACTCGGCATTGCCCCGATCGCCTGGTCCAACGACGACCTGCCGGAACTGGGCGGCGAAACCCCGCTGGAAACCTGCCTGTCCGAAGCGCGGCGGGCTGGCTTCAGCGGCATCGAGACGGGCGGCAAATTTCCCAAGGATCCGGCCGTCCTCGGTCCCCTTCTCGAGAACCATGGGTTGAAGCTCTGCGGCGGCTGGTATTCCGGTCGTCTGCTCGACGGCGAGGTCGAGGAGGAAAAGCACCGGGTGGCCGAGCAGATGGCGCTCTTCAAGGCGCTGGGCGCGCCCTGTCTCGTCTATGGAGAAACGGCCGGCTCGATCCAGGGCAAGCGCGACGCCCCGCTCGCCACACGCCGGCGGCTGAGCGAAGAGGACATCAAGATCTACGGCCGGAAGATGACCGCCTTCGCCGAGTGGTGCGCCGAACAGGGCATGCCGATCGCCTATCACCATCACATGGCCGCACCCATCGAGACCGAGGAAGATCTCGACCTCCTGATGACGAACTCCGGCCAGGGGCTGCCCCTCCTCTACGACGCCGGCCACATGGCGTTCGCCGGCGGCGACGTGCTGCGCGTCATCGACAAGCACCACGCGCGCATCTCCCACGTGCACATGAAGGACATCCGCCGGGAGGTGATGGACGGGATCGACCGCGCGCGCGAAAGCTTCCTGGATGCGGTGCTCAAGGGCGCATTCACCGTCCCGGGCGACGGCACGCTCGATTTCGAGGCGATCACGAAACGGCTCGCATCTTACGGCTACGAGGGCTGGTTCGTCATCGAGGCGGAGCAGGATCCTGCCAAGGCCCCACCGCTGAAAATGGCCGAGATCGGCCACGCCGAGCTTCTGCGCCTCATGGCCGCAGCGGGCTACACGGTGGAGGAGTGAAGGACATGAACCGGATGGACGGAAAGGTATGCGTCGTCACGGGCTCCACTCAGGGGCTCGGGGCGGCCATCGCAAGACGTCTGGCGGCGGCGGGCGCCGCCGGCCTTGTGACGACCGGCCGCAACGAAGCAAAGGGCCGTGCCGTTGCCGAGGCGATCACCGGCGACACCGGCGTGCCGGCGCATTTCGTGCGTGCCGATCTCGGCGACGTCGAGGACTGCCGCCGGCTCATGGCGGAGGCCGAGCGGATCTTCGGCCGCATCCATGTGCTGGTGAATGCCGGTGCGCGCACCGACCGCGGCACCATTCTCGACACCTCGCCCGCGCTGTTCGACATGCTGTTCGCCGTCAATGTGCGCGGGCCCTATTTCCTGATGCAGGAGGCGATCCGGCGCATGATCCGCGACGGCATCGAGGGCGCCATCGTCAACATCGGCTCGACGTCTGCGCGTGCGGGCCAGCCGCACATCAGCGCCTACTGCGCCACCAAGGGCGCGCTCGCGACGCTGACGCGCAACACGGCATTCTCGGTGATGAAGAACCGGATCCGGGTGAACCAGCTCAATGTCGGCTGGATGTCGAGCGACAACGAGCGTGCGCTCCAGGCAGCCGAGACCGGCGACCCGGATTGGGAGCGGAAGGCCACGGCAGCGCTCCCCTTCGGCCGCCTCGTCGATCCGGAAGAGGCCGCCCGGGCGGTCAACTTCCTGGTCTCAGACGAAGCCGGGCTGATGACCGGTGCGGTGGTGAATTACGACCAGACGGTCTGGGGTGCCGCATCCGGCAGCATGCCGGTGCCAGAAAAGGCGATGACGCTCTGAAGGCGCCGGCACCAGGTTCCTTCGCGGCCTTCTGGCCTGTAGCGCACTGTCTGATAGTAAGCCGCTCCAGATACGGCATGCGCTAAAGATACGATAGTGCCGGCCCCTCCGGCATATCGCGCGTGGCCGCCACAGAAGCCTCTGCTTCAGTCGTCGCGGTAGACCTTCTCGCGCCGCTCGTGGCGCTCCTGGGCCTCGATGGAGAGCGTGGCGATTGGGCGGGCGTCGAGCCGCTTGAGGGAAATCGGCTCCCCCGTCTCCTCGCAGTAGCCATAGGTGCCCTCGTCCAGGCGCTGCAGCGCGGCGTCGATCTTGGCGATCAGCTTGCGCTGGCGGTCACGGGCGCGCAACTCGATGGCCCGGTCGGTCTCCGAGGATGCCCGGTCGGCCAGGTCGGGATGATTTGCATTCTCACGCTGAAGCGCATCGAGTGTTTCGCGCGCTTCTTTCAGAATGTCGTTTTTCCACTTGATCAACTTGCTTCGGAAGTAAGCGCGCTGGCGCTCATTCATGAAGGGCTCGTCTTCGGAAGGCACGTAGTCGGAATCGACGAGATCGGTCATGGTAACCCCACTGTTTACCAGCGGCGCCTATATATTCGGGCAGCGCGGCGGGGACAAGCACAATCAGTGGTGCGATAACGCAAATGTCAAAATCGCCGCAAATTTTCCCGGCGGCAGGACGGCGATGCCGGACCGTCACGTTGCGCGCTGCCGGCAAACACGTAAGATCGGTCGCCGGAAGGCCGGTGGAATCTGGTCGCACCAAAGGAGGGAGCGCCTTGCACCGGCTCTATCTGCTGCGGCACGCGGAGGCCGCCTGGACCAGACCGGGAACGGGGGATTTCGACCGCCCGCTGACCCTGCGCGGACGCGAAGATGCGGCGCGCCTCGGCCGGCATATGCGCATGACCGGCCTCGTCCCGACCTTCGTCCTGTGCTCGAGCGCGGCGCGCGCCCGCGAAAGCTGGCATGTGCTGTCGGGCGAACTCGCCGCCGCCGATATCGAGACGCTGCATGCGCCCGAGCTCTACCAGGGCGACACGGCGGAATGCCTGGCTCTAATCGCGGCGATACCGACGCCCGGGCCACTGCTGGTGGTGGGCCACAATCCGACGATGCAGCACCTCTGCCATCTTCTGGCGGATAGCGGCACGCCCGAAGCCATGGCAGCTGCCGGGCGCGGCTTCGCCGCCGGCAGCCTGGCGGTAATCGAGTTCACCGAACCGTTCTCGGAAATCGCGCCGGGCAAGGGCAGGCTTTCCGCCTTCGTCCCGCCGGGCGCGTGAACGGCCATTTCATCGCCACCTCCCTTTGCTTATATCCGGACTGCAACGATTCGAGGAAAGCCCTTGCCATCGCTGACCAATCTGGCCGACGAGGCCCGCATCGCCCTCGATACCGTCGCCGACCGGGCAACGGGGCTCTGGTCACCCTCGCTCAGGCTCGGCGTGACGGGACTCTCGCGGGCCGGCAAGACGGTCTTCATCTCGGCGCTGGTGCACAATCTCGTTCATGGCGGGCGACTGCCGCTGTTCGAGGCGCAGGCCTCCGGCCGCATCGCCAAGGCCTATCTGGAGCACCAGCCGGACGACGCGGTGCCGCGCTTCCAGTACGAGGACCACATCGCCGATCTCGTCGACCGGCGCGTCTGGCCCGAATCTACCCGCGCCATTTCCGAGCTCCGGCTGACGGTGGATTACGAATCGGCCTCGGCCTGGGGACGCATGTTCTCGCGTGGCCGGCTGTCCATCGACATCGTCGACTATCCGGGAGAGTGGCTGCTCGACCTGCCGCTACTCGGCAAGAGCTTCGAAACCTTCAGCCGCGAAGCCGTCGAGATGGCGAAATCCGAGCCGCGCCGCGACATCTCCAAGGATTGGCGCGACCTCGCCGCCAGCATCGACCCGGACGCGGATGCCGACGAGGTGCTGGCGCGGCGACTTTTCGAAAGCTTCGCCACCTATCTGAAAGCCTGCAAGGAAGACGGCCTCGCCCTCTCCACCCTGCCGCCCGGCCGCTTCCTGATGCCCGGCGACCTGGAGGGCTCGCCGGCGCTGACCTTCGCGCCGCTCGCCAGGCTCGCGGAAGGCAGGCCCCGCCCCGGTTCCATGCAGGCGATGATGGCGCGCCGCTACGAGGCCTACAAGACCCATGTCATCAAGCCCTTCTTCCGCGAACATGTTGCCCGGCTCGACCGGCAGATCGTGCTCATCGACGCCATGCAGGCGATCAATGCGGGCGCGGCGGCGGTCAACGATCTGGAGCGTGCGCTCACCGAGATCCTGTCCTGCTTCCGCCCCGGGCGGACGAGCCTTTTGACCAATCTCGTCGCCCGCCGGATCGACCGGATCCTGATCGCCGCCACCAAGGCCGATCACATCCACCATGAAAGCCATGACCGGCTCCAGGCGATCGTCCGCCGGCTCGCCGAGCGCGCCATCGCCCGGGCCGATTTTTCCGGCGCCGCAGTCGACGTCGTCGCCATGGCCGCCGTCCGCGCCACGCGCGAGGGCACGGTCAGCCGCAGCCGCGAGACGCTGCCCGTCATCATCGGCACGCCACTCGCCGGCGAGACGATCGGCGAGGATACCTTCGACGGCGAGGCCGAAACGGCGGTCTTCCCCGGCGACCTGCCGGAAAGCCCGGCCGCCCTCTTCCGCAAGGACACGGCACCCGCCGCCGTCCCGGCGATCCGCTTCGTGCGCTTCCGCCCGCCGAGACTGGAGCGCACGGCCGAAGGGGTGACGCTCTCGCTGCCGCATATCCGCCTCGACCGCGCCCTCCAGTTCCTTCTGGGAGAGCAGCTCGCATGAGTGAACCCCGCCGTCCCGCCGCCTTCCGCATCGAGCCGGCCGAAAAGCCTGCCAAAGGCGGTGCGCGCGCAGGCGAGCGCAAGCCGCGCGCGATGAAGGTGGACGAGGCAGTCACCGTCACGCCGGCCGAAATCGACGCCTTCGAGGCGCTGGAACCCGCTGCGACCCCGCCGCCGGCAACCGCGCCTCGGCGTCGCTCGCGCCTCGGCACGATCTTCTTTGCATCCCTTGCCCTCCTCGTCTCGCTGGCGGTGGGCCTGTGGACCGATCAACTGATCCGCGGCCTCTTCGCCCGCGCCGACTGGCTGGGCTGGGTTGCGGCGGGGCTGGCGCTCGTCACATTTCTCGCATTTCTGGCGATCCTCGCCCGCGAGACCGTCGCCCTTTCCCGTCTTGCCTCGGTGGAGAAGATCCGACGGCGCGCGGACGAGGCGTATGAAAGCGACGAGACGCGTGCAGCGCAGAGGGTCGTGACCGATCTCACGAATCTTCTGTCCAGCCACGCCGAAACGGCAGCGGGGCGGCGCGCGCTCAAGGAACTCGAAGGAGAGATCATCGACGGCCGAGATCTTCTGCGCATCGCCGAGAAGGAGCTGCTCTCCCCCATTGACGCCCGTGCCCAGAAGCTCGTGCTCGACGCGGCCAAGCGCGTTTCGATGGTGACGGCGGTCAGCCCGCGCGCGCTGGTCGACGTGGCTTATGTCCTGTTCGAGGCGGCACGGCTTTTGCGCCGGCTTTCCGAACTTTATTGCGGACGGCCCGGCTTTCTGGGTTTCCTGCGCCTGTCACGAGGTGTGCTGGCCCATCTGGCGGTGACCGGCTCGATGGCCATGGGCGATTCGCTCGTCCAGCAGATCGTCGGCCACGGCATTGCCGCGCGGCTTTCGGCACGGCTCGGCGAAGGCATCGTCAACGGCATGCTGACGGCGCGAATCGGGATTGCCGCCATGGCCACCATCCGCCCCCTCGCCTTCCGTGCCGTGGAGCGCCCCGGCATGGGCGATTTCCTGAAGGCGCTGACCCAATTCGCCTCGAAAAACGAAGAAACAGCAGCGAAGAAACGCAAATGAGGCTTGTCCGGCCGGCCCGATTGCCGCATCTTCGCGCGGGCGGTGCCCGGCTCGGCATCGCCCGGTGATAAAGCGTTAACCAAAATTCCTCATGCTGGGCGGGATCGTCCACGCAGTTTGTCCGGGTTCCCATGTCGTCAGCTTCGCGCCTGCTTGCTCTCCTGCCGTTTGCCGCTGCGCTGGCCGTTACCGCGCAGGAACCAGCCGCAGCCTCCGAGCGCGACCAGCGCTTTTTCAAGCAGGTCGAGGGCCAATGGTCCGGGCCCGGTGAAATCGTCGCCGGCAAGTACAAGGGCACCAAGTTCGTCTGCACCTTCGCCGGCTCGACCCCGCGGAATGCGATCGGCATGGCGCTCGACGGCGGCTGCCGTGTCGGCGTTTTCAATCAGGACATGTCGGCGCAGGTCGAGCGTGCGCGTTCGGGCTATCGCGGTACCTTCCTCGACGGCGCAAAGGGCAAGGGGCTCGACGTGGTCAGCGGATCGGTGAACGGCAAATACGCCGTCTTCGGCATCCACCGCAACGAACTGACCGGCGCCATGCGGGCCCAGCTGACCGACGAGGAGACGATGAACATAACCATTTCCGTCCATGTCGAGGAGGAACTGGTGCCGGTCATCGGCATGACGCTGAAGCGGCTCGACACGCAGGCCGTGGGCGCGCTGGCAACCGAATAACATCTGATTTGCGCAATTCCGGGCGGACCGCCGGCATCACCTTCCCCGAATTGCTCAACGCTTATCCAGCCACCAACTGCCGTCCGGGGTGATCCTGTCGATTCCCGAGGTGTCGATCGCCTCCAGATGCTCGGTGACGGTGCGTCCATCCACCACGAGACCGGGGGCGATCTCGGCCAGCGGCACCAGCACGAAAGCCCGCTCCAGCATGCGCGGATGGGGGATCTCCAGGCCCTCTTCCGCGACACGCTCATCTCCGAAGAAGAGAATATCGATGTCGATCGGGCGCGGTCCCCAGCGTTCGCGCCGCTCGCGCTTCAGTTCGCGTTCGATGTCCAGGCAGAATGTCAGCAAATCGCGCGGCCGCAAGCCGGTCTCGACCGCCGCCACCGCATTCAGGAAATCGGGTTGATCGCGCTTGCCCCACGGCGGCGTCCGGTAAAGCGCGGAGACCGCCGCCACCCTCGTTTCGGCGGAAGCGGCGAGTTCGCGAAGCGCAGCCGCCATGGCTCTGGCGGGATCACCGATATTGCCGCCGAGCCCCAGAAAGGCGCGGTTTCGTGCAGCGACCATCACCCTTCCCGTCCAGCGGTCAGCACGGCATCGGCGATGCGCAGCGCGTCCAGGTTCTCGGGAATGTCGTGCACGCGAAAGATCGATGCGCCCTTCAGCCGCAACAGCGCGCTGGTGGCGGCGGTGCCCACGGCCCGTTCGTCCCGGTCGCGATTGGTCAGCGCGCCGACGAAGCGCTTGCGCGAGGTGCCGACGGCGAGCGGAAACCCGAGCCCGGCCAGTTCGCCGAAGCGCCCCATGATCCGGAAATTCTCGTCCGTGTCCTTGGCGAAGCCGAAACCCGGATCGAGCACGATCTGCGCGTCGGGCACGCCCGCCTCGCGGGCGATATCCAGCGAACGGCGCAGGAAATGGAACTGGTCGGCGATGACGTCGGGCAGCTTCTCCCGTTCGCGCCCGTTGTGCATGATCACCAGTCCCGCACCGGTTTCGGCGGCAAGGGCGGCGATGCGCGTGTCCTTCTGCAGGCCCCAGACGTCATTGACGATGTGCGCCCCGGCGGCAACCGCCAGCCGCGCCGTCTCCGCGTGGTAGGTGTCGATGGACAGGATCATCCCGTCCTCTTCCGCCAGTTCCTCGATGACGGGCAGCACCCGCTTCTGCTCTTCCGACGGCTCGACCGGCGTCGCCCCGGGGCGCGTCGACTCGCCGCCCACGTCGATGATGGCGGCTCCTTCCTCCAGCATTACGCGCGCGCGCGCCAGCGCGCTATCGACCGCCGCATGGCGCCCACCGTCGGAGAAGCTGTCGGGCGTAACGTTGAGAATGCCCATGATGTGCGCCTCGGCTCCGAGTTCGAGCGAGCGCCCATGGGCGAGTTTCCACTGGCGCGGTGTTTCCATCATCCTCGTCCCGTATGTTGCCGATCCGAGTTGTGGGACGCACCGCGAGCGAAATCAATCGACATTTCCGGTCCCGGCTCCTTTGGCGCAGCTTTGCCTTGCGTCCTTCCTCGCCTTGCAGCAATGTCATCGGCGGGAGGCTCGCGATGCGTGCTGCAGTTTGCGTTCTTCTGGCTTTCTCGATCGTCCTGCCGGCATCCGCCGCCAGCCTGTCGCGCACCTACAGCTATTTTCCCGTGGGCGGTATGACCCTGACGGAAATCGAGCGGCAATTGCGGGAGCGCGGGCCCCGCCTGGAGAGCACCGGCCAGAGACACCCCGGCGCCACGAGCATGGAATTCACCACCCGGATCGACTATGCCGAAGGCGACGGGTACTGCCACGTCGCCGATGCCCGTGTCAGCGTGGAAGCCAAGGTGTTGCTGCCCAAATGGCGCGACCGGCGGCGGGCGGAGCGGGAGGTGCGGCTCATCTGGGACACGCTCTCCCGCGACATCAAGCGCCACGAGGAAAGCCATCTCAGCATCGCCAAGACCCATGCGCGCCGCCTCGAAGACGCGCTGAAGAATCTGGGCCGCATGACAAGCTGCGAGGCGCTGGCGCGCAAGGCGGAAGCGACGACGGCGCGCATGCTGGCCGAGCACGATGCCGCCCAGGACCGGTTCGACCGCATCGAGGCGATCAACTTCGAAAGCCGCATCCTGCGCCTTCTGCGCTACCGGCTGGAGCAGATCGAAGCCGGCCGGTTGCAGCCTTGAGCTAGCCCTGCCGCTCCGGCACCTCGACAACCAGCCCGTCGAGCTCGTCGCGTACCCGGATCTGGCAGGACAGGCGCGAATTGGGCCGCGGCTCGTAGGCGAAGTCCAGCATGTCCTCCTCCATTGCCTCCGGCGGCCCGACGACATCCGTCCATGCCTCGTCCACATAGACGTGGCAGGTGGCGCAGGCACAGGCACCGCCGCATTCGGCCTCAATGCCCGGCACGCCGTTGCGGATGGCGTTTTCCATCACGGTAGAACCGTTCTCGGCTTCCACCTCAAAGCGAGAGCCGTCGAAAGCGATGTAGGTGAGCTTGGTCATATATTGAGTGGGTCCGAAGGGAGTGTCGTCGCACCGGCGTTGCGGCCGGCAGCCATCGAGGTTCGACATAATGACTGCACCCGAGGTGTCAACCGCTGCGGGGGTCCGGCGGCTCGAATCGATCGTGCACGAACAGCCGCACCTCCTCCACCAGTTCGCCGAGGCGCTCGCTGAGCGAGGGGGAAAACGGCGCCTTCTCTACCGCGGCCGCGCAGTTGGCCAGCGCGAAGGCCCCGACGGCCCGCGCCGAGCCTACCAGGCTGTGGGCGAGCTGCCGGCGTGACTGGGTGTCCGAATTCGACAATGCATCGCGAACGGTGACCGCCTGCTCGACGAACAGCCCGAGCACTTCCTGCTCCAGCACCGTGTCACCAAGAGTCTGGCGGCTCAGATGCGTAAGATCGATCGGTGGCTCCCCGACCTGCCGACCTTTGTTGTGCTGCCCGTTATGCATGACGCCCCCGAGATCGAACGCACGAGGCCTAGGGACCCGCGCGTGCATATTGCGTTAACAGCGAAACCTGAATGCCCGCAATTCGACGAGACTATCGTTAACCTTATGTTTAAACTTTTGGGTATCGCCGCCAGAACGTATTTTCATCACAACCCTGTGTCAGTACGATACGGATCGGCGCAATGTGGGTGCAAAAGGGCCGCGAGGATCCGTTTCGGAACGGCCCAAAGAGTACAGGGTGACGGCGTATGGCGCAAAATATAACAACAAAGAAGGCACCGCAGGATGATTTCGCGCGGGAACTCGAGGAGGCACTCGAGCTCGATGCGGCCGAGTTCCAGAACGCCGACGGCGATCTGGATGTGGCCGCCTCGATGGAGGACCTCGAGGCGCAGATCTCGCTCGCCGCGGAAGAGCTGGCGCGCGAAGGGCGCGACGACGATGCGGACGACAGCGGCATCGACGACGGGATGAACGGCCACGCGGAGGACGAGCCGAAGGCGGAGGAAGCCTCGGCCGGGGCCGACGCGGCGGCTGCCGAGGAAGCACCCTCCGGGGCACGCGCCGAAAAGCTGCGTCCCGCCGAGCCTGGACCGTCGAGCTCCACCCCCTTCATCCTGGCACCGGCCAACGACGACCAGCAGCGCGAGGTCCGCTACGCCGCGCGCAAGTTCGACCGGCAACCCTCACGCACCATCTATTGGGCCGCCGCCGTCCTGTCGGTGCTCTGGATCGCCGGCGCAATCATGATCGGCCATCTGCTCTATGGGCCGGCATTGTGGCAGATCCGCTCGCCCGAGGGCCTGCTGGCCGCACCCCACGCCATCGCGCTTGCCGTCGGCGCCCTCGTCCCGGTCATGCTGTTCTGGGGCTTCGCGGTGATGATCCGCCGGGCCCAGGAAATGCGGATCGCCGCCCAGGAGATGGCGGAGATGGCCTTCCGGCTGGCCGAGCCGGAAAACCTTGCCCAGGATCGGGTGATGATGGTCGGCCAGGCCGTGCGCCGGGAGGTGCAGGCCATGGGCGACGGCATCGAGCGCACCCTGGCGCGCGCCGTCGAGCTCGAGACGCTGGTGCACACGGAGGTCAACGAGCTGGAGCGCGCCTATTCGGAGAACGAGTCGCGCATCCGCCTTCTGGTCGACAGTCTGGGCAGCGAGCGCGAAGGTATCGTCAGCCACGCCGAACGCGTGCGCGCCTCGATCACCGGCGCCCACGAAATTCTGAAGGAAGAGCTGGACGCCGCCGGCGAACAGATCCGTCTCAGCGTCGACGGCGCGTCGCAAAGGCTCACCGAGTCCCTCGGCCAGTCGGGCAACAATCTGGTCGAGCGCATCAACGCCACGGGTGAATCCATCTACCTGGCGATGGACGAGCGCACCGACACGCTGTCGAAGCACATCACCTCGGCCGGCGACAACCTCGCCGGACTGCTCGACCAGCGCATCTCCTCCCTCACCACCTCGGCGGAGAACTTCATCCAGCGCATGGACGAGTCCACCGGCACGGTCTCGCAGGCCATCGATCAGCGCACGCAAGACCTTGCGCAGCGGATCACGACCTCGGGCGACTCGGTGGCGCGGCTACTCGACGAGCGTGTTGCCTCGCTGGGCAGCGCGACCGACCGTTTCGTGGAGCGTGTCGACGGATCGACCGGGACGATCACGCAGGCCATCGATCAGCGCGCGGGCGACGTCGCCGGCCGCATAACGCATTCCGGCAATGCGGTAACGCAGGCGCTGGACGAGCGCATTACCGTCCTCGACGGCTCGACCGAACAGTTGATCGAGCGCATGAACCATTCGAGCGCGGCCATCACCGAGACCTTCGAGCAGCGCGCCCAGATGTTGTCGCAGCGTGTCACCGAATCCGGCGAAGGCATCGCCGGCCTGCTCGACCAGCGCATCGCCGCCCTCGGCGAACGCACCGAGGATGCCACCCGCTCGCTGGGCGAGCTCTTCGACGGCCGCGTGTCCGGCCTGGTCAATTCCCTGGGCGAGGCGTCGCACAAGCTCAATGCCGAGTTCGATTCCCGACTGAGCCAGCTGGAAAACGCGCTTTCCCAGCGCGGACAGTCGCTTATCGCCGAATTTTCGACTCGTGCGGAAGCGCTCGATACGGGCATGCAGAAGCTCGATGCGGCACTCGAAGCCCGCGCCCGCGGCATCAACGAATCGCTCGTGGAGCGTGCGCGCGAGATCGCTGACACCTTTGCGCGCGGCCGCGACGACGTCTCCGCAGCCGTCGAGGCGGGCAGGAACGCAATCGACAATGACCTTTCCGGCCTCGTTGCCTCGACATCGTTGGTACTCGAATCCAAGGGCGAGGAATTCGGACGGCTCCTGGAAGACGGCCAGGCGCGCTTGAGCGCACGGCTCGATGCCGATCTCGGCAAATTCGACGCCGTGCAAGGGCGCATCGACGAGGCCGTGGGACGGCAGGTCGAAGCCGTCACGCAGAGCCAGGAGCGTCTCCAGGGGCTGCTCGATGCGGATCTGCGCAAGCTGGAAGAGACCCGCAACGGCTTCGAGGCCCGCATCGCCGGCCAGATCGAGAAGTTCTCCGAGACGCGCAGCAATTTCTCCTCGGCTCTGGAACACGACATCGCCCGGATCGCCGAGCAGCGCGAAACGCTCACCGACGCCATTCGTGCCGATGTCGACCAGGTTAACGCCGCCTTCAACCAGCAGATCGGCGTGATCGAGGAGCGAACGCAGACCATGGAGAAGGCGCTGACGGTCGGCGTCGATAATGTCCGCCAGACGCTGGAAAACAGTGCCGTCGTGGTGGCCGGCGCCCTGCGCGAGAAGGTCACGGAAGCCACCGCCGCACTCGGCGACGAGACGGCCAGAGTGCTCGACGGGGTGGATCAGCGGATCGCCGCACGCGTCGACAGCGCAGCCGGCCAGCTCGGCGAACAGGCCGACCGCATCGACCGGACCTTTGAAGGCGCGGCGCGGCGCATCGCCGAGCAGACCGACGCCTTCGGCCAGCACTTCGCGGACATCGACGGGCGGGTCGCCGCGCGCATTTCCGAGACCGCGCAGGTACTCGAGAGCCGAGCCGAAACGGTGGCGCGCACCTTCGAGGGTGTCGACGAGCGCATCGCCGCGCGCATTTCCGAGACCGCGCAGGTTCTTGACAGCCGGGCCGAAACGGTGGCGCGCACCTTCGAGGGTGTCGACGAGCGCATCGCCGCGCGGACGCGGGAGTCCGCCGAAACCCTGGCGCAGCGTGCCGCGGGCCTGTCGCAGACCTTCGACGAGGTCGACCAGCGCATCATCGCCCGCACGCACCAGACCTCGGCCGAGCTGGACGCCCGCGCCGCGGCCATGGCCGAAAGGCTGGCAGAGATCGAAAACCGCCTGAAGGCGACCGCAGGTTCCACCGCCTCTACCTTTGTCAACAGCATGTCGGAGGTCGAAAAACGCATCGACGAAAGCCTCGGGCGCACGCAGACGACCCTCAGCGCAGGCATCGGCGATGCCGAAGAGCGGTTGAAACAAAGCGCCGAGCAGGCGGCGAACCATGTCGGCGAACAACTCTCGCGCACCCAGGCCGACCTGGTGTCCACCGCCGACACCATCGGCCAGACCTTCGCCGCCGTGAACGAGCACATCTCCAGGCGCACGGGCGAGACCGTGCGCACGCTGGAGGAGCGCACCAAGGAGTTCAACGCCATGCTGGCCGGGCGCAGCGCCGAGATCGCCCGCGTTCTCGACGAAACGGCGCGTCCGCTCGTGGAGCGGTTCGAAGCCAGCGGCGGAGAATTGCAGCAGAGCATCGAGGCCGTCACCCAGCGCACAACCGAGCGCCTGCAGCAGGAGAACGCCGCACTCGTCAACGCGCTGGCCAGCCGCACCGCCGAGACGTTGAACGCGATCGAGCACGCCCGTACGAACCTCTCCGGCAAGGTGGACGACCTCCTGGCGCGCCTGAACGCCTCCGGCGAGAAGCTCGGCGAACTCGTGGAATCGGCATCGCAGAACCTGTCGAGCGTCGACGAAAGGCTCACCAGCACCACGCGTGAATTCGCCCAGAGCGCGGAGAAGGCAGCCGAGACCTTCGCCAACTCCGCAAGCCTCATCAACGCGAATTCGGGCCGCCTTTCGGACTTCTCGGAGCGCACCTTGCGTGAGATTTCCGCCATCGCCAGCCGTTTCGAAGACCACAGCCGCGTGCTGGAAAGCGCCTCGAACCTGCTCGAGCAGGCGCAGAGCGGCCTGGGCTCGACCCTCGAAGGCCGTCAGCAAGCGCTCGAGACCCTAGCGAACGGCCTTGTCGAGAAGTCGCAAAAGATCGAAACGACCATGAAGTCCTTCGAGGGCCTGGTCGATGGGCTGCTGGATACGGCCGAGGGACGCACGCGCGAGTCGGCCGAGACCATCCGGGAGGCGATCAACCAGGTGCTGGAAGCGGCCACGAGCCGCTTCGCCGGGGCCACGGACGACATTCGTCGGACGGCCATGGAAATCCGCACCGAGCTCGAGGAGACCCGTGCCGACATGCAGCGGGGCATCGTGGAACTGCCGCAGGAGGCGAAGCAGTCGACCTCGGCCATGCGGCGCGCCATCACCGAGCAGATCAACGCGCTCAAGGAGCTTTCCGACATCGTCGCGAAATCGGGACGCCTGCACGACGTCGGCTCCGCTCCTTCCCCCGCGCCGGAGCCGGCGCGCAATGCAACAGCACCGGCCGCCCCCATCGCCGTGCAAGCCGCGGCCGCCCCGCGCGTGATGGAACGCCCCGCGCCTGCCGGCGCGCCACAGTCTCCCGCTTCCGCACGCGGCCCCGAGCGCGAGGCGCCCGACGCCGCCCCTGCCGCCTCCGGCGGCGGCTGGATCCGCGACCTCTTGCGCAGTGCTTCGCGCGAGGAGGAGCGTGTGCAGAAGGAAAACGGCGCGGCGAGCGACAAGGGCCGCACACCCCTTCACGTGGTGGAATCCCTCAACTCGCTCTCGGTCGACATCGCCCGAGCCATCGACCACGAGGCGTCCATCGAGCTGTGGGAACGGTATCGCCGCGGCGAGCGACACGTCTTCACCCGCCGGCTCTACACGCTGAAAGGCCAGCAGACCTTTGACGAGATCCAGCGCAAATATCGCTCCGACGCCGAGTTCCGCAAGGCGGTGGACCAGTATTGCCGCGATTTCGAAAAGCTGCTGGCGGACGTCGCACGCAACGATCGCGAGAATATGATGAGCCAGACCTACCTCACCTCCGAAACCGGGAAGGTCTACACCATGCTCGCCCATGCCAGCGGACGGCTGCGCTGATCGCAGATCCGATCCCGCCAACGCGCAAGACCCCGGCCGCCGCGCCGGGGTTTTTCTTTGAGAGCCTCAATCGGGCATACGGTCGAGACTGCAGCACAACACCGCCAGCCCATAGCCTGCTCCACTTGGGCCTGCTCTACTTGGGCTTGCATTTGGCGGCGTCGCGACGCATCTTCGTGGGGGAGACAAGGGGAGTCGCATGCATGGTGGGCATGGCTGGACCGAGCAGGGCGAACTGACGGAGATCCGACGGGCCGTGGCGCAGACGGCCAGCGTGGAGGAAGCCGTGATGCTCACCCGCGACCGCTTCTGCGTCGACCATGTCACCCACTGCACGGCCGTAGCGCCGGCCTCACCGGTCTCGATCCCGTTTGTCAGGAGCACCTACCCGCCGCAGTGGATCGCCCGCTATCTGTTGCGCAGCTACATTACCGTCGACCCCGTAGTGCAGGTGGGGTTTCGGTCCACGCGTCCGTTTGCGTGGGACGAACTTGACTGGAATAGCGAGGCCGAGAAGGCTCTGATGGCCGATGCGCTGGCCCATGGGCTTGCCGAGAGAGGCTATGCGATCCCGGTCGTCGATCGCGCAGGCAGGAGGTCGCTCCTCACGCTCAACGCGGACATGCCGGCGCCGGAATGGGCCGACTTCATCGACCGGAACCTGCCGACGCTCAGTGCTTTGGCGGAGATAATCCACGACAAGGCCGTGAGCGAGATCGCAGCGACCTCGGGCCCGGCTCCCTCGCTTTCCCCGCGCGAAACAGAGTGCCTGCTGTGGACGGCGCGGGGCAAGGAGGCCAAGGCGATCGCCGCGATCTGCGATCTTTCCGAATACACGGTGCGCAGCTATCTGCGGACCGCCCGGCAAAAGCTGAAATGCAGGACGCTTTCGCAAGCCGTCGCAAGGGCCATGCAGCACGGCCTGATCCACCCCCAGGACGAGTGATCGGCCGCAAAGGCCCCAGGCAATGGCGGGCGCTTATCCTCCCGCTTCCGGCATTTCAGTGCTCACCGGAGAAGACGCCGCCCCTGCGAGCGGCGGCTGTTGCACGGCGCGTCACGGGCCGCTACATGCGGGCCATGCAAGCGAAAGACGCCGACATTCTGATCGTCCCGGGCTACACCAATTCCGGCCCCGACCACTGGCAGAGCCGCTGGCAGGCACGCCTGTCGACCGCCCGCCGCGTCGAGCAGGCCGAATGGTCCAAGCCCGTGCGCGAGGACTGGGTGGCGAAGGTGGCCGAGGCGGTGAACGAAGCGGAAAAGCCCGTGGTTCTGGTCGCTCACTCGCTGGGCGTGGCCACCGCCGTGCAGGCAATCGGCGCGTTTCGCAAGCCCGTGGCGGGTGCCTTCTTCGTCGCTCCGCCGGACGTGGCCAATCCGGAAATCCGGCCGAAACATCTGATGACCTTCGGTCCCTACCCGCGCGCGCGCCTGCCCTTTCCGGCACTGGTGATCGCCAGCCGCAACGACCATTTCGGCAGCTTCGCGCAAGCCGAGGATATCGCCGCCGCCTGGGGCGCACAGCTGCTCGACGCCGGCAATGCCGGACACATCAATGCCGAGTCCGGTTTCGGACCCTGGCCCGAGGGTTCGCTGACCTTCGCCCGCTTCCTGTCGCGGCTCACTCCCGCTTGACCTGATCGATGGCGGTGGCCAAAAGCTCGCTCATGGTGCGGCGGATTTGATGGTCCGACTGCTGCACCCCCGCGGCATCGAAATCCCGGCGGATCTTGCGGAACACATCCTCCTCGCCCGCTTCCTCGATATCGGCCTTGATCACCTCGATCGCATACGCGTCGGCGGCCTCTCCCGATTTTCCAAGCTTCTCTGCCGCCCACAGGCCCAGCAGCTTGTTGCGGCGCGAGACCGCCCTGAACTTCATTTCCTCGTCATGGACGAACTTGCGCTCGAATGTCTCTTCGCGATCCTTTAAGCTGCTCATGTTTCTCCGGGGCTCCTGACCGTCGGGGTTTCACGCGATACCGGACACTATCCGGCTGATATGATCGCCGGTCAACACGCATCGGCTGGCGCAATTCCGTTGATGGCGGCAAATGCCGATTGAGGTGGCGGCGCGTTTGCGCTACAGACCGCAACAGGCCGATTGGCTCACTCCCCCTCTTGCCGAGTCGAGCTGATGATCACCACCTTGAAGACCGGCACAAACCAGAGACAAGCCAATGAATCGTCGTCGCCGTATTTATGAGGGCAAGGCCAAGATCCTTTATGAAGGCCCGGAGCCCGGCACGCTCATCCAGTTCTTCAAGGACGACGCGACCGCCTTCAACAAAAAGAAGCACGAGATCGTTGACGGCAAGGGTGTGCTCAACAACCGCATTTCGGAATATCTCTTCGAGCATCTGAACCGGATCGGCATCCCCACCCACTTCATCCGCCGCCTCAACATGCGCGAGCAGCTGATCAAGGAGGTGGAGATCATTCCGCTCGAGGTGGTCGTACGCAACATTGCCGCCGGCTCGCTCGCAAAGAGGCTGGGAATCGAGGAAGGCACGGTTCTGCCGCGCTCCATCATCGAGTTCTACTACAAGGCAGACGCACTGGACGATCCGATGGTCGCCGAAGAGCACATCACCGCCTTCGGCTGGGCCAGCCCCCAGGAGATCGACGACATCATGGCGCTCGCCATCCGCGTCAACGACTTCCTGTCCGGACTGTTCCTCGGCGTCGGCATCCAGCTCGTCGATTTCAAGATCGAATGCGGCCGGCTTTTCGAAGGCGAAATGATGCGCATCGTCGTCGCCGACGAGATCTCTCCCGACTCCTGCCGCCTGTGGGATGCGACCACGCGCGACAAGATGGACAAGGACCGCTTCCGCCGCGATATGGGCGGCCTGGTGGAGGCCTATCAGGAAGTCGCCCGCCGGCTTGGCATCATGAACGAAAACGACCCGCCGAAGCCCAGCGGGCCGGTTCTCGTCTCGTCCAAGACAGCCGGACGAACCCGTCACTAGGGGCAGATGGCCGGATCATTTCATTGTTTCCGCGAAACGGTGCACCGATCCGGCCCGCAGCATGGAGAGCGAAGTGATTCAGGCCCGAATCATGGTTACCCTGAAAAATGGCGTGCTCGACCCCCAGGGCAAGGCGATCGAGCACGCGCTTGACGGCCTCGGCTATGGCGAAGTCGGCTCGGTGCGGCAGGGCAAGGTCTTCGATGTCACGCTCGAGACGGTCGACAGGACGAAGGCGGAAGCGACCCTGAAGGAAATCTGTGAGCGTCTGCTGGCGAACACCGTGATCGAAGATTACATGATCGAGATCGCAGGCAGCTGATCCCGCCGAGACGTCCACCAGTTCCGAAACCAATCGGTTTTTTTCCATGAAATCAGCCGTCATCCAGCTCCCGGGCCTCAATCGCGACCGCGACATGATCGCCGCTCTCACGAAGATCTCCGGTAAGGAACCGGCAACGGTCTGGCAGACCGAGACGGAATTGCCCGACGTCGACCTGATCGTCATTCCGGGCGGCTTTTCCTATGGTGATTATCTGCGCTGCGGCGCGATCGCCGCGCGCATGCCGGTCATGCGGGCGGTGGCCGAAAAGGCCGCCAAGGGCGTCATGGTCATGGGCGTTTGCAACGGCTTCCAGATCCTGCTCGAGGCCGGTCTGCTGCCCGGGGCCCTGATGCGCAACGCCTCGCTGAAATTCGTCTGCCGCGAGGTGAAGCTTGCGGTGTCCAACGCCAACACGCCCTTTACGCGCGGTTACGCGCCCGGCCAGATCATCCGCTGCCCCGTCGCCCACCACGACGGTAACTATTTCGCCGACGAGCAGACGCTTGCGCGCATCGAAGGTGAGGGCCAGGTGGTCTTCCGCTATGCCGAAGGGACAAATCCGAACGGCTCGATCAACGACATCGCCGGCATCGTCAATGCCGGGGGCAACGTGCTGGGGCTGATGCCGCATCCTGAAAACCTGATCGAGGCCGCCCATGGCGGCGCCGACGGACGCACGCTCTTTGAGGGCCTCGCGGGCAAGGCCGCGTGAAGCGCTGCACGCTCCTTGAAAAAGACGGCAAGATGCGCGCCAGAAGCGCCCTTGTCCTGCTGCTCGTGCTGATAGGCTGTGTCGGGGGACCTTCGGGAGACCCGTTTTCACTGCAGGTCGCGGCGATAAGCCCCGTCGCGGCGCTGCAGCGCATCAATCGCGCCGGCGCGCAGTGTTGGCCCCGTTCCCCGGATGCCGCCCTCAAAACGCTGCATCTCGTTCCGGAACTGGACACCCGCACGGGCCTGCCACGCCTCCTGCTCCTTAAAAGGGGAAACGTCGAAGGCCTGCCGGTCCTGGTGATCGAGGCGGCCGGCTCCCCCGTCACGATCAGCACCTACGGTCCGCTCGCCGGAACACCGACAGGACGGCGCGTGAACACGGATATCACGCGCTGGTCGACCGGTCCCCTCGCCTGCCGCAACGGAGATTGAATCAGTTCCAGAACGGCCTTGCCGCCTCGCGGCAGGCATCGGCGCGCGAGATGCCGATGTCCTTGAGCTGATCGTCATTCAGCTCGAGCAGGGCGAGCCGGCTGCGGCGCTTTTCCAGTATCGCGTCGAGACGCAAGAGGATTGCCGAAACCAGCTGCGCCAACCAAGCCGCACGCGCGGTGAGAATGAGTATCCGTCCGGATGCGCTGCCTCGTCGTGCGCCCCTGAATGTCCCAATTGTATCCATTTCGCTCGATTCCTAGCGCAATTGCACCGAGCCAATTCTATGCATTGACGGAGAAAGAGAGACAATATAGATAATTGTCACCATGACAAATTGGCTTCCGAATCTCGCTCAAGGCGGCGGACCACTCTATCTGCGGCTCGCCGATCGCATTGAGCACGACATCGAAAACGGCGTTCTGCCCGAAGGTGCGAAACTGCCCCCGCAACGCAATCTTGCCTTCGATCTCGGCGTGACGATCGGCACGGTGAGCCGTGCTTATGCACTGGTGCGCGAGCGCGGGCTCATCAGCGGCGAGGTCGGGCGCGGAACCTATGTGCTTGAGCGCGGCGCTGCCGGAGCGGTTCCGGCCGAGCGGCGACCGTCGCCGGCCTCACGTCCCCTGGACGGTACGCGCGAACTGGACGCAGCGGCCGAGAAGCTGCGTTTCGACGCCACTGCGGCACCCGACGTGGGACAGGGCGAGACGATCGCCGCTCTTTCAGCCCGGATCAACCGCGCGCACCTGCAGGAAATGGCGAGCTATACGCGCACCTATCCCGAGCATTGGCTTTCGGCGGGCAGCCGTTGGCTCGCACGCGGTGCCTTTCGGCCCTCCGCACAGGATATCGTGCCTACCCTCGGAGCTCATGCCGCGGTGGTAGCCGTCATTGCCGCAACGACGTCGCCCGGCGATCACATCGCCTTCGAGCACCTGACCTACTCGCAGGTGGCGCGCAGCGCCAGCCTGATCGGCCGGCGTGTGACGCTCGTCGAGTCGGACGCCCAGGGCATGGTGCCGGAAGAGCTGGAGCGTGTCTGCGCGCAACGGCACCCGAAGATGGTCTTTCTGATGCCCGCCGCGCAGAACCCCACGGTGGCCACATTGCCGCGCGAACGGCGCATCGCCATTGCCGAGATCGCGCGCAAACACAATGTTTGGCTGATCGAGGACAATCTCTACGGCGCATTGGCGGCGGATCCCCAACCCGTGTTGGCGGAGCTGGCGCCGGAGCGGACCTTCCATGTCGGCGGCCTGTCGAAGTCGGTGGCCGCGGGCGTGCGCGGCGGCTGGATCGCCTGTCCGCCGAACTACGCGCGGCGCGTTCAAGTGGCGCATCGCATGCTCACCGGGGGCCTCCCCTTCATGCTTACGGAGCTCAGCGCGCAGTTGGTCCTTTCGGGCGAGGCGGACACCATCCGCGAAAAATGCATCGCCGAGAACAACGCCCGGCTTGCGCTCGCCCGCCGGGCGCTTTCCGGCTACTCCGCACGCATGTCGGCGAATGTGCCGTTCATCTGGCTGGAACTGCCGGAGCCATGGCTTTCCGGTACATTCAAGAACGCGGCATCCGGGGAAGGCGTACTGATCGACGATGCCGACGAGTTCAAGGCCGGGCGCTCGGACCGCGTCTTCCACCATGTCCGTATCGGCATATCGGCACCCCGCAGCCGCGAAGAAACCGCCCACGGCCTGTCCGTCATACGCCGCCTCATGGAGGAAGGGAGTGCCGGCTACGATAGCCTCGATTGAGATCCGGGCACCGTTTCCGGTCCTCCGACCAATGCTCTACAGCGCCCTGCGTCCATTCGAACGCACCAAGAGGCCAGGCCTTTTCGCTCCATGCGTCGTGCTTTTTCCGAAAGCGGTTCCGGTTTTCGAGCCGGTGCGCTAGCTGCCATCAGCCGCATCGTCCAGATCGTCGTCGCCGCGGACCTCATCGAGGAACTGATCCGCGATCAGCCCCGCATTCTGCCTGAGCGCCAGCTCGATCTCGCGGGCCACTTCCGGATTCTCGCGCAGAAACTGCTTGGCGTTCTCGCGCCCCTGCCCCAGGCGCTGAGAGTTGTAGGAGAACCAGGCACCGGATTTCTCGACCGTGCCGGCCTTCACCCCCAGATCGATGAGTTCGCCGGTCTTGGATATGCCTTCGCCATACATGATGTCGAACTCGACCTGCTTGAAGGGCGGAGCCAACTTGTTCTTGACCACCTTGACGCGCGTCTGGTTGCCGACCGTCTCGTCGCGATCCTTGACCGCGCCGATGCGGCGAATGTCGAGACGCACCGAAGCGTAAAACTTCAGTGCGTTGCCGCCCGTCGTGGTTTCCGGAGAACCGAACATGACGCCGATCTTCATGCGAATCTGGTTGATGAAGATCACCATCGTGTTGGAGCGCGAGATGGAGGCGGTCAGCTTTCTGAGCGCCTGGCTCATCAGCCGTGCCTGCATACCGGGCAGCGAATCGCCCATCTCGCCTTCGATTTCGGCACGCGGCGTGAGCGCGGCCACCGAGTCGACGACAATGACGTCCAACGCACCGGAACGCACCAGCGTATCGCAGATCTCCAGCGCCTGCTCGCCCGTATCCGGCTGTGAGATAAGAAGGTTTTCCAGGTCCACGCCCAGCTTGCGGGCATAGACGGGGTCGAGCGCGTGCTCGGCATCGACGAAGCCGCAAATGCCGCCCTTCTTCTGTGCCTCGGCCACCGAGTGCAGCGCCAGCGTTGTCTTGCCCGAGCTTTCCGGCCCGTACACTTCGATAATGCGTCCGCGCGGCAGGCCGCCGACGCCAAGGGCGATATCAAGGCCCAGCGAGCCGGTGGGGATGGTCTCGATCTCGACCACCTTGTCATTGGCGCCCAGTCGCATGATGGAGCCCTTGCCGAAGGCCCGCTCGATCTGCGAAAGCGCCGCGTCCAATGCCTTGGATTTATCCACCGAGTTTTCCTCTACGAGCCGCAGTGACTTCTGAGCCATGATAAAACACCCCTTTGACGTCAATGGAAGCCGCGCCTTGCAGATCTCCCGAGATTTTTTGTACCTTTTTTGTTCCGTTTTGGCAAGGGGTTTCATCTATCTGAAAGGAATAGGAAATTCGATTCTGTTCTGATTTTGTGCTAATTCGGGGGAGCGGACATGGACGGCGTGACTAGTCCTGCCGGAGGCGGGCATGCGTCGGCCACGGCGATTCGCAGGCAAGGAGATCGAGAATGACGAGGCCACGTCTTCTGGCCGTCGGGGGCGCGCATATCGACCGGAGAGGCCGCATCATCGGTCCGCACGTGCCGGAAGCGTCCAATCCCGGCGTCATGTGCGAGGAGGTCGGCGGCGGCGCCTTCAACGCCGCCAGAATGGCGGTGCAGCGCGGCGTCTCCGCCTCGCTCGTCTCGCTGCGCGGCGGAGACGCGGCGGGCGAGCAGGTGGCACGGGCCGTGGAGGACGCCGGCATCGAGGATCTCTCTGCGGTCTTTCTCGACCGAACGACGGCGAGCTACACGGCGATCCTCACGGACAAGGGCGACCTGATCACCGGGCTGGCGGACATGGCGCTCTACGAGCATGGTTTTGCAAAACAGATGCGCCGCGGCAAGGTGCGCGAGGCGGCCGCACACGCGGATGCACTGCTGTGCGATGCCAACCTGCCGGCGGAAGCCATCGGCCAGCTCATCACCTTGGCCAGGGGGAAGCCGGTCCACGCGATCGCCGTCTCGCCCGCCAAGGCGGAGCGGTTGGCGGGAGCCCTCCCCGCCCTCTCCTGCCTTTTCATGAACCGGAGAGAGGCCACCCGGCTTTCCGGTTTGCCGGACGGGTCACCGTCAAACCAGGCAGCGGAGGTGCTGCGCGGCATGGGGCTTGCCGCCGGTGTGATCACGGCCGGCGCCGGTTCCGCCCTTTGCTTCCGGGGCCATGACATGTTCGAGGTTTCCCCGCCCGCGCTTGACCATGTCGGAGATGTGACCGGCGCGGGTGACGCGCTCGCCGGGGCCACGGCCGCCGCGCTGATGCGCGGACTTGCTTTTGCCGAGGCTGTGCGCGAAGGAATGGCGGCCGCCAAGCTCGCGGTGGAGAGTGTGCATGCGGCGCCGGAAATGGCGGATGAAGACTTTCGCGCAGCACTTGAAGCGGCGCCGCGTGCGAAGCAACTTTCTTGAAAGCCCAGACAGGAGACCCGATGCCGCTCGCCAGCCATGTCGATATCCACGCACCGGTTGCCGAGGCGCTTAACGCCGGGCGCGCGGTCGTCGCGCTCGAAAGCACGATCCTCACGCACGGCATGCCGTGGCCGCAGAACGATGCGATGGCCGCCGAGGTCGAGGCGATCGTCGCCGATGAGGGCGCCGTGCCCGCCACGGTTGCCGTGATCGGCGGGCGGCTCCGGATCGGGCTGTCGGCGCAGGAGCGCAAGACGCTCGCCCAGGGGCGCGAGGCGATGAAGCTCTCACGCGCCGACCTCGCCTTCGCACTTGCCGAAGGCCGCACGGGAGGCACGACGGTGGCCGCCACCATGATGGCCGCTCACCTGGCGGGCATTTCGGTCTTCGCCACGGGTGGCATCGGCGGCGTGCACAAGGGCGCGGAGACGAGCTTCGACATCTCGTCCGACCTCGACGAGTTGGCGCGCTCGCCGGTCGTCGTCGTCTCGGCCGGTCCCAAGGCCATCCTCGACATCCCGAAGACGCTGGAAGTTCTGGAATCGCGCGGCGTTCCGGTGGTCGGCTACCAGACGGACACGATGCCTGCCTTCTGGTCGCGCAACTCCCCCTGCCCGGCCCCGCTGCGCCTCGACAGCGCCGAGGCGATCGCGCGCTTCCAGAAGACGCGTGTGGAGCTCGGCATCACGGGCGGAATGCTCGTTGCCAACCCGGTGCCGCCGGCCGAAGAGATTCCGGCGGCGGAACTGGAGGTCGTAATCGCCCGGGCCCAGGCCGAGGCCGACGTGCAGGGCGTGAAGGGCAAGGCGGTCACGCCCTTCCTGCTCGAACGTATCCTGGAGATGACCGAGGGGCGCAGCCTCGCCACCAATATCGCTCTCGTCAAAAACAATGCGCGCCTGGCGGCGCGCATCGCAATCGCGGTTTCGGCAACGAAGGCCTGACACCGTCCGTTTGAAGCACCGTCGAGACGGCGCTCGCCGTCAGGTGAGCGGCGCCAGGCGGATTTCCACGCGCCGGTTCTGCGCCCGGCCTTCCTGGGTGTCGTTTGAGGCGACGGGCTGGGTCGGGCCGAGGCCGATGATCGAGAAGCGCTGCGCATTCGTGCCCTGGGCGACGAGATAATCGGCGACCGAGCTAGCGCGGCGCTGTGACAGCTGCATGTTGTGCTCGTAGCTGCCGGTGGAATCGGTGTGGCCATAAACGTCGACCAGCGTCTGGTTGTAGCGCTTCAAAACCAGCGCCACGGAGTTCAGCGTCGGATAGAAGGCCGGCTGGATCGAGGACGAGTCGGTGGCGAAGGTGATGTTGGAGGGCATGTTGAGCACGATGTAGTCGCCCTGGCGCGTGACGCTGACGCCGGTGCCCTGAAGCTCGCCGCGCAGCTGCGCTTCCTGCCGGTCCATGTAGGCACCGATGGAACCGCCTGCCAGCGCGCCGATGCCGGCGCCGATCAGGGCGTTACGCCGGTCATCGCCACCCGCCAGAAGGCCCGCGCCCGCGCCCGCCAGCGCGCCCAGTGCGGCGCCGCCGGCCGTGTTGGAAATCTTCCGCTCGCCGGTATAGGGGTCCGTGGACGTCGCGCATCCGGCCGTGAAGCCGGCCACGACGGCGACTGCAATCACTTTCTTGAGCATCAATGTCATCCTCTCCTGATCAAATCGAGCCGAAACCGCGAAACGACGAATCCGGTTTCTGTCCCCTAGCTGCCCTTCTAACACAATTGCGGCGAAATCCGGCAAGGCTTACGCACCGCGATACAATAACCACCTCTTCGACAGGGAATCGGGTCCCAGCTTGGAGAAGCGGGTCACACGGTTTCGTCCACCGGCTTTCGAGGCATAGAGTGCGCGATCGGCCCGGGCATAGAGCGCCTCCGCATCCGGAGCCTGGGCAGCCATGCACAAACCGAGCGACACGTTGACCGGTCCGACACTGGTCGACGAGGGGCCGACGACGAACTCGGCCTCGGCGATGGAGACACGGATCCGTTCGGCCACCGCCTCGGCGGCCTCTTCGCTCAGCCCCTCGACCACCGCGGCGAATTCCTCTCCACCGGTCCGCGCGACGAAGCTTCCCTCCGCGCAGGCGGCTTCGATCCCCCGCGCAACCATCTGCAATATGCGGTCCTCCGCCGGATGGCCATGGCTGTCGTTGAAGGCCTTGAAGCCATCGATATCCACCAGCAGCAATGCATGGAACAGCACAGCACGGTCGTTCGCATAGATGGCGGCGAGCTTCTGGTCGAAGGCGCCACGGTTCCAGACCTTGGTGAGCGGATCCGTCTCGGCCAGGTGCTTGTATTTTTCGAGCTTTGCCTTGACCTCGCACAGTTCGGCGGACTTCTCCTCCATAGCTTCGCTGATCCGGCGCCCGTGCTCGAGCGTGGTCTCCGTCGCCGCCGCCAAGATACCGACGATCTTGCGCAGCAACTCGCCGGGGAGGATCTCGCGCGCATCCAGGCCGTCGCGGGTCTGGCCAAGGATCAGGCCGAACTTTTCCAGGGAGCTGCGCTCACGCCCGAGAAGGGCGAGTATCTCGTCCGCCCTGAGGGCGATCTGCTCCCAAGCATTTTCGATCACCAGGTGACGACTGCTGTGGGTGAAATACCTGCGCGACAATTGGTCGAGCGCTGCTTGCGTGGGGCGGTTGCCCAGAGCATTGAAGGCGTCGCAGATCTCGGCGTTCGCACCGGTCGAGACCTCGTAGAAGAGCTCGTAGTTGCGCGGCAGACCGACAACCCCCATGCGGCGCATGGAGGCGGCGATGGCTGTGGCGATGTCGATCTTGCCTTGCGACGCATCCGCCGTTTGCAACATGGTCCCACTCCACCCCCGAGGGACGGCCGCGGATTTGCAAGATATACCGCAGCGCCCCCCGTCCCGCATGCGTTGCATAAAATTAGCGCGCAGCTGCTAACGCAGGGTTAATAGGTCACCTTCCATTCCCGTCAGGGTTGGTCCCATTCGGGCGAAAAATCGTAATCGCAGATCCGCCGCCCCGCGCTTTTGAGGCGGCTGATCGCCTCCATCTCCCCGGCATCCAGGGAGAAATCGAAGATATCCGCGTTCTCCGCCAGCCGCTCCAGCCGGCTGGTTCGTGGGATCACGGCGACATTTTCCTGCTCGATGTGCCAGCGCAAAACGATCTGTGCCGGTGTCTTGCCGTGCCGGGCGGCCGCCTCGGTGATGGCCGGCTCGTCGAGAAGCCCGCCGCGATAAAGCGGGCAATAGGAGACCATCGCCATGCCCTGCCGCAGGCAGGCGGCATGAACCTTCTCCTGATTCAAATAGGGATGATACTCGACCTGGTTGGCCACCAGCGGCGCCGTGGAATGGCCCGCCGCCGCCTCCAGGAGGCGTGAGGGAAAATTCGACACGCCGATATGGCGTGTCAGGCCCTTTTCGCGCGCGCGATTGAGCGCTCCGATCGTCTCGGCCAGCGGAATGTCCGGGCTCGGCCAGTGGATCAGGAGCAGGTCGACGGCATCGACTCCCAGCCGCTTCAGGCTCTCGGCCGCGGAACGCTCCAGATCGCCGGGCGCGAGATCGGTCCACCAGACCTTTGTGGTCAGGAAGATCTGATCGCGCGCAAGCCCGGAAGCCCTGATGCCCTCGCCGACCTCCTCTTCATTGTCATAGATCGTCGCCGTATCCACGTGCCGGTAGCCATGCTCGAGGGCGTGGCTGACGATGTCGACACAGGTGCCGCCCTTGAGCGTCCAGGTCCCCAGTCCGATCACGGGAATCTGCGCGCCATTGACATCCAGTTTTTTCATGTTCATCTCCCCTATAACAGTTTCATCAGCAACAAAAACGTGGTTTCGGGAGTTGCATTCCTGAATGGCATCGACCCGTCGCCCGGGGGCGCATCAGGTGCAATCCTCTCAACCCGAGAAGCGGCGGATCGAACTCATCGACATTGCCCGGGGCACCGCCCTCGTTGCAATGGCGGTCTATCATTTCACCTGGGACCTCGATTTCTTCGGCTACATCGAGCCGGGCACCTCGGTACGCGGCGGCTGGTGGATATTCGCCCGTTCAATTGCCGGTTCCTTCCTTTTCCTGGTCGGGGTCAGCCTGTATCTGGCGCACGGGCGGCGCATTCGCCTGCGTGCATTTACCAGAAGAACGGCGGTGATTGCGTTGGCGGCAGCCGGCATCACGGTCGTTACCTATTTTGCCACGCCGGACGCCTTCATTTTCTTCGGCATTCTCCACAACATCACCGTGGCGAGCGTGCTCGGCCTTCTCTTTCTTCGGCTTCCCGCGGTCCTGATCCTGGTTTGTGCGGCGGCGGCACTCGCCGCCCCCCTCTACGTACACGCCGATTTCCTCGACCAGCCGATCTTCTGGTGGACCGGGCTTTCGCGCAATGTGCCCGGCTCGAACGACTACATTCCGATCTTTCCATGGTTCGGCGTCGTGCTGGCGGGAATCGCGGTCGCAAAAATCGCGGCGGCAACCGGGCTGCTTGCTCGTCTGGCCACCTTCAGGCCGGCCGCGCGCATTCCGCTCCTGGCCGCGGCGGGGCGCCACAGCCTTGCCTTCTACCTGCTGCACCAGCCGGTGCTCGTCTCCCTTGTCTGGATCGCCGCCCAGGTCGCGCCGCCGCCTGCACCGGACCGCGAGGCCCTTTTTCTGCAGGTCTGCGGCGAGCAATGCGCCAACCAGCACGAAGAGAATTTCTGCCGCGCCTATTGCGCCTGCGTGCTGGAAGCCGCGGAAGCGGAGAACCGTTTCGAAGAACTCTACAATCCGCAGCGCAACCCCGAAACCCAATCCTGGATCGAGGATGTTGCCTTTCGCTGCAGTGTTGAGAACAATGGCGGAGAAGCGCAGTAAGCCGACTGGCAAGGACGGCCGGACACGCGCCGAGGGAGGAAGAGATGACAGATTCGGTCGACCGTGGACCAAGCCGTGTCGCCTGGCCGCCAATCGTGTTCCTGTGCGCGGCCGTGCTGGGCGTCATCCTTGCCTATGCGGTGCCCCTGCCCTGGATCGGCTCGCCGCTTTCCGACATCCTGTTCGCCGCCGGCTGGCTGCTTGCCGCGGCCGCGCTTCTGTCCATTGCCATGGCCTTGCGTACGCTCCGCCGCGCCGACACCACCGTGATGGCGACAAGGAGCGCCCGGCACCTGGTGACCGGCGGGCCCTACGCCTTCTCGCGCAATCCGATCTATCTCGGTATGGCGGCGCTCCTGTTCGCCGTCGGCCTGATCACCGGCTCGGTCTGGTTTCTGCTCGCGTCCATCCTGGCGGCGATCGTCACGCAAAAGCTCGCGATCGAACCGGAGGAGCGCCATTTGGCGGAGCGCTTCGGCAAACGCTACCGCGACTACCAGAAGAAGGCGCGGCGCTGGTTCTGACGATGATGCCTGCCCTTCAGGTCTTCACGCCCAGCTCGGCCAACCGCTCGACACAAGCCTCCTCGGCCTGGTCGAGTTCCTGCAGCGTATCCTCCAGATCGCGGCGCTTCTGCCGCAGGCTTTGCCTCTTCTCCTCGATCTTATCGATCATCAGGTGCAATTGCCCGACCTCGCCGGGCGGCGTCTTGTAGACTTGGATGATCTCCCGGATCTCGTTAATCGAGAAGC
This sequence comes from Chelativorans sp. M5D2P16, assembly GCF_034427935.1. Classification (NCBI taxonomy): domain Bacteria; kingdom Pseudomonadati; phylum Pseudomonadota; class Alphaproteobacteria; order Hyphomicrobiales; family Phyllobacteriaceae; genus Chelativorans; species Chelativorans sp. M5D2P16. The sequence goes on along the minus strand of NZ_JAXQNM010000012.1, from coordinate 195,800 downwards.
CGAGACGGCGGCCGCGCAGGATCTGGCGGACGAGATGCCGGTCGGAGGGACGGTAAAGGCGCGTGCGCCCACGCCGCACCGGATGGATGAGCCCTTCGTCCTCGTAGAACCGGAGCGTGCGTGTCGAGATCCCGAACTCGCGGGTCAGCTCCGTGATCGTGTAATATTCCCGCATCGGTGGTCGGCCTCGCATATTGTGCGACCGACAATGTCACCCGACTTACGTAAAAGTCAATTCAACGATAAGCCGCACCGCCGCGTCGACAACTGGCGACCCACCACCGCCTCTGCGCGCGCTCGAAAACGCAGGCCGGCTCAAGCGAAGGCGTCCGGCATCGACTCCTTGCGCCGGGCTACGAAATCGTTGAGCGCCTCATCGATTCCCTCGTCGAGCGCCGGCGCCTGATAGGCATCGAGCCAGTTCCTGGCCAACTGGTTCGCCCGCTGATTCGCGGCCTTCTCGCCCTCCGCCGACCATTGCTCGTAGGAATTGTTGTCGGCGATCGAGGAGCGGTAGAAGGCGGTCTGGAAATTGGCCTGCGTGTGCGCACAGCCGAGATAGTGGCTGCCCGGCCCCACCTCGCGGATGGCGTCCATCGCCTGGCCGTTTTCCGACAGGTCAAGCGGCTCGCACATGCGCTGCTGCATGCCGAGCTGGTCGATATCCATCATGAATTTCTCATAGGACGAGGCAAGCCCGCCTTCGAGCCAGCCGGCCGCGTGGAGGACGAAATTGGTGCCCGCGAGCACGGTGGAATTGAGCGTGTTGGCACTCTCATATGCAGCCTGGGCGTCTGGAACCTTCGAGCCGGTGAGCGAGCCGCCGGTGCGGAAGGGAAGTCCGAGGCGCCGGGCGAGCTGTGCCGCGCCGTAGGAGACGAGCGACGGTTCCGGCGTGCCGAAGGTCGGCGCCCCGGACTGCATGGAGATCGATGACGCGAACGTGCCGAAGAGGACCGGCGCGCCCGGCCGCACGAGCTGCGTGAAGGCCGCCCCAGCCATCACCTCCGCCAGCACCTGGGTGAGCGTGCCCGCCACCGTCACCGGGCTCATGGCACCAGCCAGGATGAAGGGGGTGATGATGCAGGCCTGGTTCGCCCGGGCATAGACCTTGGCCGCGCCCAGCATGGTCTCGTCGAAGACCATGGGCGAGTTGGCGTTGATGAGGTTGATGACGACCGTGTTTTCCTCGACGAATTTCTCGCCGAACAGGATCCTGGCCATCGACACCGTGTCCTCGGCGCGGTCGGGCGCGGTGACCGATCCCATAAAGGGCTTGTCGGAAAAGCGCATATGCGCATAGACCATGTCGAGGTGGCGCTTGTTGACCGGCACATCGACCGGCTCGCACACCGTGCCGCCCGAATGGTGGATCGACGGCGCCATATAGGCGAGCTTCACGAAATTGCGGAAATCCTCGATCGTGGCGTAGCGGCGCGTGCCTTCGAGATCGCGCACGAAAGGCGGGCCGTACACCGGGGCGAAGACGGTGGCATCGCCCCCGATCTGGACGGAGCGTTCCGGATTGCGTGCGTGCTGGGTGAAGACGGACGGTGCCGTCTTCAAAAGTTCGCGGCACAGCCCCTTCGGGAAATGCACCCGGTCCGCCTTCACCTCGGCTCCGGCTTCCTTCCAGAGCTTCAGCGCTTCCGGATCGTCCCGGAACTCGATTCCCACCTCTTCCAAAATTGTGTCGGCATTGGCCTCGATCAGCGACAGCCCTTCCTCGTCAAGCACTTCGTAGGGCTTGATCGAGCGCCTGATGTAGGTGAGTTGCTGGCCCGGTCCGCCGCCGCTGCGCGCTGCCCGCCGGGCCGACGCGCCGCCACGCTCACCGCGTCCGCCGCGTCCGCGCCGGCCTTCGGAGGGAGCGGCCACTTCCTGTTCCGTCGGCACGTTCTGGTTCATCGCCCTGTCCTCGATGCATGGGTCGCACGTCCACCCCGTTGCGGGCGACATGCCTCTCATCCGCATCGTATTCACACAGGCGGCTGCGAACGTTCCGCGAGCGCCAGACCGTGTCGCATTGAGAGCGGGCACCGGTCGATGAACGGCGCTCACCGGCGGTCGCCGGTCGTCCAGCCATCGTCGCTTGCCCAATCGGCCTCGTTCGACACCGCGCTGTTCGTGCGCGGGTCGAGGCCGTGTTTCAAGAGCTGAACTTCCAGCCGCAACCGCTCCAGCTCGAGCTGATACAGGCGGTCGCAATCGAGCCGTTTCGGCTTTCTGCCGAGGGGAACGACGACGCGCCCATAGGCCGAAAGCGTCTGCGAGGAGGAACCGTCCAGTCCGCCTCCGATAACGCCGGAATCCACATAGGCGCCGGATCCGGACATCGACGAGCGGCATGTCGTACCGTCGGCCGCGCGAATCTCGTCGAAACCATGCGGCATCACGACACCCGGCAGGCTCACCCCTGTCTGTTTCTGGTTGATGATGTACTGGTCGTCGGCCCGGGCAAGCGGGCACGCCAGCAGGCCGGTCAAAAAGGTCAGGCTCAACGCAGCCGCCGGGCGATGAAACGTCCGCATATCTGTGCCTTTATCCTGGTTTTCTGACGTGGAAACGGAACACTTTCGGTGCACACCCGGACGCGCCGTTGCGCGGCACCCTCGAAACCCACCACGACGAGCACGGGTCGCGAGGCCTTGCCGCCGAGCATGAGCCGCCGCGGGGATATCTTGGCGGCCACAGGACGGAAATCCTGGTCATAGACCCGCACTTCCACCTGGATGCGGTGCTGGTAGGGATTGTAGGGCCTGACCCGCACGGCAAATTCGTCACTGAAGCTGGTGACCTCGCCGCGCATCGGCGTCATTGCCTGCGCGTCTGCCGTCGGGGCGCCCCCCAACACGGCGAGCACCGCAATCAGCCCTTTCGCCATGCTCCCGGCAGCCATCCGTTCACTCGCAGGTGACGGTGACTTCGGCGACATAGCTTCCGGCCGGGAAGGCACCGGCGGATTTCGTGGCCGTGAGGTCGACGGCAAGGTTTGTAAGCCCGAGACCGAGCACCGAGGTCACCGAGCCGACGATATCGGTGAGCGAGGTCACGCCGCTGGCACTGTAGCTGGACGCGAAAGTGACGGAATCGTCGCCGCCGGCCGGCGCCGAGACAAAGGCCACCGGCGCACTGGTGGAGACTTCATAGCCGGCCGCGGTCGTCAGGATGGTCGCCGTGCCCGAAGCCCCGCCTGCCTCGAGCGAGCTCAATTCGGTGTAGTCGGCGCTCGCCGTCATGACGCCGGGTGTTCCAATGGTGATGAGGCACGTCGACAAAACGGAGGCATTGAAGAGAACCGTTCCGTCCGCGGCAAGGCCGGGCAGCGTCGAAGCGGCCAGAGCGGTGGCTGCGACAAAGGATTTCGTCAGATATCTCATGAAACTTCTCCGTAAACCAATATTCCAACCCGGACAGCATATCGGAAAGCATGAGCTCGTTCCTGTTAAATAAATCTAAAGTTGCATATTCAAACTTTCCTGGTGAATTTTCAAAGGGCAGTTCCCTTCGCTCTTCCAAAAGAATTACCAAAATGCACGCAAAGGTGGTATATACGAAGCAAGCTTCATGGTCAGCCAATCCGCCCGTATCAGTCGCTTTCCTTTTGCATCACGTCGCAATTCGGCCATGGAAGACGCCAAAAGACCGATTATGTCTAGACTCACCAGGGTCGCGAGCGGATTGCTGACCGTAGGACGGCAGGAGCCAGCAAATGTCCGATGAAGAAATCGTTCTTTCCGAACTTCCCGATGACGAGCTCGTGCAGCAGATGCACGACGACCTTTACGACGGCCTGAAGGAGGAGATCGAGGAAGGCACGCGCATCCTGCTCGACCGCGGCTGGGCACCCTACGAGGTTCTTACCCAGGCGCTTGTGGAGGGCATGCGCATCGTCGGCGAGGATTTCCGCGACGGTATCCTGTTTGTGCCGGAGGTGCTTCTTTCCGCCAACGCGATGAAGTCCGGCATGAACATCCTGCGCCCGTTGCTCGCCGAGACCGGCGCGCCCAAGCAGGGCAAGATGGTGATCGGCACCGTCAAGGGCGACATTCACGACATCGGCAAGAATCTCGTCGGCATGATGATGGAAGGCGCCGGTTTCGACGTCGTTGATCTGGGTATCAACAATCCCGTCGAGAACTATCTGGCCGCGATCGAGGAACACCAGCCCGACATCATCGGCATGTCGGCGCTGCTGACGACCACGATGCCCTACATGAAGGTCGTCATCGACACGATGAAGGAAAAGGGCATCCGCGACGATTACATCGTGCTCGTGGGCGGTGCGCCGCTGAACGAGGAGTTCGGCAAGGCCGTCGGCGCGGACGCTTACTGCCGGGATGCGGCGGTTGCCGTTGAGACCGCCAAGGAGTTCATGAAGCGCAAGCACAATGTGGGCGCTTCGGCCTGAAGAGGCTGTCACCTCCCTTCACGACCCGGCGCCCTGGATCCTGGGTGGGTTTCGCTCAATAGGAGTTCGCGGACCCGGCAACGTTTTCGCCGGCATCCTGGGTAGCATCGACCACGTTGGCCGTGTCCTGCCCGACACCGCGAATCGTATTGGCGCATCCTGCCGTCAGGCCGATAACGGCGATCAGGACGACGAGGCGTGATAAAATCGTGGCGAGCATGCGTCTCTCCCTTGTTGTGCGCACGAATCGCGCAGAAAGGAACATGTTTGACACCCCTGAAACGCACGTGGGCTGAAAAGGTTCTGGTCGTGGCTTGCGGCATGATTGCGCGCGAGGTGCTGGCCGTGCGCGAGCGCCTGGGGTTCGACCATCTGGAGCTTACCTGCCTGCCGGCGGCGTTTCATTACCGCCCCGATCGCATCGCTCCCGCACTCGACGCTGCAATCGAGAAAGCCCGAGGGGAAGGCTATCGCCACATCTTCGTCGGGTATGCCGATTGCGGGTCGGGCGGCGCGGTCGACCGTGTCTGCGAAAAGCACGGCGTCGAGCGCATCGCGGGCCCGCACTGCTTCGCCTTCTACCAGGGTCTGGACGCTTTCGAGGCGATCGGCGAGGACGACATGCAGGCCTTCTACATGACCGATTTCTTGTGCCGCCAGTTCGATGCGTTCTTTCTCAAGCCCCTTGGCCTCGACCGCCATCCAGAACTGATCGCGGATTTCTTCGGCAATTACGAAAAACTGGTCTATCTCGCGCAAACGGACGATCCGGAACTGGAGAAGGTCGCGCGCAATGCAGCCGGACTCCTGAGCCTTTCCTACGAACGACGCTTTACCGGCTATGGCGATCTGTCCACGGCGCTTGCAAAGGCCGCCAGCACCGCGCCGGCGGCTTAGCGCCACCATAAAAACGCTTCAATCAACGGCTGGTATTGGGAGCATGAAGATGCTCCTTGCCTGCGCTGCCTTCCCCACCTCCAAGACGGTCGCTGCACCGCTTCCGGCTTTGGCGGCCATTCGCAAGACGCGCCGGCCTCGGCTTGCCCGGCCTGTCACGAAAGCTTAATTGCAGCCGGACAATATGTTTTGCAGGATGTTTTGCAGGCAAACAGTGTGTCGGCGCGACAGGACCACGGTAACGTGAAGGCGGAGAATACGGGATTGGAAGCGCTGTCGGGCCGGCCCGCCGCGGACAATCCGCCACGCCGCCTGTCCGCCGTCTTCGAAGAGCTGGCCCGCAATGCCGATGGGCCGGTCACGGTCGAGCAGTTCCGCCAGGCGCTAGGCGACCGCAGCTTTGCCGCGCTTCTTGTCTTCTTCTCCTGTCTCAACCTTTTACCCCTGCCCCCTGGCAGCACGCTGGTGCTGGGCATTCCGCTTCTTCTGCTGTCGGTTCAGATGGTGTTCGGCCGCCGCGCCGCCTGGCTACCGAAGTTCGTTTTGAGGAAATCGATCGCCGCTGACAGTTTCCGCCATTTCACCAAACGGTTCATTCCGCGGCTGAAATGGGCGGAGCGCTTCATCCGCCCGCGCTATTGGCCGTTCGCCCGCAGCCACGCCGACCGCATCATCGGGTCGATCGCGCTTATCCTGTCGATCGCCGTGACGCTCCCCATTCCGCTCGGCAACTGGTTCCCGGCATTCTCCTGCGCCCTCGTTGGCCTGGCGCTTTCCGAGCGCGACGGCGTGCTCTTGTCCATCGCCGTCGTGAGCGGCGCCTTGTCCCTGGCCGTCATCGCCGTTGTCGTGGGGGCGGCCAGCCTCCTGGCTGGCGTGCTAATCCACTAACGACCCGCCCCCGTGTCATGCGGCGTCGCTTTTGAAAGCGCGCGCGTCGTCACGCAGCAAGCGGGCCTTCGACGCTTACGGCAATGCTCGAAAAACCGAAGAGGCAAGAGGCACGATGGCCGATCTGATCGTGGTTTACTGGCGTGACATTCCCGCCCAGGTGATCGTCAGGAAAGGACGCAAGGCAGCCAAGCGTGAGCTGCCCCTGCGCTTCACCGAGGCGATCGACATGTGTGCCATGCGCGTGGGCGCGCGTGATACCGATGCCTATCTGGCCGAATGGCGGCGCGGCGATCCGGAGCCCGTCGGCGACGACCTGGAAGCCGAGGCCGACATGGCCCTTCGGACCATCGAACAGGCGTTTCCCGACGAGCGTCTGAAGGCGCTGGTCAAGGCAGGCGGACATGCAAAAGGGTAATAACAAGCCGAATTCCGTAAGGAAGCGCGTCACCCAGGCAACGCTGGTGAGAAAGGCGCGCGCGCTCCTGGCCTACAAGCCCTGGGGTGTTTCGCCCCAACGCCGCGTCCAGCGGCGTTACACCATGCGGCTGTGGTCGGTGCGCCACGCCCGCTTTCTGGAATGGTTCTACGCACGCTTCGCCGATCTTTTCCTGACCCTTCATCCATTGTGGCAGGCGATCGGTTATCGGCGCGCCGAAAAGCCGGTGAAATTCGTCGAACGGCAGGTGAAGGGTCTCATGTTCGACTGCCGCATGTGCGGACAGTGCATTCTCTCCTCCACCGGCATGTCCTGTCCCATGAACTGTCCCAAGCAGCTCAGAAACGGGCCCTGCGGCGGTGTGCGCGCAAACGGCAATTGCGAGGTCGAACCCGACATGCCCTGCGTATGGGTGAAGGCCTGGGAAGGCGCCCAGCGCATGCGCAACCGGGATGCCATCCTGACTGTGCAGAAGCCGGTCGACCAGTCGCTCCGAGAAACGTCCGCCTGGCTGCGCGTCACTGCACTCGCCGCCGCCGAACGGGAAAAGGCGAAGGAGGTCCGATGAACCACCGCCCGCCCCATCCCGACGAGAACCCGCACGGCATCGACCTGCCGCTCGATCCCTTGCCCGGTCACGTCTCGCGCGGGCGGCTGGAGCGCATCCTGAGGCGCGGCGAGTTCGCCGTCACGGCCGAACTCAACCCGCCCGACAGCGCTCACGCGCAGGACGTCTATGAGCGCGCCGCCGTCTTCGACGGCTGGGTGGACGGTATCAACGCCGTCGACGCGTCCGGCGCCAACTGCCACATGTCCTCGTTGGGCATCTGCGCGCTACTCACGCGCATGGGCTACGCGGCGATCATGCAGATCGCCTGCCGCGACCGCAACCGCATCGCCATCCAGGGCGATGTGCTGGGTGCGGCGGCCATGGGAGTCAGCAATATCCTGTGCCTGACGGGCGATGGCGTGCAGGCCGGCGACCAGCCAGGCGCGAAACCGGTTTTCGATCTCGACTCCATGTCCTTGCTGGAGACCGTGCGCACCATGCGCGACGAGGAAAAATTTCTCTCCGGCCGCAAGCTCACCGCCGCGCCCGCAGTCTTCATGGGCGCCGCCATCAACCCCTTCGCCCCGCCCTTCGACTTCCGCCCGCTGCGGCTGGCCAAGAAGATCGCCGCCGGTGCGCAGTTCGTGCAGAGCCAGTACTGCTTCGATGTACCGATGCTGAAGGAATACATGAAGCGCGTGCGCGATCTGGGCCTGGACGAGCAATGCTTCATTCTCGTCGGCGTCGGCCCCCTCGCCTCGGCCAAGGCGGCGCGCTGGATCCGCAACAACGTGCCCGGCGTGCATATCCCCGATTCCGTCATCGCACGGCTCGACGGCGCGAAGGACCAGAAAGCGGAAGGAAAACGCCTGTGCATCGACATCATCAACGAGGTGAAGGAGATCGACGGCGTTTCCGGGGTCCACGTCATGGCCTACCGCCAGGAGGAATATGTGGCGGAGATCGTGCACGAGTCCGGCGTGCTGAAGGGACGCCGTCCCTGGAAGCGCGAGCCCGGCCTGGACGACGCGCTGGTGGCCGACCGCCTCGAGCACATCCTTGAAACGCCGAGCGAGAAGCCGGTCGACATGGTGAAGGATGCGACGAACTGAGGGCGTGGGAATGAGGCAACAGGAGTAAAACGCACGAGGACCGGAGATCCGGACGCGAAAGCAGGCGACCAGCCGCCTACTCCCTTGTTGCCCTATTCCCTCCTTCTTGAAACACATGAGATAACCATATAAAGAAGTCTTTATATCCTTTGGAGGACTGCGCATGACCCGCACCATCGTCGCCTCTGCGACCCGGGAAGTCGTCATCGGCTTCGACCAGCCTTTTTGCGTCATCGGCGAACGCATCAATCCGACCGGCCGCAAGAAGCTCGCCGCCGAGATGGTGGCCGGCAACTTCGAGACGGTGAAGAAGGACGCCCTCGACCAGGTGGCCGCAGGCGCGACCATGCTCGACGTCAATGCCGGCGTGACGGCGGTCGATCCGAACGCCACCGAGCCCGCCCTTCTCGTCCAGACGCTCGAGATCGTGCAAGGTCTGGTCGATGTTCCCCTTTCCATCGATTCCTCCGTGTCGGCGGCCATCGAGGCGGCGCTCCAGGTGGCCAAGGGCCGTCCGCTGATCAATTCGGTGACCGGCGAGGAGGAGAAGCTGGAAGCCATCCTGCCGCTCATCAAGAAATACGACGTCCCGGTGGTCGCGATCTCCAACGACGAGACCGGCATTTCCGAAGACCCGGACGTGCGCTTCGAGGTGGCGAAGAAGATCGTCCAGCGTGCCGCCGACTATGGCATTGCCGCGCACGACATCGTGGTCGATCCGCTCGTCATGCCGATCGGCGCCATGGGCACGGCGGGCAAACAGGTCTTTGCGCTTCTGCGTCGCCTGCGCGAAGAGCTGAAGGTCAACACGACCTGCGGCCTTTCCAACATCTCCTTTGGCCTGCCGCATCGCCACGGCATCAATGCCGGCTTCATTCCCATGGTCATCGGCGCCGGCATGACCAGCGCCATCATGAACCCCTGCCGGCCGCAGGAAATGGAAGCCGTGCGCGCGGCCAACGTGCTGAACGGCACGGATCCCAATTGCTACAACTGGATCATGACCTACAAGGACCACCAGCCTGCTGCCGGGAACTCCGGAGCCCCGGCGGAGTCTTCCAATGGAAACGGTCAAGCCGCCCTCGCCGGCCGCCGTCGCGGCGGCCGCGAAGCGCGCATGGCGCGGACGGGACGGTAAGGCAAATCAGGAGATAGGCGGCCCTGTCGCCCCTCGGGCGCGACAAGGTGCCGCCCGAGGCAAGGAATTCCACCTCCCATGAATGCCCCGCCCAACATAACCGAGCACCTCGTGCTCTTCATGCCTTCGGGCAAGCGCGGGCGTTTTGCCAAGGGCACGACGATCCTCGATGCCGCGCGTCAGCTCGGCGTCTATGTGGAAAGCGTGTGCGGCGGGCGGGCGACCTGCGGGCGCTGCCAGATCGAGGTGCAGGAGGGGCATTTCGCCAAGCACAAGATCTCCTCCTCCAGGGACAGCATCTCGGCCGTCGGTCCCAAGGAGGCGCGCTACGCCGAAAAACGCGCGCTTCCCGCCGGGCGGCGCCTGTCCTGCTCCGCCACCATCGAAGGCGACCTCGTCGTCGATGTACCCCAGGATGCGATCGTTAACGCGCAGGTCGTGCGCAAGGACGCCGACGCACGCGTCATCGAGCGCTATCCCGCAGTTCAGCTTTGCTATGTCGAGGTGGACGAGCCCGATATGCACAAGCCACTGGGCGACCTTGACCGGCTCAAGGCGGCGCTGCACCGCGAATGGGGCTTTGCGCGGCTGGAGGCCGACACGCACCTCATCGGCGACGTCCAGTCCATCCTGCGCCAGGGCGAATGGGCCGTCACCGCCGCGATCCATCACGACGAGGAGGGCGACGCCGCACGCATCATCGCGCTTTGGCCGGGACTGAAGAACGAGGCCTACGGGATCGCCTGCGATATCGGCTCCACCACCATCGCCATGCATCTGGTCTCGCTGCTTTCAGGTCGCGTGGTGGCCTCGGCCGGCGCATCGAACCCGCAGATCCGTTTCGGCGAAGACCTGATGAGCCGCGTCTCCTACGTCATGATGAACCCGGACGGGCGGCAGGCCATGACCAAGGCCGTGCGCCAGGAAGTCTCGAAGCTGGTCGACAAGGTGGTCGCCGAGGGCAATATCCAGCGCGCCGATATCCTCGATGCCGTCTTCGTCGGCAATCCGATCATGCACCACCTGTTTCTGGGCATCGATCCCTCGGAGCTCGGCGGTGCGCCCTTTGCGCTCGCAGTCTCCGGCGCGGTCAACGCCAGGGCCGGCGAACTGCGCCTGGCACTCAACCCCGGTGCCCGGACCTACGTCCTGCCCTGCATCGCCGGCCATGTCGGCGCCGATGCCGCGGCCGTCACGCTGTCGGAAGGTCCGCACCGGCAGGACGAAATGATGCTGATCGTCGATGTCGGCACCAACGCCGAGATCGTGCTCGGCGATCGCCGGCGCGTCGTCGCCGCTTCTTCGCCCACCGGCCCGGCCTTCGAGGGCGCCGAGATTTCTTCCGGCCAGCGCGCCGCCCCGGGCGCCATCGAGCGCGTGCGCATCGACCGCGAAACACTCGAACCGCGCTTCCGCGTCATCGGCTGTGATCTGTGGTCGGACGAGCCGGGCTTCGCCGAGGCGGTGGAAGCCACGGGGGTGTCCGGCATCTGCGGCTCCGGCATCATCGAGGTGATCGCCGAGATGTATCTTTCCGGCATCATTTCCGAGGACGGCGTGATCGACGGCGCGCTGGCTCTCAAAAGCCCCCGCATTGTCGCGGACGGTCGCACCTTCTCCTACGTGCTCAGCGAAGCGACGCCACGCATCACGGTCACCCAGAACGACGTGCGCGCCATCCAGCTCGCCAAGGCCGCACTCTACGCCGGCACGAAGCTTCTGATGGAAAAGCAGGGCGTGGAGACCGTCGACACGATCCGCTTCGCAGGCGCCTTCGGCTCCTTCATCGACCCGAGTTACGCGATGGTGCTGGGCCTCATTCCCGACTGCGATCTGGAGAAGGTCTCCGCGGTCGGCAATGCCGCCGGCACCGGCGCGCGCATGGCATTGCTCAACCGCAATCATCGCCGTGAGATCGAGGAGACGGTGCACCGGATCGAGAAGATCGAAACTGCGCTGGAGCCGAAGTTCCAGGAGCACTTCGTCTACGCCATGGCCCTGCCCAACAAGGTGGACCCCTTCCCCCGGCTGGCTGCCCAGGTGAAGTTGCCGCCGCGCAAGGTGCTTGACGGCGAAGGAGGCGGCACCGAGCGGCCGCGCCGGCGCTCGCGCGAGGAACGCATGGCGCGGCGCCGACGATAGGTCCCCGCCGCCTTATCCGAGCCGATCCCGGTTTTTCCACCGTCTCGCGCACGTGATGCGGCAATCCGCCTATTCGCTTGGCGCGAACACCCGACGGGAAACCGGTCTTTTCCAGAACCGCGTGAGCGTCGGCATCACGCTCCGCCCATTTCCCCGCAACCGGCGCGCATGGGTACGATTCGGGCATGCGAGCCAATACCAGCGGCGCTAATTCTTCACCGATGGGGCGTATCGATGTCCGGGCATGGATCCTCGGGTCGAGCCCGAGGATGACGAAAGTGGAGATAGAAACGCAGTCCCCCACCGTCGGCGATTAACGAAACGCCCCTGCCCTTCGTCGTCCTCGGCTCGACCCGAGGATCCTGTGTGTCGGGATTGAGATCCTAGCCGCCATGCCGGAACGATGCCTACCGCCGGCGGCTGTCGGCATCACTTTTCTGCGGGGCCACCTGCCGGCGCCCCCTTTCAGGTCGGCTTACAACGCGCCGATCCAGGTCGCGGCGACGACGATGAAGGAGCTGACGGCAACCAGTGAGAGGACATCCTGAATGAGGTCGGCCATGGGTTTCTCCTGTGCAAAACCGCTTCATGATCTTGATATGAACCTTATATGTTCGTCTTATGTTCTTGTCAATCACAACACGGTGTGCCCATCAGGTGCGCTGGTTCGCAGCGTTAACAACGGGTAAAGTGCGTTCTGGTAGACTGCGCGAAGGATTGGCGGGAACGGGTCGGCGCGGGCGATCCTGGAATGCAGTTGAGTCACTGCTTTTCATCGTTCCGCGTAAAAAGCCCCCTGGCGCAAAGTCCCCCTCATGGACCGTCAGGCCCATGGTTTACCGCTTCCACACCGCGGGCGTGATGGCGAAATGAATGTTGCTGGAGTTGGAGGTCATGAAGGTCAAGCGAATCGTCACCAATATCGACACGCGAGATCTCGCCGCCGCCGAGCAGTTCTATGGTGAGGCGCTCGGCCTCGACCGCCTGATGGACCTTGGGTGGATCGTGACCTACGGCGCGTCCGGCGCGCCGGGCGTGCAGGTTAGCATCGCGTCGGAAGGCGGCTCGGGCACGGAGACACCCGACCTGTCCATCGAAGTCGATGATCTGGACGCTGCGCTGGCGCGCATGAAAGCGGCTGGATTTGCGATCGAATACGGTCCGGCTGACGAACCCTGGGGTGTTCGCCGCTTCTATGTGCGCGATCCGTTCGGCCGCGTAGTGAACATCCTTAGCCACAGATAGCTGCGGCGCCGTGCGTCCATTTGGACCACACGAAGGACACCGTGGTTTTTCGCTCTGTGCATCCGCTTACAAGAAGCCAGTCTTAGGGGCCGGGCACCAAAGGGGGACGAAATTGTGCGAAGCCGCCGCCGCCATGTCGTCCCGAAGGACGGAGTGATAGCGGAGACTGTCCGGGTTGATGCGCGGAGACGGATGCGCCTGAACACATCCCGCTTCAGGTCTCCACCATCTCCACCACCTTGCCCTCGGACAGCGTCACGCGCCGGTCCATGCGCGCGGCCAGTTCCTTGTTGTGCGTGGCAATCAGAGCGGCGAGACCGGAATGGCGCACCAGCGCTTCCAGAGCGTCGAAGACATAGCCGGCGGTGCCGGGGTCGAGATTGCCGGTCGGTTCGTCGGCGAGCAGGACCATCGGCGCGTTGGCGACGGCGCGGGCGATCGCCACGCGCTGCTGTTCGCCGCCGGACAGCTCCGCCGGGCGATGCTCGACACGCGGTCCGAGCTTCAGATAGGAGAGGAGCTGCGTGGCCCGCTCGCGCGCCTCGGCGGGACCGAGCCCGGCGATGAGTTGCGGCATCATCACGTTTTCCAGCGCGGTGAACTCCGGCAGGAGATGATGGGCCTGATAGACGAAGCCGATCTCTGCACGGCGGATCGCCGTGCGCCTGTCGTCGGAAAGCTCCGCGCAGGACTGGCTGTTGATGACGATGTCGCCGGCATCGGGATATTCCAGAAGGCCGGCAATGTGCAGAAGCGTCGACTTGCCCGTGCCGGACGGCGCCACCAGCGCCACCATCTCACCGGGACAGAGCGTGAAATCCGCGCCATTCAGGATGACGAGTTCCTTGGAACCCTGCACATAGCGCCGGTCGATCGACTTCAGTTCCAGGACGCTTTCGGCCATTTACTCGTATCTCAGGGCTTCCACGGGGTCGAGGCGCGAAGCGCGCCAGGCGGGGAAAAGGGTGGCGAGGAAGGACAGGACCAGCGCTATGAGCACGACGGCCGCCGTCTCCCCCGTCTGCATGTCCGCCGGCAACTGGCTCAGGAAATAGACCTCCGGGTCGAAGATCGTGGTCCCCGAGAGCCACGAGAAGAACTGCCGGATCGATTCGACGTTCATGCAAAGCAGCGTGCCGAGAATGAAGCCGGCCAGCGTGCCGGCCACGCCGATCGCCGCCCCCGCCATCAGGAAGATGCGCATGATCGACCCGCTGGTCGCCCCCATGGTGCGCAGGATGGCGATGTCGTGTCCCTTGTCCTTCACCAGCATGATCATGCCGGAAATGATGTTGAGCGCGGCAACGAGCACGATCAGCGTCAGGATCATGAACATGACGTTGCGCTCCACCTGCAGCGCGGAGAAAAGCGTCCGGTTGCGCTGGCGCCAGTCGGAAATCAGGACAGAACGCTGGGCCGCCTCCTCGACCAATGGTCGTAGAGCATCCACGTTATCGGGATCGTCGACAAAGACCTCGATGTGCTGCGCCAGCCCCTCGACATTGAGATAGAGCTGGGCCTCCTGCATCGGCATGAACAGGATGGCGGCGTCATATTCCGACATGCCGATCTCGAAGATCGCCGTGATCGGATAGCCCTTCACGCGCGGCGTCGTGCCGAAGGGCGTGACATTGCCCTCCGGCGAAATGAGCGTGATCGTATCCCCAAGGCCCAATCCGAGGTTCTGGGCCAGGCGGGAACCCACAGCAACTCCCTGCCCGGCGGCGAAATCGATCAGCGAGCCCTGGCGTACGTTTTGCGAGATCAGGTCCATCTCCGTCAGGTCTTCCGCGCGCACGCCGCGGATCAGCGCGCCGGTGCCGGCACCGCTGCGCCCGGAGGCAAGAACCTGCCCCTCCACCAGGGGCACGGCGAGCCTGACCCCGGGAACCTCGGAAATGCGGCGGGCAACGGCGTCGTAATTGTCGAGCGGCATGTCGGTCGGCTGCACGATCAAGTGCCCCTGCACGCCGAGGATGCGGTTCAGAAGCTCGGCCCTGAAGCCGTTCATCACGGCCATGACGACAATCAGCGTGGCGACGCCGACCATGATGCCGATAAAGGAAATGGAGGCGATGACGGAGACGACGGTTTCCTTGCGCCGCGAGCGCAGATAACGCCAGGCGACCAGTCGCTCGAAGTAGGAGAACGGCCGTGTCTCTCCGCCGGCTTCCGCCTTGTCGTTCATGCGCGCGCGCCGAACCGGCCAGGCACCGCGGAGATGGCGAGGGTCTGCCGCTCCCCCGTGGCGCGATTCTTGATCTCGACCTCGCCGTTGGCCACACCGCGCGGGCCGACGATGATCTGCCAGGGAAGGCCGATGAGATCCGCGGTGGCGAACTTGGCGCCGGCCCGGCCGTCCGTATCGTCGTAGAGGACCTCGCGGCCGGCCGACCTCAACCCGGCGTAAAGCTCACCGCAAACCCGGTCGCACTCCGCATCGCCCGTCTTCATGTTGATGAGCATGATGTCGAACGGCGCCACGGCTTCAGGCCAGATGATGCCGTTCTCGTCGTGGCTCGCCTCGATGATCGCCGCGGCGAGCCGGCTGGGGCCAATGCCGTAGGATCCCATGGAAACGAAGTGTTCCTGCCCGTCGGGTCCCGTCACGCTGGCCTTCATGGGCTCGGAATACTTGGTCCCGAAATGGAAGATGTGGCCGACCTCGATGCCGCGCGCGGAAAGCCGGTCCTTGTCCGGCACGTCCTTCCAGGCCGCCTCTTCATGCATTTCGTCCGTCGCCGCATAGGGTGCCGTCCACTGGGACACCACCCCGCCGATCTCGGCTTCGTCGGTAAAATCGATATCGGCGCCGGGAACGGGCAGGTCGAGAAATTCCCGGTGGCAGAACACCTCGCTCTCGCCGGTGGAGGCGAGAATGATGAACTCATGGCTGAGATCGCCGCCGATCGGGCCGGTCTCGGCGCGCATGGGAATGGCCTTCAGCCCCATGCGGTGAAAGGTCCTCAGATACGCCACGAACATGCGGTTGTAAGCGGCCCGCGCGCCTTCGAAATCCAGGTCGAAGCTGTAGGCATCCTTCATCAGGAACTCGCGTGAGCGCATGACGCCGAAACGCGGCCGAACCTCGTCGCGGAACTTCCACTGGATGTGGTAGAGGTTCAGCGGCAGATCCTTGTACGATTTCACATAGGCGCGGAAGATATCGGTGACCATCTCCTCGTTGGTGGGCCCATAGAGCATCTTGCGCTCATGCCGGTCGGTGATACGCAGCATCTCCTTGCCGTAATCGTCATAGCGCCCGCTCTCCATCCACAATTCGGCCGACTGGATGGTCGGCATCAGGATCTCCTGGGCGCCGGCGCGGTTCTGCTCCTCGCGAATGATATTGCAGACCTTGTCGAGAACGCGCTTCCCAAGCGGCAGCCAGGAGAAGCTGCCCGCGCCCTGCTGCCGGATCATGCCCGCGCGCAGCATCAGCCGGTGCGAGACGATCTCCGCCTCACGGGGATTCTCCTTCAGAATGGGCAGAAAGAAGCGCGACAGTCGCATGAACAGATCCGTAAAATACAGGGGCGGAATCAACGCCGCCGAAAGATATCCTCGGGCTTCTTAGCCATTTCGTGACAGCTTGAAAACCCACGGGTTTGAAGGCGACCGCCACCCTCGCAGCGGCAAAGCGCCCGAAGCACGGTCAAGCGGTAACATGTCCAATGTAGGGCAAAATTTTTCGTGACATTGCCTTGAAACTTAGTCTAATGTGAATATCACATAACAAGAGAGCAGAACGACAATCCGCTCTCGATACGCGGTCAAAGTCTTGGGAGGATACGATCCCGGCGCGGAAGCCCGCAGCCGCCGTTGAGGAAACGGATGAGGATCGGACGCGTTTAGTTGCAAGGCCTGGTGCCTTGCTTTTTTTTGCCTTGAATTTCAGAAATCCGGCACGATGCGCGGGATGTCCTCGAAGCCGAAGCCCAGGACGGCCGTGAGCGTGTAATAGGCGCCGATCAGGAGAACGGTCAGCACCGTGGTGCGAATCATGGCGCGCAGCATATGCGGCCCGCGCGGCGCACTCGATTCGGTGCCGAGAACAACATCGTCTTCGTCATCCTGCGTGCGCAGCCCGAAGGGCAGCGACACGAACAGCATCAGCCACCAGGCGATGAAAAATACAGCGGCAAGGGATATCCAGGTCATTCCGCTCTCCGTTGCCCCATGGTCGCGGAGCCGGTTCACACAATAGTGCCTCGGGCGGCGATTTTAAGATGCGCACGACGCGGCGTCGGGTCACACCTGCTCGATCTCGATCAGGGTGCCGGCGAAATCCTTCGGGTGGAGGAAGAGCACCGGCTTGCCGTGTGCGCCGATTTTCGGTTCTCCATCGCCCAGCACCCGTGCGCCGTGCGCGGCCAGACGCTCGCGGGCGGCGGCGATATCATCGACCTCGTAGCAGATATGATGCATCCCGCCGACCGGACAGCGCTCCAGGAAGCGGGCGATGGGCGAATCTTCGCCCAGCGGTTCGAGCAACTCGATCCTGGTGTTGTCGAGGTCGACGAAGACGACCGTCACGCCGTGTTCGGGAAGCGGCTGTGGCTGGGAGACCGCGGCACCCAGAACGTCGCGGTAGACGGCGGTGGCATTGGCCAGATCCGGCACGGCGATGGCGACGTGATTGAGCCTGCCGAGCATCTCTCTTCCCCTATTGGGTGACGAAGACCGTCACGATCGGCTTCTTTCCCCAGGCATCGTTCGCGGCGGCGCGCACGGCGCGGCGTACCGATTCGGCCACCAGATCGAGATCCTTGCGCCGCGGCCGCGGAATGCTGGAGACGGCACCGACCGCCGCTTCCAGCATTATCTCCTCCAGCGGCTCGCCGCGCGCATTCGTCTCGGCGACACCCAGCGCGACAAGGTCGGGATCGCCGGCAAGATCGTAGCGATCGTCGAGCACGACGTTCACGGCCACATGTCCGGCGAAGGACAGCTTGCGCCTTTCGCGCACGCCGACCTCGTCATCCGTGCCGATCACTCTACCGTCCTTGAAAATGCGCCCGCAAGGCACCTGGTCGATGATTTCCGCCGCTCCCGGCGCAAGTCGCAGCATGTCGCCATTGCGCACCTGCGCCACCTCGGGAATGCCTGCCATAGCGCCAAGCGCGCCGTGGGCCACCAGATGCGCCGCCTCGCCGTGAACGGGCACCAGGATACGCGGCTTGATCCAGTCGTACATCTTCTTGAGTTCGCTGCGGCGCGGGTGGCCGGAGACGTGGACCAGCGCGTCCGTGTCCTCGATGATCTTCACGCCCTGCTCGATGAGCCGGTTCTTGATTGTGATGATCGCCTTCTCGTTGCCCGGGATCACCCGCGAGGAGAAGACCACCGTATCGCCCGGCGACAGCGCCACGTTGCGCATCTCGTCGCGCGACAGCTTGGCAAGCGCCGCGCGCGGCTCTCCCTGGCTGCCAGTACAAAGGACCACGGCGTTTTCGCGCGGGATATAGCCGAAATCCTCCTCCGTCAGGAAAGGCGGCAGGCCATCCATGTAGCCGAGTTCGGACGCCACATCGATGACGCGCTGCAGGGACCGTCCGAGCACCAGAACCTGCCGCCCGGCGTCACGCGCCGCCTCGGCGATCGAGCGGATGCGCCCGACATTGGAAGAGAAGGTGGTGACCGCGACGCGGCCCTCCGCCTTCTCGATCACCTCCTTCAGCCCGCCGGCCACGGCCTCCTCCGACGGCGATTCGCCCTCGCGCATGGCATTGGTGGAATCGCAGACGAGCGCCAGCACGCCCGCCTCGCCCAGCGCCCGGAAACGAGCCTCGTCTGTCTTAGGGCCCAACGCCGGTGCAGTATCGAGCTTCCAGTCGCCTGTATGGACGATGGTACCGACTGGAGTGGTGATCGCCAACGAAACCGGCTCGGGGATCGAGTGCGTCACGTCGATCGCCTCGATGGCGAAAGGCCCGACGGTGAAGCGTTCGCCCGCGCGGAAGATGGTGACGGGCACATCCGGCGCATTCAGTTCACCGGCGCGCCTGGCTTCCAGAAGGCCGGCCGTGAATGGCGTCATCCACACATTGGTCTTCAGGCGCGGCCAGAGGTCGAGCAGCGCCCCGTAGTGGTCCTCGTGCGCGTGGGTGATCACGATCCCGGCGAGGTTCTCCGCCTGCTTTTCGATGAACCGGATATCCGGAAGAACGAGGTCGACGCCCGGCAAGTCCGGGCCGGGAAAGGTGACACCACAATCGACGACGATCCACTTGCGCTCCTGTGGCGGCCCATAGCCGTAGAGCGCGAAATTCATTCCGATCTCGCCCACCCCGCCCAAGGGGCAAAACACCAGTTCCGGCTGCTTGGAAGCCACGTTCTCTCCCTTATGGTTCTTCACGCGCGCACGGAAGCGACGGCACCGAAATGCACGTCGCCAGCCGCTATGCGCAAACGCGTGCCGTCATCTTCACGGATAACGAACCTGCATAATTCATCGATTGTTTCAAAAACGCCCCGCACCACCCGGCCGTCGACACGCACCGAGACCTCGCCACCCAGACCTGCCGCCCGCTCGAGCCAGCGCTCGCGCACGGCCGCAAGCCCGCGACCGCCGTCCCACAGACGGACATTGTCGATCCAAGCATCCGACAGCGCCAGAAACAGCATTCCGGCGTCAAGCTTCGCGCCGAGGCTTGCGAGCGATGTGGCCGGATAGGGCACGTCTTCTGGATGGGAGGCGACGTTCACCCCGATGCCGGCGGCAAGTGCCAGCCGGCCGCCTTCGAGCGAGGTGGACTCCAGGAGAATCCCCGCCAGTTTCGCCCCGTCGGCCAAAAGGTCGTTCGGCCATTTCAGAGCAAACCGGCTGCGCCCCCTCTCCGCGCCGTCCACGCCGACCGCGACTCGCGCGTCGGGCACTGTGGCCGAGAGCGCGTCCCCCAGCGCCAGCCCGGCCACGAAGCCCAGCGTGGCCGCCGCCGCACCGTCCTGCACCTCGGATATGAGAAGCGTGGCGGCGAGATTGCCCGGCGGCGTGGCCCAGGGGCGTCCGCGCCGCCCACGGCCGCCTTCCTGCTGGGAGGCGACGACCCAGAGCCTGCCGGGATCGCCCTGGCGCGCCCTCTCCAGGGCCAGGGCATTGGTCGAGCCAACCCTTTCATGCGCCTCCAGCCGGTAGCCGGCGGCAAGAGCGGAAGGCGCGAGCGCAAACATGGATCAGAAGAAGGTCGACGCGGCGGCTTCCGCGAGGCGTCCGACAGGGCCGCCGAAGAAGACGTAGAAAAGCACGAACGCGCCTGAAAGCATCAGGACGAAGCGCAGTTCGCCCGCCATCGGCTGGAAGCCGCCCACGGATTCATCGAACCACATCACCTTGATGATGCGCAGATAGTAGTACGCGCCCACGACCGAGGCCAGAACACCGATGACGGCAAGCCAGTAAAGCTCGGCATTGATGGCGGCCAGGAAGACGTACCACTTGGCGAAGAAGCCCGCGAGCGGGGGAATGCCGGCCAGCGAAAACATGAGGATGGTCATGACGGTGGCCATCATCGGGTTAGTGCTGGCAAGCCCCGCCAGATCGTCAATCTGCTCGACATTCGTGTCGTTGCGGCGCATCGCAAGAATAAAGGCGAAGGTGCCGAGCGTCATCGCCAGATAGATCATCATGTAGATGACGACGCCGCGCACGCCTTCCGGCGAGTTGGCGGCCAGACCGACCAGTGCGTAGCCCATGTGGCCGATCGAGGAATAGGCCATCAGCCGTTTGATGTTGCGCTGGCCGATGGCCGCAAAGGCGCCGAGCAGCATCGAGGCGATGGAAATGAAGACGATGATCTGCTGCCAGTCGAAGGCGACCGGCTCGAAGGCCCCCATGGTCACGCGCACGAGCAGCGCCATTGCCGCCATCTTCGGCGCGGCGGCAAGGAACGCCGTCACCGGCGTGGGCGCCCCCTCATAGACGTCCGGCGTCCACATGTGGAACGGCACGGCCGAGATCTTGAAAGCAAGGCCCGCGAGCACGAAGACGAGCCCGAAGACGAGACCCAGCTGCCGCTCGCCGCCCGAAAGCGCGGCCGCGATCGCGTCAAATCCGGTGTTGCCGGTGAAGCCGTAGACCAGCGAAACGCCATAAAGCAGCATGCCCGAGGAAAGTGCGCCGAGAACGAAGTATTTCAGTCCCGCTTCCGTCGCCCGCACGCTGTCGCGGTTGATGGCGGCGACGACGTAAAGCGCCAGCGACTGCAACTCCAGCCCGAGATAGAGCGAGATCATGTCGTTGGCCGAGACCATCAGCATCATGCCAAGCGTGGAGAGCATGATGAGAACGGGATACTCGAACTTGTCGAACTTTTCGGCCTTGGCGAAACCGACCGACATGACGAGCGTCACCGCGGCGCCGATCAGGGTCAGGAGCTTCATGAACCGGGCGAAGGGATCGCTGACGAAAGCGCCATCGAAGGCGAACCCCTCGCTCGGGAAGATGACGAGCCAGGCGATGGCGGCCAGGAGCAGTGCGACGGCAAGCCCGGTAACGGTCGTGTTCGCACGCTCGCCGGAAAAGACGCCGATCATCAAGAGCGCCATGGCGCCCAGCGCCAGCGCCACTTCCGGAACGGCGAGGATCAGGCTCGAGGTGAGATCAAACGTCATGAGTCATCGTCCGTTCAATTGGATGTCGCGCCGGCTGCGGCCATATCGACCGACACGCTCACCTGGTTGAGCAGCGCCTCGACCGAGACAGCGGTCGCATCGAGCAGCGGCGCCGGATAGACGCCGAAGAAAATGACAAGGGCGACAAGCGGATAGAGAATGGTCTTCTCGCGCAGCGACAGGTCAGACAAGCCCTTGAGGCTCTCCTTGGTGAGCGCGCCGAAGATGACGCGCCGGTAAAGCCACAGCGCATAGGCCGCCGACAGGATCACGCCGGTGGCGGCGAAGAATGCGATCCAGGTGTTGACCTGGAATACGCCGAGCAGCGTCAGGAACTCGCCGACGAAACCACTGGTACCGGGCAGGCCCACATTAGCCATGGTGAAGACCATGAAGGCCACCGCATATTTGGGCATGTTGTTGACCAGCCCGCCATAGGCGGCGATGTCGCGCGTGTGCATGCGGTCGTAGACGACGCCAACGCACAGGAACAGCGCGCCCGAGACCAGGCCGTGGGAGATCATCTGGAAAATCGCACCCTGCACGCCCTGCTCGTTCAACGCGAAGATGCCCATGGTAACGAAGCCCATATGGGCGACGGAGGAATAGGCGATCAGCTTCTTGATGTCCTCCTGCATCAGCGCCACCAACGAGGTGTAGACGATCGCCACCACCGAGAGCGTGAAGACGAACGGCGCCAGATCGATCGAGGCAACCGGGAACATGGGCAGCGAGAAGCGCAGGAAGCCGTAGCCGCCCATCTTCAACAGGATGCCGGCCAGGATCACCGAGCCGGCCGTCGGCGCTTCCACGTGCGCATCCGGCAGCCAGGTGTGCACCGGCCACATCGGCATCTTCACCGCGAAGGAGGCGAAGAAGGCCAGCCATAGCCAATACTGCATCGGCGTCGGGAACACGTGGGTGAGGAGCGTCGGAATATCCGTCGTGCCGGCCTGCCAGAACATGGCCATCATGGCGAGCAGCATCAGGACGGAGCCGAGCAGCGTGTAGAGGAAGAACTTGAAGCTCGCATAGACGCGCCGCTTGCCGCCCCACACGCCAATGATGATGAACATCGGGATGAGGCCCGCCTCGAAGAAGACGTAGAAGAGCACGATGTCGAGGGCGCAGAAGACACCGATCATCAGCGTTTCCAGGATCAGAAACGCGATCATGTATTCCTTGACGCGATTGTCGATCGCCTCCCAGCTCGCCAGGATGCAGAACGGCATCAGGAAGGTCGTCAGGATGACGAACAACACCGAGATGCCGTCGATGCCCATGTGGTAGGAGATGCCGGCGTCCAGCCACTCGCGCTTTTCCACCATCTGGAAGCCGGGCACGGACGGATCGAAGCCGATCCACACGAAGAGCGACAGGATGAATGTGAAGACGGTCGTCAGCAGCGCGACGTTGCGGATGTTGCGGCGCGCGCCCTGCCCGTCATCCCGGATCAGCAGGATGAGAAAGGCGCCGACGAGCGGCAGGAAGGTGACCGTGGAGAGAATAGGCCAGTCGGTCATTTAGAACGAGCTCCCGAGCATCATCCAGGTCACGAGGGCGGCAATGCCGATCAGCATCGCGAAGGCGTAGTGGTAGAGGTATCCGGTCTGCATCTTGACGACCCGGTTGGTCACGTCGATCACGCGGGCGGAGATACCGTCCGGGCCGAAGCCGTCGATGAACCAGCCGTCGCCCCTCTTCCACAGGAAGTGGCCGAGGCGCTTGGTCGGCCCGACGAAAAGGAAGTCGTAGAGCTCATCGAAATACCACTTGTTGAGAAGGAAGGCATAAAGCCCCCGGTGCTGGGCCGCCAGTCGCTTCGGCGTCTCCGGCGAGCGGATGTAGAAGTGCCACGCCACTGCAAGCCCGAGCAGCATGGCCACGAAGGGCGACAGCTTCACCCACAGCGGAACGTGATGGAACTCTTCGAGGATATGGTTCTCCTGAAGGGTGAACAGCGTGCCCTTCCAGAAGTGATCGTAGTCGTGTCCGACGAAATATTCGTGGAAGACGATACCCGCGAACAGCGCACCGGCGGCCAGCAGGAAAAGCGGCACGAGCATCACCAGGGGCGACTCGTGCACGTGATGCATGACGTCGGCCGAGGCGCGCGGCTTGCCGTGGAACGTCATGAAGATGAGACGCCAGGAATAGAAGCTGGTGAAGACCGCCGCGACGACGAGCAGCACGAAGGCGATGGGCGCGACCGCGTTGTGGGCGACGAAGGACCCTTCGATGATGGCATCCTTGGAAAAGAAGCCGGCCGTGCCGAGGATGGTGCCGGGGATGCCGACACCCGTCAGCGCCAGCGTGCCGATGATCATCATCCAGTAGGTCTGCGGGATCAGCGTGCGCAGCCCGCCCATCTTGCGCATGTCCTGCTCGTCGGAGACCGCATGGATGACCGAGCCTGAACCGAGGAAGAGCAGCGCCTTGAAGAAGGCGTGTGTGAACAGGTGAAAGATGGCCGCACTGTAGAAGCCGGTACCGAGCGCCACGAACATGTAGCCGAGCTGCGAACAGGTCGAATAGGCGATGACGCGCTTGATGTCGTTCTGCACCAGGCCGACGGTGGCGGCGAAGAAGGCCGTAAAGGCGCCGACGGCGGTAACGACCGTGAGCGCGGTGGCCGAGAGTTCGAAGATCGGCGAAAGCCGCGCCACCATGAACACGCCCGCCGTCACCATGGTGGCGGCATGGATGAGCGCGGAAACGGGCGTCGGGCCTTCCATGGCGTCGGGCAGCCAGGTGTGCAGCGGCACCTGCGCGGACTTGCCCATGGCACCCAGGAAGAGAAGCAGGCAGACGACGGTGAGCGCCGCCTCCGGCATCAGCGCATAGCCGAGGAAGGTGAGCACCGGCTCGGCCGCCTCACCTGCCCCCTCGCCCGGCATGAAGGAGGCCGTGTTGGCGAAGATAGTATCGAGATTGATCGACCCGAAGAGCATGAACACGCCGAAAATGCCGAGGATGAAGCCGAAATCACCGACGCGGTTGACGATGAACGCCTTCATGGCCGCGGCATTGGCCGACGGCTTCTTGTACCAGAAGCCGATGAGCAGGTAGGAGGCCAAGCCCACGCCTTCCCAGCCGAAGAACATCTGCACCAGATTGTCCGACGTCACCAGCATCAGCATGGCGAAGGTGAAGAGCGACAGGTAGGCAAAGAAGCGCGGCCGGTGCGGATCGTGGTGCATGTAGCCGATCGAATAGACGTGCACCAATGCCGAGACGGTGTTGACCACCACCAGCATCACGGCCGTCAGCGTGTCGATCCTCAGCGCCCAGTCGACGTCGAGCGCGCCGGAGGAGATGAAGCGCATGACGGGCACGGTGAAGGCCTGGCCGTCGCCGAGCGCCATGGTGAAGAAGGCGATCCAGGACAGGACGGCCGCGATCACCAGGAAACCGGAGGTGATCCATTCGGCCCCCTTGGCACCGATGGACCGGCCGAAAAGCCCAGCAATCAGGAAGCCCGCAAGCGGCAGAAAAACGATCGCTTGATACATGAAGGTCCCCTCTCAGCCCTTCATCATGTTGATGTCTTCCACCGCGATGGAGCCGCGGTTGCGGAAGAAAACCACGAGAATGGCAAGGCCGATTGCCGCTTCTGCAGCGGCGACAGTGAGCACAAACAATGCGAAAACCTGCCCCACGAGATCGCCCAGCACTGCGGAGAAAGCGATGAAGTTCAGGTTCACCGCGAGCAGGATCAACTCGATGGACATCAGGATGATGATCACGTTCTTGCGGTTGAGAAAAATGCCGAACACGCCGAGCGTGAACAGGATGGCCGAGACGGTGAGATAATGTGCGATGCCGATTTCCATGATCCTCAGATCCCCTCGCCCGTTTCCACCTTGCGGACCTCGATGGCCGTCGCCGGGGTCCGCGCCACCTGCTCGCTGATGTTCTGCCGCTTCACATTCTCCTTGTGGCGCAGGGTGAGCACGATCGCTCCCACCATGGCCACGAGCAGGATGAGGCCTGCCACCTGGAAGAAGAAGAAGTAGTCCGTGTAGAGGATGTCGCCCAGAGCCGCCGTATTATGGCGCACCGCAATGTCCGGCGTGGGCTTGGCCACCTCCGCGGCGATTTCCGGCGAGAATGCGTAACCGCCCAGCACCACGACCAGCTCCACCGCCAGGATGAGGCCCACCAGGGCGCCGATCGGCGCATATTGCAGCGCACCGTGCTTCAGCTCGGCGAAGTCCACGTCGAGCATCATGACCACGAACAGGAAAAGCACGGCGACCGCACCCACATAGACGATGAGCATGATCATCGCCAGGAACTCGGCCCCGGTGAGGAGAAAAAGGGCGGCGGCGTTGAAGAAGGTGACGATGAGGTAGAGCACCGAATGAACGGGGTTGCGCGCGGAGATGACCATGAAGGCCGCCGCGACCGCAACGAAGGCGAAGAGGTAGAAGAAGATCGCCCCTAATCCTGTCAGCATCGATTCCCTCGGCACTTTTTCTCGTTGCCGGCGCCTGGCGTCCGGTCTGTTTCGCCGCCCTTTTGAGGCGACCTTTTCGGCATGTGTCTCTTAGACGAGCACCCCGCCCTCGTCCACTCCCGCAATCGCCGCCACCTCAGCGATAGGGTGCGTCCAGTTCGATATTGCGCGCCAGCTCGCGTTCCCAGCGGTCCCCGTTGGCCAGCAGCTTTTCCTTGTCGTAATAAAGTTCCTCGCGCGTTTCCGTCGCGAACTCGAAATTGGGCCCCTCGACGATGGCGTCCACCGGGCAGGCCTCCTGGCAAAAGCCGCAATAGATGCACTTCACCATGTCGATGTCGTAGCGCACGGTGCGCCGCGTACCGTCATTGCGGCGCGGACCGGCCTCGATGGTGATGGCCTGGGCCGGGCAGATCGCCTCGCACAGCTTGCAGGCGATGCAACGCTCCTCGCCGTTGGGATAGCGGCGCAACGCATGCTCGCCGCGGAAGCGCGGTGAGATCGGCCCCTTCTCGTGCGGGTAGTTCACCGTGTATTTCGGCGCGAAGAATTGCCGCATCGAAAGGATCACGGCGCCAACGAACTCCTTCAGGAGGAGGCTTTTCGCGGCCTGTGCAAGAGCCGACATGGTCATTCTCCAGCGAAAATGCGACGGGTCATGCCAGACCCGTCAGCTTGAGGAACGCCGCCGTCGCCGCGACCATGAAGAGCGAGATCGGCAGGAATACTTTCCAGCCAAGGCGCATGAGCTGGTCGTAGCGGTAGCGCGGCACGAACGACTTCACCAAGGCGAACATGAAGAACATGGCCACCACCTTGAGCGTGAACCAGATCACGCCCGGCACCCAGGTGAAGGGCGCGAAGTCGAATGGCGGCAGCCACCCTCCCAGGAAGAGGATGGTGGTGAGCGCGCACATCAGGACGATGGCGACATACTCGCCAAGGAAGAAGAGCAGGAAGGCCGTCGAGGAATACTCGATCATGTGGCCGGCCACGAGCTCCGATTCGGCCTCCACCAGATCGAAGGGCGGCCGGTTCGTCTCGGCAAGTGCAGAGACGAAGAAGATGATGAACATCGGAAACAGCGCCAGCCAGTGCCAGTCGAGGAAGCTGTTCGGCAGGCCGACCATGGTGCCGAGGCCATCGCGCTGCGAAAGCACGATGTCGGTCAGGTTGAGAGATCCGACGGCCAGAAGCACGGTGACGATGACGAAGCCGATGGAGACCTCGTAGGAGACCATCTGCGCGGCCGAGCGCAAGGCGCCCAGGAACGGATACTTCGAGTTCGAAGCCCAGCCGGCCATGATGACGCCATAGACCTCCAGCGAGGCGATGGCGAAGACATAGAGGATGCCGACATTGATATCGGCGATCGCCCAGCCCTCGTTGACCGGGATCACCGCCCAGGCGGCGATCGCCAGGGTAGCGGCCACGAGCGGGGCGATGAGGAAGACGCCCTTGTTGGCGCCGGAGGGAATGACCGGCTCCTTGAAGACGAATTTCAAAAGATCGGCGAAGGCCTGCAGGAGTCCCCAGGGGCCGACCACGTTCGGTCCGCGGCGCAACTGCACGGCGGCCCAGACCTTGCGATCGGCATAAAGAAGATAGGCCACACTGATCAGCAGGATGACGATGAGCGCCACCGACTGCAGGAGGATGACGAGACCCGGAAGCACATATACGCTGAAGAAGGTTTCCATCGCCATCGCCCCTACTCGGCCGCCTGTTTGAGTTCACCGCGCGCCAGGGCCGAGCACTCGGCCATCACGGCCGATGCCCGCGCGATCGGATTGGTGAGATAGAAATCCTTGATCGGCGAGGCGAACGGCGCCTTGTCGAGTTCGCCGCCCACCTTGGAAAGCTCCAGCACATCGGCCGGTGCTCCTGCCTCGACGGCATCGATCGCGGCGAGATGCGGATGATCCGCATAAAGCTTGGCGCGCAGCGCGGGCAGCGAATCGAAGGGCAGCTTGTGGCCCAGAACGTCCGACAGCGCGCGCAGGATCGCCCAGTCCTCCTTGGCGTCTCCCGGGGCGAACCCGGCGCGGTTGGTCATCTGCACGCGGCCCTCCGTGTTCACATAGGTGGTGGACTTTTCCGTATAGGTGGCGGCGGGCAGGATAACGTCGGCGCGGTGGGCGCCGGCATCGCCATGGGTACCGATATAGACCGTGAAGGCGTCGCCGGTGGCGTTCATGTCGATCTCGTCGGCACCGAGCAGGAAGAGCACGTCCATCGCACCCATCATGCCGACGACATCCTTGCCGCCTTCGCCCGGCACGAAGCCGAGGTCGAGACCGCCGACACGCGCGGCTGCCGTATGCAGCACTGCGAATCCATTCCAGTCCGCCGTCACGGCGCCCACGGCATTGGCGAGCTTCGCCGCCTGACCCAGCACGCCGCGTCCGTCGGGACGGGCGAGCGCTCCCTGCCCGACGATGACCATCGGGCGCTTCGCCTTCTTCAGCGTCGAGAAAAACCTGCCCTTGCCGCCGGCCAGTTCGGCGAGCGTCTCCGGGCCGGCACCGAGGTGCTCATAGTCGTAGCGCAGGTCCGCCGCCTCGCCGACGACGCCGATCGGGAACTCCCCCATGCGCCAGCGCTTGCGGATGCGGGCATTGAGCACCGAAGCCTCGAAACGGGGATTGGCGCCGACAATGATCAGCGCGTCGGCCTCGTCGATGCCTTCAATGGTGGGATTGAAGACATAGCTTGCGCGGCCGAGCGCCGGGTCGAGCGCAGTGCCGTCCTGCCGGCAGTCGAGATTGGGAGAGCCGAGCGACTGCATCAGCAGCTTCAGCGCATACATCTCCTCGACACCGGCCAGATCACCGGCAATCGCGCCGATCTTCTCCGGCGCCGCCTTGGCCACTGCCTTCCTGACCGCGTCGAAAGCCTCCGGCCAGGTGGCCGGCTCAAGGCGCCTGCCCTTGCGCACATAGGGCCGGTCGAGGCGCTGGGTCCTGAGGCCGTCCCATACGAAGCGCGTCTTGTCGGAGATCCACTCCTCGTTCACCGCCTCGTTGACGATGGGCATGATGCGCATCACCTCGCGGCCGCGCGCATCGACGCGAATGGCCGAGCCGACCGCGTCCATCACGTCGACGGACTGGGTTTTCGACAGTTCCCAGGGTCGCGCCTGAAAAGCGTAAGGTTTCGACGTCAGGGCGCCGACGGGGCAAAGGTCGATCACATTGCCCTGGAGCTCCGACGTCATCGCCTGCTCCAGATACGTGGTGATCTCCATGTCCTCGCCGCGGCCCGTGGCGCCGAGCTCGGAAATGCCGGCCACCTCGGTGGTGAAGCGGACGCAGCGCGTGCAATGGATGCAGCGCGTCATGATCGTCTTGACCAGCGGGCCGATATACTTGTCCTCGACGGCGCGCTTGTTCTCGTGGAAACGCGAGGAGTCGACGCCATAGGCCATGGCCTGGTCCTGCAGGTCGCACTCGCCCCCTTGATCGCAGATGGGGCAATCGAGCGGGTGGTTGATGAGCAGGAACTCCATCACCCCCTCGCGCGCCTTCTTCACCATCGGCGTCTTGGTAAAGATTTCCGGCGGCTCGCCGTTGGGGCCCGGGCGCAAGTCCCGCACACCCATGGCGCAGGAGGCAGCCGGCTTCGGCGGTCCGCCCTTCACCTCAACCAGGCACATGCGGCAGTTGCCGGCGACGGACAGCCGCTCATGGAAGCAGAAGCGCGGAATCTCGGCCCCCGCCTCCTCCGCAGCCTGCAGCAGCGTGTAGTGATCGGGAACCTCGATCTCCGTGCCGTCGACTTTCAACTTAGCCATTATCGCCGTCCGCTAACTGTTTGCTCGCGCGAGCAAAACCCTTTGTGGTTCTTCTTATTCCGCCGCCACCAGCGCGGGCTCCGCGCGGTGGGCATTGCGGGTGAACTCGTCTATGCGCCGCTCGATCTCCGGGCGGAAATGCCGGATCAGGCCCTGGATCGGCCAGGCCGCCGCATCGCCCAGCGCGCAGATCGTGTGGCCCTCCACCTGCTTGGTGACGTCGAGCAGCATGTCGATCTCATGGCGGTGCGCCTCGCCGCGCACGAGCCGCTCCATCACGCGCCACATCCAGCCCGTGCCCTCGCGGCAGGGCGTGCACTGGCCGCAGCTTTCATGCTTGTAGAAATAGGAGAGCCGGGCGATCGCCTTCACGATGTCGGTGGATTTATCCATGACGATGACCGCCGCTGTGCCGAGACCGGACTTCAGGTCACGCAAACTGTCAAAGTCCATCGGCGCGTCGATGATCTGCTCGGCCGGAACCAGCGGCACCGACGAGCCGCCGGGAATGACCGCCAGCAGATTGTCCCAGCCGCCGCGAATACCACCGCAATGGCGTTCGATGAGCTCGCGGAAGGGAATCGACATCTCCTCTTCGACCGTACACGGGTTTTCCACGTGGCCGGAGATGCAGAAAAGCTTGGTGCCGGCGTTGTTCTCGCGGCCGAAGGAGGAGAACCAGGAAGCGCCGCGGCGCAGGATCGTCGGCGCGACCGCGATCGATTCCACGTTGTTGACGGTTGTCGGGCAACCGTAAAGCCCGACATTGGCCGGGAACGGGGGCTTGAGCCGCGGCTGACCCTTCTTGCCCTCGAGGCTTTCCAAAAGCGCGGTCTCCTCGCCGCAGATATAGGCGCCGGCGCCGTGATGGACGATGACGTCGAAATCCCAGCCGTTCTTGTTGTCCTTGCCGAGGAGCCCCGCCTCGTAACACTCGTCGATCGCCGCCTGCAGCGCCTCGCGCTCGCGGATGAACTCGCCGCGCACATAGATGTAGGCGGCGTGCGCGCCCATGGCGAACCCGGCGACGAGGCAGCCCTCGACCAGTGTGTGCGGGTCGTGGCGCATGATGTCCCGATCCTTGCAGGTACCGGGCTCCGATTCGTCGGCATTGACGACCAGATAGTGCGGCCGGCCGTTGGACTCCTTCGGCATGAAGGACCATTTCAACCCCGTCGGGAAACCTGCGCCGCCGCGGCCACGCAGGCCGGAGGCCTTCATCTCGTTGAGGATCCAGTCCCGGCCCTTGTCCAGGATGGCCCTGGTGTTGTCCCAGTGGCCACGCGCCATGGCACCCTTCAACGAACGGTCGAACCGGCCGTAGATATTGGTGAAGATGCGATCCTTGTCTTCCAGCATCTTTCTCTCCTTAGCGCGGCTTCTTGCCGAATACGCGCTCGTATTCGGCGGCACCGCCCTTGGCGAGCGCCTTGGCCTGTTTCACCCAGTCGTCGCGCTCGATCCGACCCTTGAAGCGCAGATAGGAATCCACCCATTCGCGCTCCGCCTTCTTCCACTTGGCGATCTGCGCGTAGGTGTAAATTCCCAGATCATTGAGAATGCCCTCGATCTTCGGGCCGACGCCGGAGATCATCTTCAGATCGTCGGGCCGTTCGGGCCGCTCTATTCCCTGCGGCCTGTCCTTGTCGCTCTTCGGCGCGGGTGCCCTTTCAGGCGATTCGGGACCGCGTTCGGTCGCCGGCGCGGCCTTGGCCTTCTTCAGCCTTGGCGAGCGTAGCGCCGGCTCCTCCGAATGCGCATGATCGCTGTGCTTGCGGCCGCGCCCGGAAAGCTCGGCCTCCTCGGCCACGCGGTCCGCCTGGACCTCGTCCTGGCGCGGCGGTGTCACACTGGCACGCTTCTCGCCGTTGCTGCGGGTCTTTTCGGGTGAAGGCGACTTGATTGCCGCATCCGTCACCATCGCCCCGGTGCGCGGCCGGCCAGCGCGCGAGGGCGGTACATGGGCTTCGCCTTTGCGGCTGCGCCCCTCGCCCGAACCGCCGGCGCTGGGGAACTTGATGATGGCGCTTTCGTCGGTCAGCGTGGTAAAGCCGGATGCCGGCGCCGAGGTGAAACGCTCGACCTGCGATCCGGGCTCGACGGTATCGCCCTTGCCGGCTTCGAAGGCGTCGATGATCTCTTCCAGGCGCTCCGGCGTCAGATCCTCGTACGTGTCCTTGAAGATCATCACCATGGGCGCGTTGACGCAGGCGCCCTGGCACTCGACCTCCTCCCAGGAGAGCGTGCCCTCTTCGTTCGTCTTGAACGGCTCAGGATTGATCTTCTTCTTGCAAACGTCGATCAGGTCGCCCGCGCCGCGCAGCATGCAGGGCGTGGTGCCGCACACCTGGACATGAGCGCGCGTGCCAACGGGCTCGAGCTGGAACTGGGTGTAGAAGGTTGCGACCTCCAGGACGCGGATCAGCGGCATGTCGAGCATCTCGGCGACATGCTCGACCGCGGCGCGGGTCACCCAGCCCTCCTGCTCCTGGGCACGCATGAGAAGCGGAATGACGGCCGAATATTGCCGTCCCTTGGGATATTTCTTGATCGTCTCCTTCGCCCAGGCCTTGTTCTCCCTGGTGAAGGCAAAGCCTGAGGGCTGGATGGCTTCGTCTGCGAGACGGCGGACTGACATTATCTGTCTACCTCACCAAAAACGATGTCGAGGGAGCCAAGCACGGCGGCGACGTCGGCCAGAAGATGGCCCCGGCACATGAAATCCATTGCCTGGAGATGGGCAAAGCCCGGTGCGCGCAGCTTGCAGCGGTAGGGCTTGTTGGTGCCGTCGGAGACCAGGTACACGCCGAATTCGCCTTTCGGCGCCTCGACCGCCGCATACACCTCGCCGGCCGGCACGTGATAGCCCTCCGTGTAGAGCTTGAAGTGATGGATGAGCGCCTCCATGGAGCGCTTCATCGCCCCACGCTTGGGCGGCACCACCTTTCCGTCCTCATTGGAGACGGGACCGACGCGCTGCTTGCCGAGGAGCTGCTCGACGCACTGGCGCATGATCTTCGCCGACTGGCGCATCTCTTCCATCCGGATGAGATAGCGGTCGTAATTGTCACCGTTCTTGCCGACCGGGATGTCGAAATCCAATTGCCGATAGCACTCGTAGGGCTGGCTCTTGCGCAGGTCCCAGGCCGCGCCCGACCCGCGCACCATCACGCCGGAGAAGCCCCAGGCCCACGCATCCTCGAGGCTGACGACGCCGATATCCACGTTGCGCTGCTTGAAGATGCGGTTTTCCGTCAGCAGTTCGTCGAGATCGTCGAGGGTCTTGAAGAACGGATCGATCCACTTGCCGATATCCTCGACGAGCTTTTCGGGCAGGTCCTGATGCACGCCGCCAGGCCGGAAATAGGCCGCATGCATGCGCGAGCCGGAGGCGCGCTCGTAGAAGACCATCAGCTTCTCGCGTTCCTCAAAGCCCCAGAGCGGCGGCGTGAGCGCGCCGACATCCATGGCCTGCGTGGTGACGTTCAAGAGATGGTTCAGAATACGGCTGATCTCGGAATAGAGCACGCGGATGAGCTGTCCGCGGATCGGCACGTCGATCTCCAGAAGCTTTTCGATCGCCAACGCGAAGGCATGCTCCTGGTTCATCGGCGCGACGTAGTCGAGCCGGTCGAAATAG
This sequence comes from Chelativorans sp. M5D2P16, assembly GCF_034427935.1. Taxonomy (NCBI): domain Bacteria; kingdom Pseudomonadati; phylum Pseudomonadota; class Alphaproteobacteria; order Hyphomicrobiales; family Phyllobacteriaceae; genus Chelativorans; species Chelativorans sp. M5D2P16. The sequence continues at coordinate 162,470 of NZ_JAXQNM010000012.1, read as the reverse complement.
GGGATCGCCTGCAGATAGGTCTTGTGCTCGATCAGCTTCTCGGTGCCTCGGTGCAGAAGCCCGATATGCGGATCGACCCGCTCCACCACCTCGCCGTCGAGCTCCAGCACCAGGCGCAAAACACCATGCGCGGCGGGATGCTGCGGGCCGAAGTTGATGTTGAAGTTGCGGACTTGCGTCTCAGGCATTTCCGGAGTCCTGTTTGGCGGTGAAGGCCGCAATGACCTCCGCTCCCGTCATTTTCTTGGTATCGTTCGCGAAGGCGTAGTTGGCGGGCTTTTCATCGACGAATATCTCCGACACGAATGCAAACGCGTCCGGGTCCTCGAATGCATGGATCGACACGGCGGCACGGTCACCGCCGACACCGCGCCAGAACAGCGATGAGCCGCACTTGCGGCAAAAACCCCGCTCGCCCCAGTCCGAGGAGCGGTAAATGGCCGGTTCCTCACCGACGATTTGCAGACCTTCGCATTCAACCGCCATGAAAGTCCCGCCCGACCAGCGCCGGCACATGCCGCAATGGCATACGCCCATTTGATGTTCGAGCGGTGTCGCCTCGAAGCGCACCGCGCCGCACAGGCACCGACCGTTCAGCTTTGCGTTCTTGCCCATCACGCAGCCTCAGTTCGCCTTCTCATCGCCGGGCAGGACGTAATCCGTCCCCTCCCAGGGCGAGAGGAAATCGAAGTTGCGGAACTCCTGGCGCAGCTCCACCGGTTCGTAGATGACTCGCCGGGCATCCCCGTCATAGCGCACCTGCACGAAGCCGGTGAGCGGGAAGTCCTTCCTGAGAGGATGCCCCTCGAAGCCGTAGTCCGTCAGGATGCGGCGCAGGTCCGGGTGGTCGGAGAAAAGGACGCCGTAGAGATCGTAAATCTCGCGCTCGTACCAGTCTGCCGCCGGAAACACCTCGACCACCGAAGGCACCGGCGTGTCCTCGTCCGTCGACACCTTCACGCGGATACGCTGGTTCTGGCGCGGCGAGAGAAGGTGATAGACGATCTCGAAGCGCTTGTCGCGCTCGGGATAGTCGACGCCCGAGATATCGACGAAGGCGAAGAACTGGCACTGAACGTCCGTCTTCAGGAAGTTCAGCACGTCGATGATGTCGCCCGGCTCCACGAACAGCGTCAACTCGCCATAGGCGACCATCGCATCCTGGATCTGGGCGTCGAGCTTCTCGGTAATGTAAGCCGCAAGGTCCTTCAGCGCTTCGCTCATGGCTCGCTCCTACCGTTCGATCGTGCCGGCACGGCGGATCTTCTTCTGTAGAAGAAGAATGCCGTAGAGCAGCGCTTCCGCGGTCGGCGGACAGCCCGGCACGTAGATGTCGACGGGCACGATGCGGTCGCAGCCGCGCACCACCGAATAGGAATAGTGGTAGTAGCCGCCGCCGTTCGCGCAGGAGCCCATGGAGATGACGTAGCGGGGCTCCGGCATCTGGTCGTAAACCTTACGCAGCGCCGGCGCCATCTTGTTGGTCAGCGTGCCGGCGACGATCATCACGTCGGACTGGCGCGGGGAAGCGCGCGGGGCGACGCCGAAGCGCTCGGCGTCGTAGCGCGGCATGGAGACGTGCATCATCTCCACCGCGCAGCAGGCGAGCCCGAAGGTCATCCACATGAGCGAACCGGTGCGCGCCCAGGTGATCAGCGCCTCGGACGAGGTGACGAGAAAGCCCTTGTCGGTCAGCTCTTCGTTGATGGAGCCGTAAAAGGGGTCGTCCTTGCCGACCGGGTTGCCCGTATTCGGGTCGATGATGCCGCGGGGCGCGGGCGCGACGAGCGTGTCGTTCAATCCCATTCCAGCGCTCCCTTCTTCCATTCATAGATAAAGCCGATCGTCAGCACGCCCAGGAAGATCATCATGGACCAGAAGCCGAACCAGCCGATTTCGCCGAAGGACACCGCCCAGGGAAACAGGAACGCCACCTCGAGATCGAAGATGATGAAGAGGATGGCGACCAGGTAGAAGCGCACATCGAACTTCATGCGCGCATCGTCGAAGGCGTTGAAGCCGCACTCATAGGCGGACAGCTTCTCCGGGTCGGGGTTGCGGTAGGCGACGATGAACGGGGCGATGATCAGCACCGTACACAATCCCAGCGCGACCGCGAGGAAGATGATGATGGGTAGATATGAACTCAAGAGATCGTTCATCGTCCGACTTTCCGTTGCCCGCGTGAGGCGAGGCTCCGTACTGGGCGCATAACACCACCGCCGGCGGCCCGCAGCGCGGCAAGGCCCTTGTTGCAACGCGGCGAGGGTTAGCGCAGGCGGTCAGGGGACGCAAGTCAAACCTTGGCAAGAATGGGGCATGGTATGCCCCTTACCCGCAAGGACCGAACCCCGCCTGCCCGCCCCCTGAAGCCAGCGGATATCCCCCATGTAGGAATATTTACATGCGCCGTGAAGCCTCCCTCCGCGGGTTATCCAGAAAATGTCAGCAGTGAAGACGTGGAACGGGCCAAACGGGTGGCCGGTCCGGCGCCGGAACGCTAGCCTGCGCGCGAAGTCGACAAGGGAGGTGGAAGATCCGTGCCAAACGGTGAGAGGCTGACACAACGGCATGTGCGACGAATTGTCCTCGCCGCGCAAGGCTTTGGCGATCGACGACCGAAAGGCCTGGTGGAGCGGCGGCACATGATGCGCGTGCTGGGCCGCATCGGGCTCTTCCAGATCGATTCGGTCAATGTGGCCACCCGCGCGCACACCATGCCGCTCTTCTCGCGTCTGGGGCCCTACCGCACCAGCCTGTTGGAGCGTGGCGCCGCGCGCCGGCCGCGTGTCCTGTTCGAATACTGGGCACACGAGGCATCCCTCCTGCCCGTCGAGACGCAACCGCTCCTGCGCTGGCGCATGGAGCGCGCGGCCGACGGCAAGGGAATCTACGGCGGCCTCGCCCGCTTCGGATGCGAGCGGCGTGCCTTCATCGACGAGGTGCTGGCCGAGGTCGCCCGCCGCGGTCCCCTCGCCGCCTCCGACATCGACGGGCACACGGGCACTTCCGGCTGGTGGCAGTGGAGCGACGCCAAGCGCGCGCTCGAATGGCTCTTCTGGGCGGGACACGTCACGACGCATTCGCGCAAGCCTAGCTTCGAGCGGCTCTATGACCTGCCCGAGCGGGTGCTGCCGCCGGAGATCCTCGCCACGCCCACCCCCGCGCCCGAGGACGCCATGCGCGGGCTCGTCGAGATCGCGGCGCGGGCGCTCGGCGTCGGCACGGCAAGCGACCTGCGCGACTATTTCCGCCTGCCGCCGGCCGATTGCCACGCCCGTATCGAGGAGCTGGTGGAAGCCGACACGCTCGTGCCCGTCGCGGTGAAGGGCTGGCCGCAGCAGGCCTATATGCATCGCGAAGCACGCCTGCCGAGAAAGGTTCGCGCGCGGGCGCTGCTCGCCCCCTTCGATCCGCTCGTCTGGGAACGCGCGCGCACGGAGCGCCTGTTCGACTTCCGCTACCGCATCGAGATCTATACGCCCGCCGAGAAGCGGGTCTACGGCTATTACGTCTTCCCCTTCCTCCTGGACGAAGGGCTCGTCGCGCGCGTCGATCTCAAGGCCGACCGTCAGCGGGGCGTCTTGCGCGTGCAGGCTGCCCATGCCGAGCCAGGCGCCCCGCCCGAAACGGCGGCGGAGCTGCGGGCGGCGTTGTCGGAAATGGCCTCATGGCTCGGCCTCAAGCGCGTGGAGATCGGCGAGCGAGGCGACCTTGCGGGCACGCTGAAGGCGGCTGAGGAATTGAATCGTCTTGACGTGGATCTGGAAACCCGTTGATGAGATCTTTCCGTTAAGGTGCCCGGGATTTCAGGGGGCGATTGTCCTTTGTAAGGAGTAGAATCGATGTTCGCCCGTGCCCTTTCCCTTCTTCTCCTCCTCGCCCCGAGCGCGGCCGCGCAGCCGCTCGAATGCAGCGACATCACCGGGAGCGTGTTCGAGGACCGCAACGGCAACGGCTATCAGGATCCCGGCGAGCCGGGCCTGCCCGGCGTGCGGCTTGCCACCGTCTCCGGCCTGCTCGTCAGCACGGATGCCAAGGGGCGGTTCCACATCGCCTGCCCACAGGCCCCAGGCGGCCCCTTCGGCTCGGCCTTCGTGCTGAAGCTCGACACGCGGACGCTCCCCACGGGCTATCGCGTGACCACCGAGAATCCGCGCATGGTGCGCCTGACCCGCGGCAAGGTCACCCACCTCGCCTTCGGCGTCAGCCTCAAGCGCTAACACCTCGGCCTGAAAACGAGAATCGATGTTCGGAAAACACAACCTGCAGGTTCGGCGCAGACAGGGCTTTGTGCGCCCACGCGGGCGTACGGCACTGGAGGGCCACGCTGCCCGAGATAATCTCACTTTGGAAGGAAATGGCGCGAGTGACGGGGCTCGAACCCGCGACCTCCGGCGTGACAGGCCGGCACTCTAACCAACTGAGCTACACCCGCGCGACCGACGCCGCTGATTTGCGTGGCGTCGTGGCGGTCACTTAGGCGCTTCCTGATGCCCTGTCAAGCAGGTCCAAGGTGCTTTGCTGGCTGAATTCACACGGACGATGCCGACGCGCGATTTCCGCTTGCGATCGGACCACGAACCGCCTAAACGGACGGGCTTGAGAGCCGGCCGTCCGGCCGGCACCGCGACCCTGGGGCGATTAGCTCAGCTGGTAGAGCGCTTCGTTTACACCGAAGATGTCGGGAGTTCGAGTCTCTCATCGCCCACCACAATCTCGCACCCTGCTGCCAACCACGGCACGCTTCACCCCTCTCCCCCAGAACGCAGAAAAGCCGGGTCGAAGCCCGGCTTTCCTTGAACAGATCCTGTCGGGCGATCAGTTGATCGCGTCTTTCAGGCCCTTGCCGGCGGAGAATTTCGGTACGTTGCGGGCCGGAATCTGAACCTCGGCGCCGGTCTGCGGGTTGCGGCCCGTGGTGGCCTCGCGCCGCGAGACGCTGAAATTGCCGAAGCCGACAAGCCGGACGTCGCCCCCCTTCTTCAGCTCGCCCGTGATGACGGAAAAAACCGCGTCGACTGCGGACTGCGCATCGCCCTTGGAGATGCCGGCCTGGTCAGCCACGGCGGATACCAGCTCGTTCTTGTTCATAAACAACAAACCCCTTCTTGATAACGGCCGGAGATCGACTCAACCGGCATGCGGCGCAGTTTATGAAGAACCAACTTGCCGACCAAGCGGGAAATGAGCCGGAAAAGCGAAAATTCCCCGGATTTCCGGGGTTTTCCAATAAAAAGCCGGCCCGAAAGGGCCGGCTTTCGTTTTTTCGGCCGATCTCAGGCCACAATCAATGGGCGACAGTCTGGCTTCCCGCCTCCTCGGAGACGTCCACCTTCTGGGCCGCGGCGACGGGTTCCACCCATTCGATGGGCTCGGGCATGCGCACGAGCGCATGCTCCAGAACCTCGCCGACGCGGGCGACCGGCACGATCTCCAGGGCGTTCTTCACGTTCTCCGGAATGTCGGCCAGGTCCTTGGCGTTCTCTTCCGGGATCAGCACCGTCTTGAGACCGCCGCGGAGTGCGGCGAGCAACTTCTCCTTCAGTCCGCCGATGGGCAGCACTCGCCCGCGCAGCGTGATCTCGCCGGTCATGGCGATATCCTTGCGGACCGGGATGCCCGTCGCGACGGAAACGATGGCCGTCACCATGGCGACACCGGCGGAAGGACCATCCTTCGGCGTGGCGCCCTCGGGCACGTGCACGTGGATGTCCTTCTTGTCGAAGATCGGTGGCTCGACGCCGAAATCGACCGCTTTCGAGCGGACATAGGAGGCGGCCGCGGAGATCGACTCCTTCATCACGTCGCGCAGGTTGCCCGTGACCGTCATCTTGCCCTTGCCGGGCATCATGACGCCCTCGATGGTGAGCAACTCACCGCCGACCTCGGTCCATGCGAGCCCGGTGACGACACCGACCTGGTCCTCGCCCTCGGCCTCGCCGAAGCGGAAGCGTGGCACGCCGAGATAGTCGGCCAGGTTCTCCTCGGTGACCTCCACCGTCTCGACACCCGTCTTGGTGATCTCGGTGACGGCCTTGCGGGCGAGCTTCATCAATTCGCGCTCGAGGTTACGCACACCGGCTTCCCGCGTATAGGTGCGGATGATCGCCTGCATGGCGCCGTCGGTGATGGAGAACTCCTCTTCCTTCAGCGCATGCTCGCGCACGGCCTTGGGCAGGAGATGCCGCTTGGCGATCTCGACCTTCTCGTCCTCGGTGTAACCGGCGATGCGGATGATCTCCATCCGGTCCATCAGTGCCGGCGGGATGTTCAGCGTATTCGCCGTCGTCACGAACATCACGCTCGACAGGTCGTATTCGACCTCGAGGTAATGGTCCATGAAGGTCGAGTTCTGCTCCGGATCCAGGACCTCGAGCAGCGCCGAGGACGGATCGCCGCGGAAGTCCATGCCCATCTTGTCGATCTCGTCGAGCAGGAAGAGCGGATTGGACTTCTTGGCCTTGCGCATCGACTGGATGACCTTGCCGGGCATCGAGCCGATATAGGTGCGCCGGTGTCCGCGGATCTCGGCCTCGTCACGCACGCCGCCCAGCGCCATGCGCACGAACTCGCGTCCGGTGGCCCGGGCGATCGACTTGCCGAGCGAGGTCTTGCCGACGCCGGGAGGGCCGACAAGGCACAGGATCGGTCCCTTCAGCTTCTTCTGCCGACTCTGCACCGCGAGATACTCGACGATGCGTTCCTTGACCTTTTCCAGTCCGAAATGGTCCGCGTCGAGCACCTCCTCGGCAAAGCCCAGGTCGTTGCGCACCTTGGAGCTCTTTTTCCAGGGGATGGAGAGCAGCCAGTCGAGATAGTTGCGCACGACGGTCGCTTCCGCCGACATGGGCGACATGGTCTGGAGCTTCTTCAACTCCGCTTCCGCCTTTTCGCGCGCTTCCTTCGACAGCTTGGTCTTCTTGATGCGCTCCTCGAGCTCGGCCGCCTCGTTGCGGCCGTCTTCGCCCTCGCCGAGCTCCTTCTGGATGGCCTTCATCTGCTCGTTGAGGTAGTACTCGCGCTGCGTCTTCTCCATCTGCCGCTTGACGCGGGAGCGGATGCGCTTCTCCACCTGGAGGACGGAAATCTCGGCCTCCATGAAGCCCATGGCCTTTTCGAGCCGCTCGCGCACCGACAGCGTGGCCAGCATCTCCTGCTTTTCCGGGATCTTGATCGCCAGGTGCGAAGCCACCGTGTCGGCGAGCTTCGAGTAATCCTCGATCTGGCTCGTCGCGCCGACGACCTCGGGCGAGATCTTCTTGTTGAGCTTCACATAATTCTCGAAGTCGGCGACGACGGAACGGGCAAGCGCCTCGATCTCGACCTCGTCCTCCTTGGGATCGTGCAAGAGCGAGGCACGCGCCTCGTGGTAGTCCTCGCGCTCGGTGAAGCCGGAAATGCGCGCACGCGCGGCACCCTCGACGAGCACCTTCACGGTCCCGTCGGGAAGTTTGAGCAATTGCAGCACATTGGCGAGCGTGCCGACATCGTAGATCCCGCTCGGATCGGGATCGTCGTCGGCGGCGTTCATCTGGGTGGCCAGCAGCACCTGCTTTTCAGCCCCCATCACCTCTTCCAGTGCCTTGATCGACTTCTCGCGCCCCACGAAGAGCGGCACGATCATGTGCGGAAACACCACGATGTCGCGCAACGGCAAGACCGGAAAGAGGGTGTCACCGGAAGTTTTCGGGGTCTCAGTCATTGTTCAGCCTTTTTATGCCGCGACCGCTCGAAAGCCGATCGCGGACCTCATATGAAAGACGTCGTTCCGCTCTTGGAAAGCTTGCCGGCTGCAACACCATCCGGAACGAAACCCGCCACCACTTGCTGCCTTAGGTGGAGGCGCGGAGCCTTGAGATCAAGGGTAGAAGCCCGGCAATTCCAACACCGTATCGACCGGGGGCGCCCGGCCTCCAGGGCCGGTAGATGGTCCCCCCGTCGACGGATTGCCGGTCTCACGCGCTAACGCTGCCCTTTTCCTTTTCACGCTCGGCGTAGATGTAGAGGGGGCGCGCATTGCCGCTGACCACCTCGTCCGAGATCACCACCTCCTGAACGCCTTCCAGCGCCGGCAGCTCGAACATGGTGTCGAGCAGGATGGCCTCCATGATGGAGCGCAGGCCGCGCGCTCCCGTCTTGCGCTCGATCGCCTTGCGGGCGATCGCCAGCAGCGCGTTCTCGTGGAAGGTCAGTTCCACGTTCTCCATCTCGAATAGGCGCTGATACTGCTTGACCAGCGCGTTCTTCGGCTCCGACAAGATCTGGACCAGCGCCTGTTCGTCCAGGTCCTCCAGCGTCGCCAGCACAGGCAGGCGGCCGACGAATTCCGGGATGAGGCCGAATTTCAGAAGGTCCTCCGGCTCGACCTGGCCCAAAAGCTCGCCCGCGCGGCGATCCTCGAGCGAAGCCACGTCGGCGGCAAAGCCGATCGAGGTCTTGCGGCCACGGTCGGAGATGATCTTCTCGAGCCCCGCGAAGGCGCCGCCGCAGATGAACAGGATCGAGGAGGTGTCCACCTGCAGGAATTCCTGCTGCGGATGCTTGCGCCCGCCCTGGGGCGGCACGGAGGCGACCGTGCCCTCCATGATCTTGAGCAGCGCCTGCTGCACGCCCTCGCCCGACACGTCACGCGTGATCGAGGGGTTGTCGGACTTGCGCGAGATCTTGTCGATCTCGTCGATATAGACGATGCCGCGCTGGGCGCGCTCGACATTGTAGTCCGCCGACTGCAGCAGCTTGAGGATGATGTTCTCCACATCCTCGCCCACATAGCCCGCCTCGGTGAGCGTCGTGGCGTCGGCCATGGTGAAGGGCACGTCGATGATGCGCGCCAGCGTCTGGGCGAGCAGCGTCTTGCCGCAGCCCGTCGGCCCGATCAGCAGGATGTTGGACTTGGCCAGCTCCACGTCCGGGTTCTTGCCGGCGTGCGCCAGGCGCTTGTAGTGGTTGTGCACGGCGACGGAGAGCACGCGCTTGGCGTGATCCTGGCCGATCACGTAATCGTCGAGAACCTTGATGATCTCCTGCGGGGTGGGCACGCCCTCGCGCGACTTCACCATCGAGGACTTATTCTCCTCGCGGATGATGTCCATGCACAGCTCGACGCATTCGTCGCAGATGAAGACGGTCGGGCCGGCGATCAGCTTGCGCACCTCGTGCTGGCTCTTGCCGCAAAACGAGCAGTACAGCGTGTTCTTGGAATCACCGCCGCTGTTGCTGATCTTGCTCATCTCTCATGTCCTTTCAGTACCACCGGCGCCCCTTGATACGGGGTTATCTGCCGGGAGAGCGAAGAAAGGAGGGGTTTGGTTCCCCACCACTTCACCCCATTTTCGATTTCCGAACGAAACACAAATCGGAAAGCGCGGCAACAATCCCCAGCGAAGCCTAGGGTGTCGAATTTCAACATTGGCTTAACGTAAGCGGTTGCCGCCGCTTAGGGAACAGGAAATTGTGACGGAAATGACGCAACCCCCGGCTATTTTCGGGCTTTCCGTTCATCCAGTCCCGCTGCCGCAACTCAAGTGGCCTGCGGCCTCTCGATCGCCTCGCGATGCGTGATCACCTTGTCGATGAGGCCGAACTCCACCGCTTCCTCTGAACTCATGAAGTGATCGCGGTCGAGCGTCTTCTCGATGGTTTCGTAGTCCTGGCCCGTGTGCTTGACATAGACCTCGTTCAGCCGCCGCTTCAGCTTGATGATGTCCTGGGCGTGGCGCTCGATGTCCGAGGCCTGGCCCTGAAACCCGCCGGAAGGCTGATGGACCATGAGCCGTGCGTTCGGCGTGGCGAAGCGCATGCCTTTGGCGCCAGCACACAGAAGCAGCGAGCCCATCGAGGCCGCCTGGCCGACGCAGAGCGTGGAGACCGGCGGCTGGATGAACTCCATCGTGTCGTAGATGGCCATGCCGCTGGTCACGACGCCGCCCGGCGAGTTGATGTAGAGCGCGATCTCCTTCTTCGGGTTTTCGGCCTCGAGAAAGAGCAACTGCGCACAGACCAGCGAGGCCATGCCGTCTTCGACCGGCCCGGTGATGAAGATGATGCGTTCCTTCAGGAGACGCGAAAAGATGTCATAGGCGCGCTCGCCGCGGTTGGTCTGCTCGACGACCATCGGCACCAGATTCATCGCGGTCTCGACGGGGGTGGGCATGAAGTGCACCTTTCGATTTGGAAGCGCGCGCCCGGCAAGGCGCGAGACGGCAGATTCGGTCAGTTCGTAGCCGATAAATAGGACGCCACATTCCCTTCGCGCAAGGGCAGAGCGAAAATGCCGCGCGACATCCCTTCCGCAGCCCGCCCGGAGGCCCTCTCCACCTCCGGGCGAGAGGCGCCTCCAATCAGCCGCCTCACACTTTCGCCAGCGCCTGCTCCAGATCGGCGATGATATCCTCGACGTCCTCGATGCCGATGGACAGACGGATGACATCCGGCCCCGCGCCCGCCGCCACCTTCTGTTCGTCCGAAAGCTGCCGGTGAGTGGTCGAGGCAGGATGGATGATGAGGGACTTGGTGTCGCCAATATTGGCGAGGTGCGAGTGCAGTTCGACGCCTTCCACCACCTTCACGCCGGCATCGAAGCCGCCCTTCAGGCCGAAGGTGAAGACGGCGCCCGCCCCCTTCGGCGAATATTTCTGCATCAGCGGATGATTAGCATCGTCCGGCAGGCCCGGATAGGAGACCCAGGCGACCGCCGGATGCTCCTGCAGCCACTTGGCCACCTTCAGCGCGTTTTCGGAGTGACGCTGCATCCTGAGCGGCAGGGTTTCGATGCCGGTCAGGATCAGGAAGGCGTTGAAGGGCGAGATGGCCGGGCCGAAGTCGCGCAGGCCGAGCACGCGCGCGGCGATGGCGAAGGCGAAGTTGCCGAAGGTCTCGTGCAGCACCACGCCGCCATATTCGGGCCTGGGCTCCGACAGCATCGGGTAGTTGCCGGATTTCGACCAGTCGAAGGTGCCGCAATCGACCAGCGCGCCGCCGATGGAGTTGCCGTGCCCGCCCATGAACTTGGTAAGCGAATGGACCACGATATCGGCGCCATGGTCGATCGGCTGCAGGAGATACGGCGTCGCCATGGTGTTGTCGACGATGAAGGGCAGACCGTGCCGATGCGCCACCTCGGCGATCTTCTCCAGATCCACGAAGGTGCCGCCCGGATTGGCCAGGCTCTCGACGAAGATCGCCCGGGTCTTCTCGTCGATCTGGCTTTCGATGCCGTCGATATCGTCCGGGTCCGCCCAGCGCACCTGCCAGTCGAAGTTCTTGAAGGCGTGGCCGAACTGGTTGATCGAGCCGCCGTAGAGCTTGCGCGCGGCGATGAAGTTGCAGCCCGGCTGCATGAGCGTATGGAAGACGAGAAGCTGCGCCCCGTGGCCGGAAGCGGTGGCCAGCGCCGCCGTGCCCCCCTCGAGCGCGGCGATGCGCTCCTCGAGCACCGCCTGGGTGGGGTTCATGATGCGGGTGTAGATGTTGCCGAAGGACTTCAGCCCGAAGAGCGATGCGGCGTGGTCGACATCGTCGAACACATAGGAAGTGGTCTGGTAGATCGGCGTGGCGCGGGCACCGGTCGCCGGGTCGGGCTGGGCGCCGGCATGGACGGCGAGCGTGTTGAAGCCGGGCGTGCGCTCGTTCATGGGGTCTCCTCCGGTAGCAATTATTCCGCGCAATCAATACAGAGACGGCGCGCGAAGGCAAAGAAGTTTTGCCCAATTTCCCGGCAGTGCCTGGAACTTTATGGGAGCGCATGCCGGCCCGTAGGGGTCACCGCTGGCGGATGCCGAAACTCTGGAAACCCTGCCGCAGGATCGGCTTTTTCGAGGAGATGACGCGGCTGTTCACCCCATTCCAGCCGATCTCGCGCGACAGCCTGCCGTACTCGATCTTCGGGCAGCGGTTCATGACGACCTTGATGCCCTTCTCCTCCAGCCGCGCCGCGGAAGCATCATCGCGCACGGTCAGCTGCATCCAGACCACCTTCGGCAGCGGGTCCATGGCGAGGATCTGGTCGGTGATCCCCGGCACCGCGCTCGAAGCGCGAAAGATGTCGACCATGTCCGCCGGTTCGGGAAGATCGGCGAGCGAGGCGCAGGCCACGGCGCCCGCGATCTCCTTGCCCGTCTGGCCCGGATTGATCGGGAAGACCTTGTATCCCTTGTCGATGAGATACTTGGTGACGAAGAAGCTCGGCCGCACGTCGTTGGCCGAGGCGCCGACGACGGCAATGCTTCTCACGCTGTTGAGAATGCCGGCGATATAGGCGTTGTCGTAGGCGTCGTGGTTCATTCGGGCAGCGTAATACGGCCTTCCTCGTCGATTGGAAAGTCCGGGTTGTAGGCGACCTCCCAGAGATTGCCCTCGGTATCGGTGAAATAGCCCTGGACCCCGCCCCAGAAAGCGCGCTGCGCCGGCTTGACGACGCGGCCGCCCGCCTTCTCCGCGCGTTCGAGGACAAGGCCCACCTCGGCCTCGGAACGTGTGTTGTAGGCGAGTGCCACGCCGGAGAAGCCCGGCCTGCTCTCCTGGAAGCCGGCATCCTCGGCAAGCTCCTCGCGCGGCCAGAGCGCCAGGATCATGCCGCCCATCTGGAAGAAGGCCACCCCCTCGGTGATCTTCTGGTTCCGTTCCAGCCCCATCGCCTCGTAGAACTCCGCGGCCCGATCGAGATCGTCAACGCCGAGCGTGATGATCGAAATGCGCGGTTCCATCATTCTCCCTTCCACTCCGGTTCGCGCTTGTCGATGAAGGCGCCGATCCCCTCCTCCGCATCGCGCGCCATCATGTTGTCGACCATCACCCGGGCCGTGTATTCATAAGCTTCGGCGAGCCCCATCTCGGCCTGGGCGTAAAAGGCTTCCTTGCCGATCTTCAGCGTCAAGGGCGATTTCGACGCGACGGTCCCGGCGAGCTCCATGGCCGAGCGTTCCAGCGTGTCATGTGCCACCACCCGATTGACCAGACCGTGGGAACACGCCGTCTCGGCGTCGATCATCTCGCCGGTCAGGAGCATCTCCATCGCCTGCTTGCGCGAGATATTGCGGGAGAGCGCGACCATGGGCGTGGAGCAGAAAAGGCCGATATTCACGCCGGGCGTGGCAAAACGGGCCCGCTCGCTCGCCACGGCGAGATCGCAGGAGGCGACCAATTGGCAGCCGGCCGCCGTGGCAACGCCGCCGACGGCGGCGATGACCGGCTTGGGGTGACGGACGATCGCCTGCATGAGGCCGGCGCAGCGCGCCATGGTGTCGGCGAAAAACGCCCTGCCCCTGTCCGGGTCCCGCCTGCGCGCGGTCATTTCCTTAAGGTCATGGCCGGCGGAGAACACCTTGCCTTCATGCGCGAGAACGATCACGCGCATGGCCGCATCTTCGCGCGCACGCTCAAGCGCAGCCTCGAGCGCCTCCATCATGGCGATGGACAACGCGTTGGCCGGCGGGTTGTGCAGCGTCAGCGTGCATACGCCTTCCGTGATCCGGCTGTCGACCAGCGCCGCCGTCTCGGCAACGGCAGGTGCGTCGATATCGGCCATGCTCACCTCCTCTCCTGCGCCCCGATGCGGGCATCGCAACGACATCAGACCTAGCACAGGCCGGCCGCAAGATCAGCCGTCAATGACCAAGTCCCCTGCCTCAGGGACGGCGTTTGCCATCCCTGAGCTCGCCGGAATGCGGTAAAATGATACCTTTCTCATATCCACTTGTTTTTCATTCGCTTTTCATCACATGCGAGCGAATCTTGTGCTTGACTTGATCTCCTGCCCCACTTATAAGCCCGCGGATCGTGGCATTCGCCCGACTTTCGAGGGCCTCCGAGGCCATCGGTTGAAGCAACAAGAAACGCCCTGCCCCGGCAGGGTTCGAAACACGGACAGGACGATTATGAAAACCTTCTCGCAGAAACCTGCGGAGGTGGAGAAGAAGTGGGTGCTGATCGACGCCGAAGGGCTCGTGGTCGGCCGCCTCGCCTCCATCGTCGCCAACCGCCTGCGCGGCAAGCACAAGCCCACCTACACGCCCCATGTCGATGACGGCGACAACGTCATCATTGTCAACGCCGACAAGGTGGTCTTCACCGGCGGCAAGTACCGCAACAAGAAGTATTACTGGCACACCGGCCATCCCGGCGGCATCAAGGAGCGCACGGCGCGCGATCTCCTCGAGGGCCGCTTTCCCGAGCGCGTGGTCGAGAAGGCCGTCGAGCGCATGATCCCGCGCGGGCCGCTCGGACGTCGTCAGATGAAGAACCTGCGTGTCTACGCGGGTCCCGACCATCCGCACGAGGCGCAGCAGCCCGAGAAGCTGGACTTGGTCGTGATGAACAAGAAGAATGTAAGGGTCCAGGCATATGGCTGAAATCAATTCCCTCCAGGAGCTTGGCGAGGCAACCCAGGCGACGGCGCCTGAGGCCGAAGCTCCGGTTTATGTGCAGAAGGTCGATGCCCAAGGCCGCGCCTACGCCACCGGCAGGCGCAAGAACGCCATCGCCCGCGTCTGGGTGAAGCCGGGCTCCGGCAAGATCACCGTCAACGGCAAGGAATTCGAGCAGTATTTCGCGCGGCCCGTCCTGCAGATGATCCTGCAGCAGCCGGTCGTGGCTGCCAACCGCAATGGCCAGTACGACATCGTCGCCACCGTGGTGGGCGGCGGTCTGTCCGGCCAGGCGGGCGCGGTGCGCCATGGCATTTCCAGGGCGCTGACCCACTACGAACCGGAGCTGCGCACGGTCCTGAAGAAGGGCGGGTTCCTCACCCGCGACAGCCGCGTGGTGGAGCGCAAGAAGTACGGCCGTGCCAAGGCCCGTCGCTCCTTCCAGTTCTCCAAGCGCTAAGGCTCGGGACGCAAACGGATTGGAAAGCGGGCCTTCGGGCCCGCTTTTTTTGTTGCACGAAGCGTTCCTCGTCCGTAGCCATTGAACCGCTTCGAAGGAACACTTGCCATGCCGTCAAATACGATTGACCACGCCTTCACCGCCCGCCAGTCCCTCGGTGCGGCGGCCGACCCCACCTACGCCGGCGCGCTGTCCTTCATGCGTCGCCGCTTCACCAAGGAAGCGGACGGCGCCGATGCGGTGGTATGGGGGCTTCCCTTCGATGCCGCGGTGTCGAACCGGCCGGGCGCGCGCTTCGGGCCGCAGGCGATCCGTCGGGCCTCGGCGATTTTCGACAACGATCCGCAATATCCCTTCGGCCTCGACCTTTTCGCCGCCCTCGCCGTCGTCGATTACGGCGATTGCCTCTTCGATTACGGCTATCCGCAGGAAGTTCCCGACATTATCGAAGCCGAGGCCGCGAAGATCATCAGTGCCGGTGCCTTTCTTGTCTCGCTGGGCGGTGATCATTCCGTCACCTGGCCCCTGCTGAAGGCACACGCGGCAAGGCACGGCGCGCCGCTCGCCCTCGTCCAGTTCGACGCCCACCAGGACACCTGGCCCGACGACGGCAAGCGGATCGACCACGGCGCCTTCGTCGGCCGCGCGGTGCGCGAGGGCGTCATCGATCCCGCCCGCTCCATCCAGATTGGCATTCGTACGCACGCGCCCGAGGATTGCGGCATCCGCATGCTCTACGGCTATGAGGTGGAGGAGATGCGGGCGAAGGACATCGCCGAAGCCATCACGGACCATGTCGGCGACATCCCGGCCTACATCACCTTCGATATCGACTGCCTGGATCCGGCCTTTGCCCCGGGCACGGGAACGCCCGTCGCCGGCGGCCCGTCCTCCGCAAGGATGCTCTCGGTGCTTCGCCATCTCGGCCGGCTCGACATCGTCGGCGCCGACATCGTCGAGGTCGCGCCCGCCTACGACCAAGCCGACATCACCGCCATTGCAGGGGCGTCGGTGGCCATGCACTATCTGGGCCTCTTGGCCGAGAGAAAGCAGCGATAGATCGGGCTGCGAACCTCCGCATTCTCCGGATTGATTGCGGAAACCGATTCCACCATTTGAGACCGGATTCTTTTTGGGCACGGAAAACATGACGGCAAAGATTTTCATCGACGGCGAACACGGCACGACGGGCCTGCAGATCCGCACGCGGCTTTCCGAGCGCGGCGACATCGAGCTGATCTCGACACCCCTCGAGCGGCGCAAGGAAACCGCCGCGCGCGCCGAGTTCCTCAATGCCGCCGATATCGCTATCCTCTGCCTGCCCGACGATGCTGCGCGCGAGAGCGTCTCGCTCATCGAAAACGACACGACCCGCGTCATCGACGCTTCCTCCGCCCATCGGGTGGCCGAGGGCTGGACCTATGGTTTTGCGGAAATGGACCGCGGCCAGGCGAAGGCCATTGCCGGAGCGAAGCGCGTGGCCAATCCGGGCTGCTGGCCGCAGGGGCCGATCGCGCTGCTGCGTCCGCTCGTTGCCGCCGGGCTGCTTCCCGCCGACTTCCCCGTCACGGTCAATGGCATTTCCGGCTATTCCGGCGGCGGGCGTGGCATGATCGAGGACTATGAAACCAAGGGCGAGGACGCGCCCGAATTCATGCCCTACGGCCTTACCCTCAACCACAAGCACCTGCCGGAACTGCGGGCCTACGCCCGGCTTTCGCGCGACCCGCTGATGCAGCCGGCCGTGGGCAACTTCGCCCAGGGCATGATCTCCGTCGTCCCCCTGCAACTCGGCCAGCTCGACCGCGTGCCCAGGGGCGAAGAGTTGCACGCGGCCATCGCCGACCACTATGCCGGACTCGAGGACAGCGTGGTCGAGGTGGCGCCCTTCGAGGCGATCGAGCGGTCTGCCGAGATCGAGCCGGAACGCTTCAACGGCACCGATGGCATGCGCCTTTACGTCTTCGCCAATGATGCCCGCGCCCAGGCGCTGCTAATGGCCGTCTACGACAATCTAGGCAAGGGTGCCTCGGGCGCTGCGGTGCAGAATCTCGACCTGATGCTGAAGGGATAGCCGGAACCGCTCAGGCCGGTGCGGCGCCAGGCATCGGATAGGCCCCCTTGGCCGCCTGCCAGTGCGCGGTGGCGAAGCCCAGGACGATGAGTGCCGCGGCCTGATGGGCGAGTGCCCAGCCAAGCGGGACGACCATGACGAGGGTGGCGATACCGATCGCCGCCTGAACGAGGACAAGGAGAACGAGGAGCACGGCGCGCCGCGCGTGGGTGGTCCCCGGTTCGGCACGCCAGGTGGAAGCGGCGTGCCAGAGTGCCAGAACCAGTACCGCATAGGCCCCCAGACGGTGGACGAACTGCACGGTCTTGGGGTTCTCGAAAAGATTGATCCAGGCCGGCGCCTGCGTGAACAGCCCCTGCGGGACGAGCGCTCCGTCCATCAGCGGCCAGGTGTTGTAGGAGAAGCCCGCGTTGAGCCCCGCCACGAGACCGCCAAGATAGATCTGCACCAGCACCGCGACCACCAGCCAGCCGGCGAAACGGCGCGTGCCGGCCGCCGCCGGCCCGCCGCTGTGAGGCGCCAGTCCCCGGGCGACGGCCAAAGTGGCGACGAAGATGATGCAGGCGATGGTGAGATGCGTCGCCAGCCGGTACTGGCTGACATCGGTCCGCTCCACCAGGCCGGATGCGACCATCCACCAGCCGATGGCGCCCTGCAGACCGCCCAGCGCCAATATGCCCAGGAGCTTGGGCTTGAGATGATCCTCCAGGCGGCCGGCAAGCCAGAAGAAGGCAAGCGGCAGCGCGAAGACGAAGCCGACACCGCGGGCGAGCAGCCGGTGCGTCCATTCCCACCAGAAGATCGTCTTGAATTGATCCAGGCTCATGCCCCGGTTGATCTGCTCGTACTGCGGGATCCGGCGATACTTCTGAAACTCTTCCTGCCATTCCGCCTCGCTGATCGGCGGGATCACCCCATGGATCGGCTTCCACTCGGTGATCGACAGGCCGGATTCGGTCAGCCGCGTCGCCCCGCCGACGAGCACCAGCGTGAACAGCGTCACCACGACGACATAGAGCCAGATGCGGACCCAGACACGGTCGCGGCTGTCGCTCGACTGCTGGAAGGAGGCGGGAACGCTGAGAGGTGGCGTGGCGGTCATTGTCTGTCCGATCGGAAACCCGGCATGTAGGTGAACCAAAGCCCATCTCCTTGCAAGCCTGCCCATGGCGACAAGCCGTCGCGCCGACGCCTCGGAACGTCCAAGACCCTGTCGGCGGCGCAGCAATTGCGATATGGGAGCGGCGGAAAGGAATTCGCCATGCCCACACGCTTGAGGAAATTCATCGGCATGCTGGCGCTTGTTCTGCTGGTGGTGCTCTACGCGCTCGTATCAACGGCCGTGGCGGTGGCGCAGCTTGTCGACAAGGGCCCGCTCGTGCACCTGGCCTACTACTTCGTGACCGGTGTTCTGTGGGTGCTGCCGGCGATGGCGCTAGTCAAGTGGATGGAAGGAAAGCCCCGGCGCCGGGGAAACTGACCCCGCGTCGAGCATTGATTCACTTTTTGCCTGTAGGCTGTGCCGAAAAAGTTTACAGGCGGGCTCATGACAAAGATCGCATCCCTGTCCAGGCATGGCGCCGCGCCGATGGCGCGGGCGACGACGGGAACCGTGATGACGGCGAAGCCGGCCAGCGTGGCGGCTTTGAAGGATTATGAGACCTTTTGCGCCGGCATGCTCTACCCACCCACCCAGGGACCGCTCTGGGCCAGGGCCTGGCTCGACGGCAAGGAAGACGAGGGGCTTCTCCTCTTTGCGCGACAGGCCGGCCGGCCGGCCATGGCCCTGGCGCTGGAGACGGCTCGGTTCGGCGCTTTTCGCGTGGCCCGTTTTGCCGGCGGCTCGCATGCCAACGGAAATTTCCCTGCCCTCGATCCGGACGGAGGTGCGCTCGGGAAGGACGCGGTCAGCGGATTGCTTCCGGCAATCCGGACGGCCCGCCCCGACATCGATCTGGTGATGCTGGAGCGGCAGAGGCTCTCCTTCGAGGGGATTTCCAATCCGCTCCTCCATCTGCCCCACACGACCAGCCCCAACATTGCGCTCTCGGCCGATCTGACCGGTGGCTTCGAGCAAGTCCTGGAGCGTGGCGGCAAGCGCAAACGCAAAAAGCACCGCGCCCAGAAACGCAAATTCGAGGCGGCCGGCGGCTATCGTCTTATCGAAGCGCGCACGGAGGCCGAGGTGGATCGGCTCCTGGACACCTTCTTGGCCTTCAAGCACGAGCGGTTTTTAAGCCAGGGCCTCGCCGACGTCTTTGGCGCACCGGAGGTGCAGGCGCGCTGGCGTGCCCTGTTTCATTCGGCATGCGGCAGGGAGACGCCGCCCTTCGTGCTGCACGGGCTCGAGGTGGCCGGCAAGCTGCGCGCCGTCACCGGCCTGAGCCGCACGCCTGACAGCGTCATCTGCGAGTTCAACGCCTTTGCCCAGGATGAGCTTTCCAGCCTCAGCCCCGGCGAATTCCTGTTCTACGAGGATATCCTCGCCGCCTGCTCGGAGGGGTTGGCGATTTACGATCTCAGCGTCGGGGACGAACCCTACAAGCGCCTTTGGTGCGACATCGAGACCCGCCACGCCGACACCTTCGCCGGGCTGACGGTAAAGGGGCATCTGCTTGCCCACGGTCTGCGCGCCATGTCGCGGGCGAAACGGGCGGTGAAGGCGCATCCCGCGCTGACGCGGCTCGCCAGGAGGGTCTACCGGCTGGTGCCGAACAGCCGCTGATGTCAGGCGACGTCCCGGCCGGGCGGCGCCGTGGGCGTCATGTGGGCCGAGGGGTTGACCATCAGGGGATTCGAGAAACCGCCGTCGCGCAGTTCGCGCGTTGCCGCGGCAATGCTCTCCTCGCTAGGATCGAGAACGCTGACCAGGATCCTGGCATCTTCTTCCATAAGGCGCCGGACCGCCGCCGCGTCCGCATCCCCGCATTCCGCCACCACCAGGTCATAGGCGGTGGTCAGCGATCCCATGATGATCGGAAGGCGGTCGATGCCGCGCATGGCCTCGTCCAGCTCGCCGGTGCCGATCGGAATGATGTGGCAGGAGGAATAAAGGTCCGCATGAATGATATCGGCGAACTGTGATTCCCCGGTGAGCAGGTTGGTGATGCCGGGATAGGCGCGGCTTTCCAGCATCGGCCGCGAGGCCGCGCCCGAAGCCGTCAGATCGAGAAGCAGGACGCGCAGGCCCGCGTCGGCCACTTCGCGGGCCACCAGGACGGCGCTCGCCGCGGCCTCGTCCCCTTCCGGGGAAACGACGATAGCGCGTGCGACGCCGGAGGAGATCAACGCCTCGGCCGCGACCTCGACATCCACCTCGCCAAGCTCCGTCGCGCGGGCGGTGGACTCCTCGGCCGGCGCAGCCGCGATTGCGGCGGGCATCTCCACCTGCCTGACCGGCTCGATGCCGCCACTGTCGGCCGGGCGCAGCGCGCGGCCGCTGAAGAGCTCCTGCAAGAGCGTGATGACACACATGACCAGGAGCGAGGCGGCGAAGGCGGCAAGAGTGATCGGCATCACCTTCGGGAAATAGGGTTCTGAGGGCTGAAGTGCCCGCGAGAAGATGCGTGCGTCCACGGGCAGATAGCTGCGGTCGCCACGTGCGACTGCCTCCCTGTATCGCGTAAGGTAGGATTCCAGGAGCTGCCGCTGGGCGGCGGCCTCGCGTTCGAGGGCGCGCAACTCCACCTGCTGCTCTTCCGCATTCGACGAGACGTCCTTCTGCGCCTCCAGGTCGGACATGAGTTCCTGTTCGCGTCCGCGCGCCGTTGCCGCTTCGGTTTCAAGCGCCTCCAGGACCCGTTGCATCTCGAGCTGTATCTGCGTGTTGAGATCCGCAAGCTGCGAGCGCAGCGCCCTGATCCGGGGATGGTCGCCGAGATAGGTCGTCGACAGATCGGCGATTTCCGCCCGCAGTTCCACCTGCCGTTCGCGCAGGCGCTGAATGAGGTTGGATGCCTGCACCTCCGGGAGAGCTTCCAGCGGCGCCCCCCTTGCGATTGCATCGCGCACGGACGCGGCCTGGGCCTCGGCCGAGGCGCGGCTGGCACGCACCCGCGAAAGTTCGCTGGAGAGTTCCGCCAACTGCTGGGTTGCCAGCACGGTGTTGTTCCCGCCGAAGAGAAGGCCGGACCCGGAGCGAAAGTCCGCCACGCGTGCCTCGGCGTCCCGAACGCGCTCGCGCAGATCGGCGATTTCAGGTTCCAGCCACTGGGTGGCGTCCACGTTGGCTTCCAGCTTCGCCGCCCGCAGGCTCGCCACATAGGCATTGGCGATCGCATTCGGCACTTCGCGGGCCAGTTGCGGGTCCTCCGAGGAGAACTGGATGACGATCACCCGCGAGTTTTCCACCCGGTAGACCTGGAGCTTTTCACGAAACGCTTCGAGAACCCGCTCCTCCGGCGCCGTTGCGGCCGGGCCGCTCTTCAGCCCCAATGTCATCAGCACGCTTTCCAGCATCGAGGGGCCGCTGTCTTCGAATTCCTCACGGTCGGCGAGGCCGAGTTCCCGCGCCACTTGCGTCAGGATCTCCGCGGAGGTGATGACCTCCACCTGGCTGGCGACCGTCTCCGCGTCCAGCACCGCGCGCTCGCTGTTGCCGGCCGCCAGCGGCCGCGTGTAGACGGATTCGCGCGCCTCGATCAGCAGACGCGTCTCTGCGCGATATTTCGGCGTCGCCAGGACCGCGAGAAGGAACACGACCGCGGTGAGCGCGAGCGTGAAGAAGGCAATGCGCCGCCACCGCTTAATGAGGCTCGCAAACAAATGGCCGAGATCGACGTCGACGTCGTTGGCCATTCTTTCCCCGCTGGTCATGCTTCGCACTCCGGACCTCTCCGCCGGTACAGTAAATTTGCATGGTAACCATCGGGTTAACCGAATCCCTTAAAACCGGAGACGACTTAACCGGGCATTAACCGTAATGACGCAATAAGCGTCAGGTAGAAAGCCTGGGCGCCCCGCGGGCGTCGGCGAAGAGAGCGCATCCGGCCATGAAGCACTTTTCCCAGATCACCATTGCGTTCCTTTCAGCGCTTCTCGTCAGCGGCTGCACCGGTTACCGCCCTGCCCCGCCGGCCTTTCACGAAGCGCTGTACCAGCCCTATGTGCTCGATTCGGGCGACCGGCTGCGCGTCACCGTCTTCGACCAGGACAATCTCACCAACACCTACAGTGTCGACCAGGCCGGCTACATCCAGTTCCCGCTGGTCGGCTCGGTGCCCGCACGCGGCCAGACATCCAAGCAGGTGGAGCGCAAGCTCGCCCAGATGCTGCAGAAGGGCTACTTGCGCGATCCCGACGTGACGGTGGAAATCGACCGCTACCGTCCGGTCTTTGTCATGGGCGAGGTAGGTGCCCCCGGCCAGTACTACTATGTCCCGGGAATGACGATCCAGAAGGCCGTCGCGGCGGCCGGCGGCTTCACGCCGCGCGCCAATCAGCAGACAGTCGACGTCACGCGCAACGTGAACGGCCGGGTCATGACCGGGCGGCTGGTCATCACCGAGCCGCTCGTGCCGGGCGACGCGATTTATGTGCGCGAGCGGCTGTTCTGATGCCCGCTCGCCTTCATGGATAAAGTGTCGGGCAAGCTGCGCATCGTCCATTGCTTCCGGTCGCCGGTCGGCGGCATCTTCCGGCATGTGCGCGATCTGTGTGCGGCGCAGGCCGCCGCCGGCCATGAGATCGGAATCGTCTGCGACTCCTCCACCGGAGGCCGGTACGAAGACCGCCTCTTCGCCGAGATCAGCCATCTTCTCGCCCTCGGTATCGCACGCACCCCGATGCAGCGGCATATCGGCCTGGGCGATGTCGGCGCCGCCTGGCGCACTCTGGGGATTGTCCGGCGCATGCGCCCGGACGTCCTGCATGGACATGGGGCCAAGGGCGGCACCTATGCGCGCTGCTTCGGGACTGCCATGCGGTTTGGCGGGCGCAAGATCGCCCGCCTCTACGCTCCCCATGGCGGCAGCCTGCATTTCGCGCCGGAGACGCGCGCCGGGCGCTTCTTCTTCACGCTCGAGCGGATGATGGAGCGCATGACCGACCACATCCTCTTCGTCTCGCAATACGAGGAGCGCAGCTACGAATTGAAGATCGGCCGGCCACGCGCACCGCATAGCCTCGTCTACAACGGTTTGCGCGCGGAGGAATTCGAGCCAGTAACGGACGCGCCGGACGCGGCGGACTTCCTCTTCATCGGCATGATGCGCGATCTGAAGGGGCCGGATCTCTTCATCGATGCGCTCGACGCGGCGGAACGGGAAACCGGGCGGCGCCTTTCCGCCGTCATGGTCGGGGACGGAGACGACCGCGCCAAATATATCGCCCAGGCGCGCGCACGCGGGCTGGGCGACAGGATCACGTTCCGCCCGGCCATGCCGGCACGGGAGGCCTTCGCGCTTGCACGCGTCATGGTGGTCCCCTCGCGCGCGGAGGCCATGCCCTATATCGTCCTGGAGGCGCTTGCCGCGGGCAAGCCGCTCATCGCCACCGCAGTCGGCGGAATACCGGAGATAACCGGCTCCGACTGCCCTGCCCTTTGCGCGCCCATGGTGACCGAAATTGCCGGCAGGATGGTGCTAGCGCTGAAGGACGAGGCCGCCTTCCGCAGCCGAATGCCGACCCTTTGCACAATGAAGGAGCGTTTCAGCGCGGACACGATGGCCGCGCGGATCGAGAGCGTCTACCGCGCGGTGTTGCGCGCCTGAATACTTCAACAACCGAAGCCCCGGTCAAGGGAATCTTAGGCCCTTGATGTTATCGGCGCATAAACCGGTTGTTATCGTCCATGAACACCATCGATCCCGCAGAGCGTTACGAGAAGAACGCCGACCGCCCTGCTCCGCCGCCGCGCCGGCGCCAGTCGCCGCAGCTCGGCGCCGTGGCACGGCAGGTGGCACAGCAGTACCGGCGGGACACCGTGTCCCCGGTCATGGTCAGCGGTGCCATGCGGCTGATCGAATTTGCCGCCCTCGTCGTGGCCGGCCTGCAGATCTATGTCGGGCATGTGGGGCTGGAGACGCATCTTTATTGGCAGTATCCGCTGATCATCGTGGGCGTGGCGGCGACGGCCGTCATCGTGATGGAGTTCTCGGACTGCTACCAGACGCCGGCGCTGCGCAACCCGCTCTCACGCGCCGGGCGCATCCTGATCGCCTGGACCGGCACCTTCGCGCTGCTCACCGTGGCGCTCTTCTTCCTCAAGATCTCCTCGCAGTTCTCGCGCTTCTGGCTGGGCACGTGGTACATCAGCGGGCTGGTGCTGATCGTGTTCCTGCGACTTGCCGCGGCACACCTCATCCGGCGCTGGGCACGCAACGGACGCATCGAGCGACGCGCAGTCATCGTCGGCGGCGGCAAAAACGCCGAAACCCTCATCCGCTCCATCGAGCAGCAGCCCTACAACGACATCCGCATCTGCGGCATTTTCGATGACCGCGACGACAGGCGCTCGCCGCCGGTGGTGGCCGGCTACCCCAAGCTCGGCAATATCGAGGAACTGATCGAGTTCGCGCGCATCGCCCGCATCGACATGATGATCGTCTCGCTGCCGATCACGGCGGAGGCGCGAGTGCTCGCCATGCTGCGCAAGCTGTGGGTTCTGCCGATCGACATCCGTCTTTCGGCGCATTCGAACCATCTGCGCTTCCGGCCACGCGCCTATTCCTACATCGGTTCCGTGCCGATGCTGGACATTTTCGACCGGCCGATCAACGACTGGGATTCGGTGGCCAAGCGGGCCTTTGACATCGTCTTCAGCCTGATCGGCATCCTCCTGTTCTCACCTGTGATGCTGGCCACCGCAATCGCCATCAAGCTCGACAGCAAGGGGCCGGTCATCTTCAAGCAGAAGCGCCACGGTTTCAACAACGAGGAAATCGAGGTCTACAAGTTCCGCTCTATGTATGTCGAGCAGTGCGATCCGACCGCACGCAAGGCTGTCGTCAAGGACGATCCGCGTGTCACCCGGGTCGGACGGTTCATCCGCAGGACCTCGATCGACGAGCTTCCGCAGTTCTTCAACGCGCTCTTCGGCAGCCTGTCGCTCGTCGGGCCGCGCCCGCACGCAGTGGCAGCCGAGGCGCACAACCGGTTCTTCGACGAGGTGGTGGACGGTTACTTCGCCCGCCATCGCGTCAAGCCGGGCGTGACCGGATGGGCGCAGATCAACGGCTGGCGCGGCGAGGTCGACACGGAAGAAAAGATCCGCAAGCGCACCGAATACGACCTCTATTACATCGAGAACTGGACGCTTCTGTTCGACCTCAAGATCCTTCTCCTGACGCCGGTCCGTCTTCTCAATACGGAGAATGCCTATTGAGCGTCTCCGTCCCCCATGACGAAGGCGTTCGATGGCAGGCGGCGGTGAACGCCTATCGCATCGACCTCATCCGCAAGGGCGCAATCGTCCTCGGCGTCTTTCTGTCGGGCTTCGTCCTGCGCGAGCCCGCGCCCTACGAGCTCTACATGGCCGGGCTGATCGCGGTTTGGAGCGTCTTCGGGCTGCGCATCTCGCGCAACGTGGCGCCGCTGCTCGTCCTGCTCGTCGCCTTCAACGTCGGCGGGCTGATCTCCATGAGCCAGCTCCCCGAACTCGGCGACATCCCGCTTTATCTTGCCGTCTCCTTCTTTCTGGCCTTCACGGCAATCTTCTTTGCCGCCGTTATCGAAAGACAGCCGGAATTGCTGCCGCTCATTTTCAAGGCGTGGATAGCCGCGGCCGTCGTCACGGCGATTTGCGGCATTCTCGGCTATTTCCAGGCCTTTCCCGGGGCGGAGATGTTCACGCGCTACGGCCGCGCCGCCGGCGTGTTCGAGGACCCCAACGTGTTCGGCCCCTTCCTCACTCTGCCCGGAATCTATCTCCTGCACCGGATGCTGACGGGCGGTCTGCGCGCGACCTTGGCGGCGTTGCCGCCTTTCCTGATCATCGTCCTTGGCGTTTTCCTCTCCTTCTCGCGTGGCGCCTGGGGCCTTTTCGTCAGCGCCTCCGTGCTCCTCACCCTCGCGCTCCTCGTCCAGAACCGGCACGGCCTGTTCCGCCTGAGGATCATGGTGATGTGCATCACCGCGGTCGTCCTCATCGCCGTTGCCCTCCTGGTGGCGCTGCAGATCCCCGCCGTAGCGGACCTTTTTGCCCAGCGCGCGCAGCTCGTACAGGATTACGACGGTTCCAGGCTTGGCCGCTTTGCCCGCCACGCGATCGGCTTCCTGCTCGCAACGGAGCATCCCCTCGGCATCGGGCCGCTGGAATTCGGCAAGCTCTACGGGGAGGATACCCACAACATCTGGCTGAAGGCGCTGCTCGCCTATTCCTGGCTCGGCTTCGCGGCATTCTTCACGCTGATCGCCTGGACTGTCGCCGCCGGATTCCGCATCCTCTTCCGCGCGCGCATGTGGCAGCCCTATCTCCTGTGTGCCTATGTGGTCTTCCTGGGGCACATTGCGCTGGCCAACGTCATCGATATCGACCACTGGCGCCACTTTTACCTGCTCCTGGGGCTCCTGTGGGGCATGATGGCCCTGGAGCAACGGCATCAGGCCCGGCTGTCGAGCCCCGCCACGCTTCGGGCCCGGCCGATTTTCTCCTTGCGCGCTGCTGACAGAAACTATAGGGATTTTGCCGGTTCGGAGCGTAGCGCAGCCCGGTAGCGCACTTGACTGGGGGTCAAGGGGTCGTGGGTTCGAATCCCGCCGCTCCGACCATTTTCACGACAATCTGCGTTAACGGCCGCCAGGCCGTGTCCGGCCCGGACGCCGACGGTCGAGCTTGGTGGCAGCCACCGGCTTCATGCCGACGGCTGCGCAAAATTTGTCGCGAATCCTGCTTTATTGCAGTTCCTGCCTGTAGCGCTGGATGGTGTTCGCAACCTCGGGGTTGGCCTGTGCGAGTTGGTAGACCTGATTGTAGGTCTCGACCTTCAGCCCGTTGGACTGCAGGGCCTCCCGGATCTCCTGGTTGGCGGAGGTGCGCATCTCCTCGGCCTGCTGTTCATTCTCGGCGGACTGGATGCGCGGTGACCACGTGGAAATCACTTCCTCGACGTCGAGAGAAGCCTGGGCGAAAGCCTGCAGGGTGGCGTCGTCCACCTCAGTGGCGGCCGGTGGCTGCGTTGGTTCCGCAGCCGGTGGCTGAGTCGGTGTTGCCGGCTGCTGCGTCGGCGCTTCCTGGGCATGGGCGGGAGCGAAGCCCATTGAGAGCGCCAGGGCGGCGGCGGAACCGATGACGGTTGCAAAGCCGTTGGGGAGGAATTTCATCGTGTGTCTCCTTTTGCGCACCGAGAACAATGGTGCTTGCGTGCGTGATCGGAGCGCCGCCCGACGCGGCACCCCTGTCACAGACGGGGGCCGGAGCTGATGAGTTCCCCGCCGCTCGCACATTCTTTCTCTCCACCGATAATGATTCGTGTGGAACTAATCCCGAATTCGGCCCGTCTTTTTTGCGAGGATCACGAACGAGATCCTTAAGAAGGCGCTAGGAGCGGCATGTCCGACGAACTGCAATGGATGATCGAGCGGCAAATCCCGCATCTGCGCCGATATGCCTTCGCCCTGACGCGCGACCGCGATACGGCCGACGAAATCGTTCAGGATTGCCTCGAAAGAGCCCTGCGCAAGCGTCATCTGTGGCAGCGCCGCGGCAGCATACGCAGTTGGTTGTTCCGGATTCTCCACCGCCAGAGCGTGAATCACTTCCGTCGCGTCCGTGGCGATCACGTGCCGGCCGAAACCGGTGTGATCGACATGACGGTCGCGCAGCCTCCCGACCAGGAGGCGCGTATGGAATGCCTCAATATGGCCGAAGCGCTCGACCGGCTGCCGGCGGAGCAGCGCGCCGTCGTGCTCTTTGTGGCGCTGGAAGGGCTTGCCTATGACGAAGTCGCGGAGATCACCGGGGTGCCCGTCGGCACCGTCCGCTCCCGGCTTTCCCGGGCACGCGAGACGCTGCGGCTCTCCCGGGAGGCGGCACCGCCGGAACGCCAGGCTGCCAAGTTGAGAATCGTGAAATGACCGACGCCCCGAAAATCCGCGAAATCGACCTCATGGCCTATGCCGACGGCCTGCTGGAAGGCGATGCAGCGCGTAAGGCCGCGGTCGAGGCGCATCTTGCGGCCAACCAGGCCGACGCCGAGCGCGTACGCGCCATCATGCGCGACAATGCCGCCATTCGTGCGCTCTACGCCGCGGAGCTTGAACGACCGACTCCGGCCCATTTTCTGCGGGCCGCGCGCGAGCCGCGGCGCCGCAAGCGGTACTTCTCCCCGGAAGCCATCGCCGCCGGCCTTGCATTGGCATTCCTAGCGGCCGGTGGTGGCTGGCTCGTCGGCCAGCGCGGCGGCGAGACAGCCGCCCTGCCGCAAGCCTATCTGCAAGCGCTGGCGCAGCAGCACGCCGAGCCCGATGCGCAGCCCGCCATGAGCGCCGCGCTCGGCCAGAACTTGCACGGAGCGCTGCTCTCCGCCGCCACGAACAGCGGCTGGATCGAAATTCCGCTGCCCGATCTCAGCGCCCACGGCTTCGATCTCATCGAGCGCGAGCGCGTGGTCATCGGTGATGAAGACATGATCCGCCTCGCCTATCGCTCCTCCGAGGAGACACTGAACCTGCTTCTGCGTGTACGTCCGCAGGGCGGGAGCGGAAAGCTGCGCAGCACCGGCATGGATGATCTGGCGCTTGTGAACTGGTCCTCGGGGCCAATTTCCTACGCGCTCACGAGCGAAGCCCCACTGCGCAGGGCCAGGCAGATGGCCGAGATGGTGCGCGGCACGGTCGGCGCAGCACGTTTTGTCGACCCGGCGCCAGCCACGGTGCCCGAACCCGGAGAATCCGTCGCCGGCGACGGATTGCTGGGAGCCCCGCAACCCGCCGAGTCCTTCCCCGCACCCCTTCAGCCGAGCCAACTCAACTGACATCGAAAAGAGATCTTAAGTAATGAAAAATAAATATGCGTAACAATATTTCAATATGATTTCACATCCGTCATATATAGTGTATGAGTAGACAAGTTTTAGACATAATAATAGTGAAATTTATGTTCCGTTCACGATAGGACAGCAATTGAAAGCGGAGACTATTTATATGAAGCGTTCCATCATTCCCTTGGTCATGACTGCGTTTGCATTCCCGGCCTTTGCGCAAGGGACCGACTTCGAGTCCATCGACATGGACCAGAGCGGAGGAATATCTCTGCAAGAAATTCAAGTCGTTGCGCCGGACGTGACCGAAGAGACCTTCAATGCCGTCGACACGGACGGAAGCGGCGACCTGTCACCCGAAGAGTTCGCCGCGATCGTCGACGGTTGAGCCAGCCCAGAAAGGAGGAATTACCATGATGAAAACCTTGCTTGCCTCACTTTTTGCATTGGCCATGTTCGCGCTGGCCGCCTGCGAGGGCGGCGAGTCACCCCCGCCCAATGCCGGTGCAGACGATATGAACCAGACGGAGCCGGCGGGCACCATGCCGGCGGATCCCGCTCCCGAACCGGCACAGTAACCGGTCTCGGACAAGAACGTGAAAGGGGGCGCGAGCGCCCCCTTCTTCATTCCGCCGGCAAGCGCGTCGGCGAAGCGGCTTATCCAGTGGTGGCATTGCCGATCCCAGCCGCCACGCTCGCCCGTCAATCACGGCGGTCCGACCTCGGATGGGTGAGGAAGCGCGCGGCTTCGCGCGAAAGCCTCCTGCCTACCGCACCTGATCGAGCAGCCGCTTGCACTCCAGAAGATCGAACAGCGTTTCCTGCAGGAGCGCCCGGTTGTCGCGCGACAGGCGTCCGTCGTCGGCGGAAACGGGACCGTCTTCCTCCCGGCCCAGCCCGAAGAAGCGGCGGTTCGGCTTGGCTTTCGGCTGCCCGACGACCATCTCCTCCTCGTTCTTTTCCGCCTTGGCCTCGGCCGCCTTCTGCTGTGCGATCGCCTCGACGGCGGCCACGTCTCCGCGCCCGATTGCGACGATGAAGCGATTGCCGTTATCGCGCAGCAGCTTCTGAACACCCTTGATCGTGTAACCCTGCTCGTAGAGCATGTGGCGGATGCCCTTGATGAGCTCCACGTCCTGGGGGCGGTAGTAGCGCCGGCCACCGCCCCGTTTCATCGGCTTGATTTGGGTAAACCGCGTCTCCCAGAAGCGCAGCACATGCTGGGGAAGGTCGAGTTCCTCGGCGACTTCGCTGATCGTACGGAAAGCGTCCGGGCTCTTTTCCATTGTCGTCCCTCGGCTTGCTTGCGACTCACCCACTTTATTTCAGCAGGTTCTCGGGCTCAAACACAAGCGCGTCGGGCGGGAAGAGATGATCAGACCTTCTCGCCCTTGGTTTTGCGCATCTGATGGGCGCGCAAGATACGGTCCTTGAGGACGTTGGAGGCCTTGAAGGTCATCACCCGGCGCGGAAGGATGGGCACTTCCTCGCCTGTCTTCGGATTGCGGCCGATGCGCTCGTTCTTTTCGCGCACCTGGAATGTGGCGAACGAGGACAGTTTCACGGTTTCGCCGCGCACCACCGCGTCACAGACCTCCTGAAGCACCATCTCGACGATCTGCGCCGATTCGGTGCGCGACAGCCCCACCTTCCGGTAGACGGCTTCCGCGAGGTCGGCACGTGTGACTGTCTTTCCCCCCATCCGACCACTCAATCCTTCGAAACTATTGAAAATTCAAAGCGACGGCAGGGACGTTACAAAAGTTCGTCGGCACAGGTCAAGGACTTGAATCGGCATGAAAACTCACCAGCGCAAGAGCACCGCACCCCATGTGAAGCCGCCGCCCATCGCCTCCAGAAGCACCAGATCCCCGCGCTTGATCCTGCCGTCGGCCACCGCATGGGCCAGCGCCAGCGGTACGGACGCTGCCGATGTGTTGCCGTGCAGGTCGACGGTAACGACCACCTTCTCCTCGGCGATGCCGAGCTTGCGGGCGGAGGCGTCGATGATGCGCTTGTTGGCCTGGTGCGGGACGAACCAGTCGATGTCCCCGGCGGTAACGTCCGCCTTGGCGAAGACGTTTTCGATCACGTCGGTGATCATGCCCACCGCATGTTTGAACACCTCTCGCCCCTGCATGCGCAGATGGCCGACCGTGCCGGTGGTGGATGGGCCGCCATCGACATAGAGCTTGTCCTTCTGCGCGCCGTCGGAGCGCAGCGACGAGGCGATGATGCCGCGATCGGCGCTGCTTCCCTCGCCCTCGATCCCCTCGATGACGACCGCCCCCGCCCCGTCGCCGAACAGCACGCAGGTGGTGCGGTCGCTCCAGTCGAGGATGCGCGAAAAGGTTTCGGAGCCGATCACCAGGGCGCGCCGGGCCAGCCCGCCCCGGATATGCAGATCGGCAACGGTGATCGCATAGACGAAGCCGCTGCACACCGCCTGCAGGTCGAAGGCATAGCCGTGGTGCATACCCAGCCGGTCCTGGATTTCGACGGCGGTCGCGGGAAAGGTGTTGTTGGGCGTCGAAGTCGCCAGGACGATGAGATCGATATCGCCGGGCTCGAGCCCTGCATTCTCCAGCGCCTTGCGCGCGGCATCTTCGCCCAGCGAGGCGGTCGTCTCGTCGTCGGCGGCGATGTGGCGCTGCCGGATCCCGGTGCGCTGAACGATCCACTCGTCGGACGTGTCGACCAGCCCTTCGAATTCCTTGTTCCCCATGATGCGGCGCGGCAGGGCTGAACCGATGCCACGCACGGCGGATCTCATCATCATCTCATCTCATGCGTTGGAAGCAATGTGGCCCGCCACTGCGGCAGGTTTGCGGGCATGGAAGAGGTCGAGCGTGGCACGCGTCTTGTCGAAGACACCGCTCCTGACCATTTCGTATCCCAGTTCGACGGCCGCGGCAAAACCTTCCTCGTCGGCGCCGCCATGGCTTTTGACGACGATGCCCTTGAGGCCGAGGAACACCCCGCCATTGGTCTTGCGCACATCCATCTTCTCACGCAGGCGCTCGAACGCCCCGCGTGCAAATAGGTATCCGATGCGCGCCATCAAGGTGCGGCTCATGGCCTCGCGCAGATAGGTGGAGATCTGGCGTGCCGTGCCTTCCGCCGCCTTCAGCGCGATATTGCCGGAGAAGCCCTCGGTGACCACCACGTCCACGGTGCCCTTGCCGATGTCGTCGCCTTCGACGAACCCCTCGTAGCGCATCGTCGCCAGTTGCGCCTCGCGCAGCATGCGACCGGCCTCCTTGACCTCCTCCTGGCCTTTGATTTCCTCGACACCGACGTTGAGGAGACCCACCGTCGGGCGCTCGATATCGAAAAGCGCGTTGGCCAGCGCTGCGCCCAGGATAGCGAAGTCGACGAGCTGCTGGGCGTCCGCGCCGATTGTCGCGCCGACATCCAGCACCACGCTCTGGCTGCGGATGGTGGGCCAGATGGCGGCGATGGCCGGGCGCTCGATATCGGCCATGGTGCGCAGGCAGAACTTGGACATGGCCATCAGCGCCCCGGTATTGCCGGCGGAAATGCAGGCATCCGCCTCGCCGGACTTCACCGCCTCGATCGCCCGCCACATGGAGGACTTCCAGCGTCCCTGGCGCAAGGCCTGGCTCGGCTTGTCGTCCATGCGCACCGCGACGTCGCAATGCGCGAACGTGCTTACCTCCTTCAGGCGCGGCAGGCGGTCGAGCACCGGGAGCACCGCCTCCTCACGGCCGAAAATGAGAAAACGCACATCCGGCCGGCGCTCGACGACCCGGACGAGGCTCGGGAGTGTGACCTCTGGGCCGTGGTCTCCGCCCATTGCGTCAATCGAAATGCGTATCACGCGTGAAGTGCCTCAAAAGTTGAGCGTTGGGGCTCGCGAAAAGTGCCGCGAAAATAGCGCTTTTGCGCCGCGGCACAACCTCGTTTCGCATAAACTCCCAGGATCAGTACCGGTCGCGCAGCTTCTTCAGCTCCCTGGCGAGCGGCCCGGCATCAGCCTCGGCCGGAGCCTCTTCCTCCGGCGGGTCGAGCTTCACGCCCTCCTTGCGCGGATAGGGATCGATGCCGAGAGCGAAGAATTCCTCCGCCAGCGCACCGATGTCGAGCGAATCGCCGATGAAGGGTTCCGGCGGATCTTCCCCCTCCGGATCCAGCACCAGCTCGCCGCCTTCATGTTCGACCCGTGCAAGGCGCGAGCCCTCGGGCACGAAAGTGGCTGCGATGTCTTCATCGATGCGCCCGGCGATCGGCTCCAGCGTCACCACGCAGCTCTGCATGATGTCGGCCTCCACACGTCCGAGCACGCGCACGCCACCCGCCTTCCACGGACGCACGGTAAGCTCCGCCCAGAAGCGCTCCACCGACAAAAGGTCGTGCAGGCGCGCCAACGCCGCGCGTTGGGCGCTGTCGGCCTGGATGGTCACCGTCGTGCCCTTCTCGGGAAGACGATTGACCCGCAGCGGATAGGAGACCGGGCTCGTTGCGGCACTATCGGTCATCGGTCACCTCCTCCTTCAACGGCGGAAAGCGAATCTTGCCGGCACGCAGATCGTCTCCGGTGGTCGCGGCGAGGATCGCATGCGCATCCAGAACGTAGGACGCGAGTTCGCCCGCTTCCTCCCATACGGCGCGCTCGGGCGCAATGTTCCGCTTCAAGGCGTCGCCAAGTGCGGCTGCATCCGCCCGGTCGACCGCCTCGCCATACGCCGACAACCGGCCGTAAAACATGCGCGCCAGCTTCTTCATGCGCTTGGGTACGCCCATATCGCCGATGCCGAGTTCGCGCAGCGAATGGTCGACCTCGAGAAAAAAGTGGTCCGTCAGTTCCTGGGCGATCTCCTTCAGCGCCCCTTCCTCGCCGCGCAGGCGGTGCAGGAGGAGAAAGACGTGCAGCGACATCATCTCGAAACGGCCGAGCGGCGTGTCCGGCACCCGCCAGGCGGAATAGAGCCGCGGCTGCCGCGCCGCCGCCACGATTTCCCCGTACAGAGCGTCCACGACCAAGCGTCGGTCGCGCCGGCCTCCACCGGAAAGCCACTGAAACATGGGAATGCGCTCCTTAAGGCTGATTCGGATATGATGCACACGGAGCCAGCGGCAAGTCCGGTTGCATCGATGCGAAAGCTGGTTTACCGCTTTTGCCGACGCGTGCAAGGTCGCGGCCGGCCAGCCGGGGCGCACTGGGTTCATGGGAGATGTCGTTGCAGGTGCGGAAATTCAAGACCAGAAACGGCTGTCAGCTCGCCTTCGTCACGGCGCTGGGTGCTGCCGCGATCGCATTGTCGGGATGCAATGCAGCCTCGACCCTCAATCCACGCCAGACCCTGACGCAGGGCTATGTCATCGACGAGCAGGCGCTGGAACTCGTTCCCGAAGGCTCGAGCCGCGAGCAGGTGCTCTTGGCGCTCGGAACCCCGTCGACCACGGCGACCTTCGACAACGAGGTCTTCTACTACATTTCGCAGAAGCGCGTGCGCGGCGCCGCCTTCATGAAACCGCGGCTGGTCGACCAGCAGGTCCTGGCCGTTTACTTCAACAACGACCAGCGCGTGGAGCGAATCGCCCATTACGGGATGAAGGATGGCAAGCTGTTCGACTTCATCACGCGGACCACGCCCACCGGCGGCAAGGACCAGAACTTCCTCGCCCAGATGATCGCCGGCGTCGCCTCCGGCCAGCCGCCGACGAATCCGCTGGGCGTGCAGTAGCGCCGAAGCGCGGCCACCGGCCGCAGCCGGTTTCAAGGAAAAGGCCCGCGGGAGAAAACCCGCGGGCCTTTTCGCGTTTGTCCTGCCTCAATGCGCCAGGACGGCCAGAAGCAGAAGCGCGATGATATTGGTGATCTTGATCATCGGATTGACTGCAGGGCCGGCCGTGTCCTTGTAGGGATCGCCCACCGTGTCGCCGGTGACCGAGGCCTTGTGTGCCTCCGACCCCTTCTCGTGGCGCACGCCGTCGCTGTCGATGAAGCCGTCCTCGAAGGACTTCTTGGCGTTGTCCCAGGCGCCGCCGCCGGCCGTCATGGAGATGGCGACGAACAGCCCGGTGACGATGACGCCGAGAAGCATGGCGCCTACGGAAGCAAACGCCTGGTTCTTGCCGCCGATCAGGTAGATGACACCGAAGACGACGAGCGGCGAGAGAACGGGCAGGAGCGAGGGCACGATCATTTCCTTGATCGCCGCCTTGGTCAGGAGATCGACCGCCCGGCTGTAATCCGGCTTCTCCGTTCCCTGCATGATGCCCGGCTTCTCCTTGAACTGCCGGCGCACCTCCTGGACGATGGCGCTACCCGCGCGGCCGACGGCGGTCATCGAAAGGCCGCCGAACAGGAAGGGCAGAAGGCCGCCGAACAGGAGACCGACCACGACATACGGGTTGGACAGGGCGAAATCGACCGTCACACCTTCGAAGAAGGAGCCCGGCTCCGCGTTTTCGGCGAAGAATTTGAGGTCCTCCGTATAGGCCGCGAACAGCACGAGCGCACCGAGGCCGGCCGAGCCGATGGCGTAGCCCTTCGTCACCGCCTTGGTCGTGTTGCCCACGGCGTCGAGCGCGTCCGTCGTCTGGCGCACTTCGGCCGGCAGGTCCGCCATCTCGGCGATGCCGCCGGCATTGTCCGTGACGGGGCCGAAGGCGTCGAGCGCCACCACCATGCCCGCCAGCGCCAGCATCGTCGTCACCGCAATGGCGATGCCGAAGAGGCCGGCCAGCACATAGCTCGCCAGGATGCCGGCGATGATGACCAGGGCCGGAAGCGCCGTGGCTTCCAGTGAAACTGCCAGGCCCTGGATGACATTGGTGCCATGGCCGGTCACGGATGCCTGGGCGATGGAGCGGACCGGACGGAACCCGACACCCGTGTAGTATTCGGTGATCCAGATGATGAGCCCTGTCACCGCCAGCCCGATGACGCCGCAGAAGAAGAGGCTGGCACCGCTGAACGTGGCCCCGCCGGCTTCGAAGGTGGTCGAACCGCCGAGCCACAGCCAGACGATGAGCGCCAGCGCCACCACCGAAAGAAGCGCCGTGGCCCAGAAGCCCTTGTAGAGGGCGCCCATGATCGAGTTGTTGGCACCCAGCTTGACGAAGAAGGTGCCGATGATCGACGTCACCACGCAGGCCGCGCCGATGACCAGCGGGAACAGCATGAGAGTGAAGGCGGTCTCTCCGGTGAAGAAGATGGAGGCCAGCACCATGGTGGCGACGACGGTGACCACGTAGGTCTCGAAGAGATCGGCCGCCATGCCGGCGCAGTCGCCGACATTGTCGCCCACATTATCGGCGATCGTGGCCGGGTTGCGAGGGTCATCCTCGGGAATGCCTGCCTCGACCTTGCCGACGAGGTCGCCGCCGACATCCGCGCCCTTCGTGAAGATGCCGCCGCCGAGGCGGGCGAAGATCGAGATCAGCGAAGCGCCGAAGCCGAGCGCCACCAGCGCGTCGATCACGGTACGGTCGGTCGGCGCATTGCCCATCGGGCCGATCAGTGTCCAGAAATAGACGGACACGCCGAGCAGCGCCAGGCCCGCCACCAGCAAGCCGGTGATGGCGCCGGACTTGAAGGCAATGTCGAGGCCGGCAGCCAGGCTGTTCGAAGCCGCCTGCGCCGTGCGCACATTGGCCCGCACCGACACGTGCATGCCGATGAAGCCCGCTGCCCCCGAAAGCACGGCGCCGATGAGGAAACCGATCGCCGCGGCCGCGTTCAGGAGCCACCAGGCGATCAGGAAGACCACCACGCCGACAAGGGCGATGGTCGTATACTGGCGCGTCAGATACGCCTGCGCACCCTCCCGAATAGCGCCGGCGATTTCCTGCATGCGCGCACTGCCCTGGTCGGCCGCAAGGACCGACTGCGTCGCCCAGATGGCGTAGAGGACAGAAAGCAGGCCGCAGGCGATGACGACATAAAGCATTGTCATTGCCAATTATCCCTTGATTTCGGCCCGCTGGAACCCCTCCCGGGCCTTGAGAAAGGCCGACGGCGGAAAATGCCGCAACCCAGGGCGCGACTTTGAGAAAGACACCGACGCCCGTCAAGCCTTCATGCGACGAATGTTCGCAGCGGGAGGCGTAGCGGCTTGCAGGGAGGCGACTTGAGGCGGGCGTTTGGTCAAGAAATCCAAGGGGAGAATCGATCCATTGCGGACGGGCACGATGCGACGGATAGAAGACTGCTTCGAGCCCAAACGCGACGGACGGGGAATTGGAACGTTCGACACTCTGCGGTCATCTATGCCAGCCGCCAATGAACGCCTCAATTGAGATTGCGGTCATTGTGGCACGCGGGTTATGGCAAAGGAGCCTTGATCGCAAACAGCGAGGCGTCCGTGGAAAACCCGATAGAAATCAGATGCCTCGTGTCGCTGCCAGATGGCATTGAGGATCTATGCGCAGAAGCCGCAGGTGACGGATTTCGCTTTATGGGCAAACTCACGAGCGGTTGGGAAGCTGGGACAAACCGCTTTGACAGGCCGGGCGAAGTTCTTCTTGGTGCCTTCCGCGGCGACATGTTGGTCGCCGTAGGCGGGCTTAACGTGGACCCCTATACGACTAAGGAAAACACCGGCCGCCTGCGTCATCTCTATGTGCTAAAGAGCGCCCGGCGCGAGGGGATCGCATCTATGTTGGTTCGGTACTTACTGGATGCAGCCCAAAGCTCGTTTGCCTGTGTCAGAGTTTTCACCGACACGCAGGAAGGGACGATGTTCTACGACGATCTTGGGTTTTCCCGCTCCGCGTCACCAACCGCATCCCACATCATGCCTATGCCAAAGTCAGCACGCAGGCGATGACCGCTTCGTCCGCTTCCTGGCCGTTCAATCAACGAGAACGTACCACCCAAGCGGCAGTCCAGCACATTCGCGCCAAACTTTCACTGCCCCGGCATCCCCGCCGCAGCATGTCCCCTGCCGCCGGCTCAAGCAACGCGCGCCCGGCGCCTGCGCCGGATGGCCAGCAGTGCCAGCATCACGAGACACGCGCCGGCCACCGGAAAAATCACCCAGTTCAGCATCTCCCAGCCGAAGGCGTTATAGACGCGGCCGGACATGAGGGAGGAGAAGGCGACGGTCGAGAACAGGATCAGGTCGTGAACGCCCTGCACCTTGTTGCGCTCCGAAGAGCGGTAGCAGTCGGCCACCATGGCGGTGGCGCCGATGAAGCCGAAATTCCAGCCGATGCCGAGCAGGATCAGCGCCAGCCAGAACTGCCACAGCGCGATCCCCGACAGCGCCACGAGGCCGCAGCCGATGAGAAGCAGAAGCCCGGTGGCGACGATCCGCTCCTTGCCGAAGCGGGTGATGAGGCGGCCGGTGACGAAGCTCGGCGCGAACATGGCCAGTACGTGCCAGGAGATGCCCAGCGTCGCCTCGTCCGGCGAAAACCCGCAACCGACGATCGCCAGCGGCGCACCCGTCATGACGAAGCTCATCAGCGCGAAGGAGCTGACCCCGCAAAGAAGGGCGACCAGGAAACGCGGCCGGGAAAGGATCTCGGCCAGCGGGCGGGCCGGTTCATCCTCCTCGGGGCCGGCAGCGGGCATATCCTTCGGCAGGCGAAGGAAGGAAAGGACGAGAGCGCCGACGGCGGCAAGGCCGACCACGGAGACGAAGGCCCCGGCGAACATCACGGGCGCGAAGAGCTCGCGCGTGTGAATGGCCGCCTGCGGGCCGATGATGGCGGCGAAGACGCCGCCCATCAGCACCCAGGCGATAGCGCGCGGCTTGAAGGTGGAGGGCGCGTTGTCGACCGCCGCAAAGCGGTATTGCTGAACGAACGCGTTGCCACCGCCGATGAAGAGCATGCCCAGCGCAAACAGCCAGAAACTGGCCTGAAAGAGCCCCAGGGCGGCGATTGCCCCGCCGAGCGCCGTCGCCCCCGTGCCGGAGACCAGACCGTTGCGGCGTCCGATCGCGCGCATCAAAAGCGCGGCCGGCAGTGCGGCGATCGCCACGCCGATATTGAAGCCGGTGACGGGTGCGGTCGCCAGCGACTTGTCGGCGCCCAGGAGATAGCTCCCCGCCAGACCGCCCATCGAAATGGCGATGGGGGCCGAGCTGCCGACCACCGCCTGTGCCGCCGCGAGAATGAGCGCGGTGCGTTTGGCTTCGCGGTGGCCGGTGTCGGTCAAGACGTTCCCTTCCCCCTGCCCTCGCCGCGGTTCCGGCTGGCCACGCGATCGAGAACGGCATTCACCAGCTTGGGCTCCTCTTCCCCGTAGAAGGCCTTGGCGATGTCCACATATTCGGAAATGATGACAGCGACCGGCACGTCCTTGCGGCCGGTCAATTCATAGACGCCGGCGCGCAGGATCGCCCGCAGCGTCGAATCGAGGCGCGACAGCGGCCAGTCCTCGGTGAGGGCATGGTGGATGATGGGATCGATCGCCTTCTGGTTCTCGACCACCCCCGAAAGGATGGCGCGGAACCACTGCGGATCCGCCTCCCGGTAAAGCGCCCCGTCGATCTCCTTGCCCAGCCGGAAAGCCTCGTACTCGGCCGTCGTCTCCATCAGGCCCGTGCCGCCCACGTCCATCTGATAGAGCGCCTGGACGGCGGCAAGCCGCGCCGCGCCGCGCTTGTTGGCCGGGCGGAAGGTGCCCGACGGCTCGTCTGCAGGATTCGCCACCTCAGGCTCCCAATCGTTCCCTGATCCCGATCAAGTCGAGGGCGGCCCTGGCCGCCGCATAGCCCTTGCCGCCGCCGGGATGGCTGCCCTCGCCCTTTTCGATCCGGACGAGCGCCTGCGCCTCGCTCTCGACCGTCAGAATGCCGTTGCCGACCGCCAGCCCATGGCGCACCGCCAGATCCATGAGCGCGCGGCTCGACTCGTTCGAGACTATCTCGAAATGATAGGTCTGGCCGCGGATGACGCAACCGAGCGCCACGAAGCCGTCATAGGCTTCGGCACCCTTTTTCGCCGCCTCGACCGCATAGGCGACCACGGCGGGGATCTCCAGCGACCCGGGCACCGTCACCACCTCGTACGCCGCGCCGGCCTCATCCAAGGCAAGCTTCGCGCCCTTCAGCAGGCCATCGGCCAGATGGTCGTAGAAGCGGGCCTCGACAATGAGGATTCTTGGTCTTTTCGTTGCCATTATTGTCTCCGGCGAGTGGCGATGGGAAGCGCTGGATTAGGCTTCTTTATCCGCCTGCGCAAGCCGTGCCGCATAGCGGGCCATGGTGTCGACCTCGATATTCACCGCGTCGCCCTTCTGCCGCTCCGCCCAGGTCGTCACGAGCAGCGAATGCTGGATGAGCAGCACGTCGAAACGGTTGCCGTCGACGCGATTGACGGTGAGCGACGTACCGTCGAGCGCGACCGACCCCTTGGGCGCGATGAACTTGGCCAGATCCTTCGGCGCCTCGAAAACGAAGCGCACCGCCTCGCCCTCCTCAAGCCGCTCCACGATCGGAGCCGTCCCGTCCACATGGCCGGCGACAATGTGGCCGCCGAGTTCGTCGCCCACCTTCAAGGGGCGTTCCAGATTGAGCCGCGTGCCTTCCGCCCAGTGCGACGTCGTCGTCAGCCGCAGGGCCTCTTCCCACGCCTCGACCTCGAACCAGCGTTGATTCGAGCCTCTTTCCGGCAGGGCGACGACGGTCAGGCAAACGCCCGCGCAAGCGATGGAGGCGCCGATATCGATGCTCTCGGGATCGTAATGCGTCTCGATCCGCAGCCGCCTGCCCTCGCGCAAGGGCGTGACCGAGACGACGGTACCCACATCGGTAATGATACCCGTGAACATCAGTCCGCCCTCACATACTCGAAATACAGATCCTCGCCGAAGCGGGCCTCGCGCCGTTTGGCGAAGCCAGCCGGGATATGGTCGGGATCGACCGGCGAGGCAATGCCATGCGCACCGATCGTGCGCGGCCCGACGAACAGGCAGAGCCGGTCCACCAGCCCTTCGGCAAGAAAGGCAGCGGCCGTATGGCCCCCGCCCTCGACCATCAGGCTGGAATAGCCGCGCGCGGCAAGGTCCTCGAGCAGTTCGGGAAGCGCGATGTTGCCGTCGAGCGCCTCCACCGCCAGGAACTCGACCCCCTGGTCGGCGTAGGCCGCACGACGCTCCGCCAAGATGTCGCTTGCGGCGGTGAGGAAGAGCGGCACCCGGCGCGCGCCCGCCACCAGCGCCGATTGCAATGGCAGGCGCAGGTGCCGGTCGAGCACGACGCGCGCCGGCGAGCGCCCTTCCAGCCCGGGCAGGCGGCAGGTGAGCACGGGATCGTCGGCAAGCGCCGTACCGATGCCGACCAGGATCGCGTCCGCCTCGGCGCGCATCAGATGCACCTGGGCGCGCGCACCTTCGCCCGTGATCGCGACCTGCCCCTCCCCCGCCACGCCGATCTTGCGATCGGCGGAAAGCGCCAGCTTGAGCACCACTTCCGGGCGTTTGTTGACGGAACGCGTGAGATACCCCCGCATCAGGTCGGCGGCCTCGTCGGCCAGCACACTTTCCACCACTTCGATCCCGGCGGCACGCAGGATGGCGTAACCCTTGCCGCTCACGCGCGGGTCCGGGTCGCTCGCCGCACCGACGACGCGCTTCACACCGGACGCGACCAGCGCCTCGGCACAGGGCGGCGTGCGGCCGTGGTGGGCGCAGGGCTCCAGCGTCACATAGGCGGTCGCTCCGTGTGCCTTGTCGCCCGCTTCCGCGATCGCCTGCGGCTCGGCATGCGGACGGCCGCCGACGGCCGTCACGCCCCGCCCGACGATACAGGGCCCCGCACCATCGTCGCGGACGATCAGCGTGGCGACGGACGGATTGGTGCCGGTGAGCCCGAGATGGCGCCGTGACAGCCGGATGGCGGCGGCCATGAAGCGCTGGTCGGTTTCCCGTGTAAAGGCACCCTGCATTATTCTAATCCGTCAGAAGGTCATGGCGGGAACGGACGCATCGGGGCCCTCGCGCACCAGCTTTCAAGCCGTTGCTATCCGCCTTCCCGCCGCCGAGGAACATCGGTCACTCACTCCGCGCCCGGCCCCTTCAGCTCGCCCAGCACATCCTGAAAATCCTTCGCCTCGCGGAAATTGCGATAGACGGAGGCATAGCGCACATAGGCGACGTCATCGAGCGATTTCAGCGCTTCCATGACGAGAAGCCCGATCTCGTCCGAGGCGATCTCGCTCTCGCCGGAGCTTTCGAGCTGGCGTACGATGCCGGTGACCGCGCGCTCCACCCGCTCCGGCTCCACGTTGCGCTTTCTCAACGCGATGTCGAAGGAACGCATCAGCTTGTCTCGGTCGAACGGCACCTTGCGGCCGGAGCGCTTGATCACCACGAGATCGCGCAACTGCACGCGCTCGAAGGTGGTGAAGCGCCCCCCGCAATCGGGACAGGCGCGCCGGCGGCGGATCGCGGCGCCGTCCTCGGCCGGCCGTGAATCCTTCACCTGGGTGTCCTCGGACTGGCAGTAGGGACAGCGCATGCGAACCTTTCCCGGCGGGAATCGCCCTTCTTCGCTATCCCTAGCCCAGATAGGGGTAGAGCGGAAAGCGATCGGTGAGCGCGACCACCTTCTTCTTGACGGCCTCCTCGACCGCCAGATTGCCCTCGTCGGAATTGGCGGCCTTCAGCCCGTCGAGGACCTCGGCGATCAGCTTGCCGATCTCGGCGAATTCCGCGACGCCGAAGCCGCGCGTCGTGCCCGCAGGCGTGCCGAGACGGACGCCGGAGGTGACGAAGGGCTTTTCCGGATCGAAGGGAATGCCGTTCTTGTTGCAGGTGATATTGGCGCGTCCGAGAGCGGCCTCGGCGCGTTTTCCCGTGGCGTTCTTGGGACGCAGGTCGACGAGCATGAGGTGGTTGTCCGTGCCGCCGGAGACGATGTCGAGGCCGGTCTCCTGGAGGCTGGAGGCGAGTGCCCGCGCGTTCGCCACCACCTGGTGCGCATAGGCCTTGAAATCGGGCTTGAGCGCCTCGCCGAGCGCCACCGCCTTGGCGGCGATGACGTGCATCAGCGGTCCGCCCTGCAGGCCGGGGAAAACGGCGGAGTTGATCTTCTTGGCGATGTCCTCGTCATTGGTGAGGATCATGCCGCCGCGCGGCCCGCGCAGCGATTTGTGCGTGGTCGTCGTGACCACATGCGCATGCGGCAGCGGCGAAGGGTGCGCGTCGCCCGCAACGAGCCCGGCGATATGCGCCATGTCGACCATCAGATAGGCGCCAACATCGTCAGCAATCTCGCGGAAACGCTTCCAGTCCCAGATGCGCGAATAGGCCGTGCCGCCGGCCAGAATCAGCTTCGGCTTCTTCTCATGCGCCAGCCGCTCCACCGCCTCCATGTCGAGGAGATGGTCGTCCTCACGCACGCCGTAGGAGACGACGTTGAACCACTTGCCCGACATGTTGACCGGCGAGCCGTGGGTGAGATGCCCGCCGGAATTGAGATCGAGCCCCATGAAGGTGTCGCCGGGCTGAAGCAGCGCCAGGAAGACCGCCTGGTTCATCTGGCTGCCGGAGTTGGGCTGCACATTGGCGAACTTGCAGTCGAAGAGCCTTTTCGCCCGCTCGATCGCCAGTTCCTCGACCACGTCGACGAACTCGCAGCCGCCGTAATAGCGCCGGCCGGGATAACCCTCGGCATATTTGTTGGTGAGAACGGTCCCCTGCGCCTCGAGCACCGCGCGCGAGACGATGTTCTCCGAGGCAATGAGCTCGATCTCGTGGCGTTGCCGGCCGAGTTCGTTGCGAACGGCCTCGAAAATGGCGCCGTCGGCCTCTTCGAGCGGCTTGGAGAAGAAGGATTCGGTGTCGAGCGATGCGGCGGACGCATTTGCCATGGCAGTCTATCCTTGCGCTGATAAGAACTGTGCGTGTCGGAAACCGCGCCGCCATTAACATCTTTCGCGCCGCGTCACCACGTCTTGCGCATAATTTTCGAACCGACGCGACATATCGCGCGACACGCTGTGCCGCAGGCGAACCAGGACCGTCGAGCCGCCCGGCTTCCAGAGCGCGATCACGACGTCGGCCCGGACACCACAGGGCTCGATCGCAATCACCCGCAAACTCACCACCGCACCAAGACATTTTGACGGAAACACGAATCCGCGTGACGAAACACAGTATACCTTATAAAATTCTCCTCCCATTTTCAAAATTTCATAGATGAAAAAAGATTATGTTGCATATATGTTATAGAGATCGCAATTCACATCCAAAACCTCTTTCTAAATCTATACCGTCTTCGGTCATACATTCCGAGCATCGTTCAAAGCCGCTGCGGGAGCGCACTTCTTCCGCGACACGCAAAAGCCGGCACCGGGCGAGCATACACACGGGTTACCGGCCGTGCATCGACGACGCACCCGTCGAGCCGCTGCTGGTCGGCCATTCGCCGTACGGGGGGCCGGTCTGATGGATTTCCTCAAGATCCTCTGGATGCTCCTCATCGCCTCCATCCCCGGCTGCCTGGAAAGCTATTCCTGGCACCAGAAGGTGACGATCGAGGTCGAGACGCCGGAAGGCGTCAAGACCGGATCGAGCGTCGTCGCTGTCCGATGGAAGGAGAACGGCGAACTCGGCAGACTCAACGGCCCCGCCTTCCACTCCAACGTGGAGGGCGAGGCGCCGTTCGTGGAGGTGAAGCCGGGCGCGTATCTCTTCGCGATCCTCCGGGGCGCGGCCTTTCTGGCACCCTGCACCTTCGTCGGCGGCGCGCCGATCAGCTCGCATGACGGCCTGCTGGTGAACTATGGCCTCATCGCGCAGACGGGGCCGGAGCTGGAGCGCTCGCGCGAGACGCGCACCGTGCCGGAGGAGTGCATGCCCATGCTGGTGACGTTCAAGGATATCAACGACGCCGCGACTGTAGAGAGGGTCAATCCGGACGACCTGTCGGCGACCTTCGGGCCAGGCTTTCAGATGAAATCCATCATCCTTGGGATTACCGACAAACCCAAGA
Organism: Chelativorans sp. M5D2P16; assembly: GCF_034427935.1. Lineage (NCBI taxonomy): Bacteria > Pseudomonadati > Pseudomonadota > Alphaproteobacteria > Hyphomicrobiales > Phyllobacteriaceae > Chelativorans > Chelativorans sp. M5D2P16. Next base: position 117,735 of record NZ_JAXQNM010000012.1, on the reverse strand, counting down.
CCCGCGGCAAGGTTGAGACGGTTCTGAGGTGGTGGTGTGATTATCGGAAACGCAGGGCACGACTGAACGGATCAACAGAAATCGGCATATCCGATAATGAGCTATCAAATAATTTAGGGACGGGACAATTCAAAATAGGAGATTGTGAATGAGCATTCATAAAGATTTGTTCTTGGCCATTATTTCCATGGATTCCTACAATCGAGGGTACAACGCAGGATTATCTGATGGAAAGCATATAAACAATGGCATTGATTATGGTCTGGGTGACACGGTCGGCACTCAAATAGGAACAGCAAAGATCATACGCCGCTCTGATTCAGATCCCAACAGCTTTGAGGTGAATGCCGGCTTCTACGGCGTCGCCTACGAATGGAACGGCCAGACCATCATCTCCTATCGCGGCACCGATGACGACGACGTGTTCGATACCGCGAGCGATATATGGAACGGCTGGACGATGGGCGCCGGCTACCCGGATTCGAGCGAAGGCCGGCTGGCGATCAAGTTCTACGAAACCGTGGTCCGGCAGATGAACGGCGATCCGTCGCTCACCGTCTATGACGACGCGCCCGTCAAGCCGCTGCTGGTCGGGCATTCGTTGGGTGGCGGGCTGGCCGGTTTCGTGTCGGCGCTCTCGGGCACGCCGGCAATGGTCTTCGACCATATGCCATTCGGTGCCGCCGCAATGGGGGCTGTCGACTCTGAGTTGCAGCGGCGCGTGGCGGGGGTTGATGATGAGACTTCCTGGCTTCCATTCAATTTCAATTCTGTCCCCGTCACGCCGGAACGGCTAACGTCGCTCGGCATGCATGTGCCCGATTTCGACATGATACGAGCGATGCATGTGCAGGGCGAAGTCGCCGAAGGCCTGCGCGACGGTTCCACCGCCTTGAGGTACGGCGCCCTGGGGACCGCGCTCGGGGGGCTGCTTGGGCCGCTCGCGGCATATTTCGGCTACAAGGTATCCACCGGCCAGAGCGAGGCCGAGCGGAAGATCGACAATACACAGCTCGAGACCTTCGGCTGGGACGGCGACGAGACGGCGCGCCACAAGCAGGCGCTTCTGGTGACGCTGCTCTATGCGAAGGAGAACCATGGGGACGACTGGCATGCGGTGGCCGACAGCCTTCTCGACGCGTTCTTCGATGATTACGTAGCCCACGCAACGGATAGGACAGAACCATATCGGTTCCCCCGCACGTCCGATATCGTCGGCGACGTGCAAACGGCCATCGCCTACTCGGCCCTGGACGAAGGCACGCTGCCCTTCGGCAATACGGGCATCCGGGCGATCTTCGACGACGCCGGGCAACTCGGGCGCATCATGAGCGCCGACGATGCGCCGGCGGCGCTCAAGGATTTTGTGCCGGTGATCGCCAAGTTCATCGTCGCCTATGGCGGCCTTCTGGCCGTGAAAGCCGATACGGACGCCGGCCATCGCACGGGCATTCTCTCGATCGACGACGACACGGCTTCCGTTTCCATCGTCGGGCCGGAATGGATTTCGCAGGGTTGCCTGACGAGGATGTCAGTGCCGACGGCAGAGGCGTATACAGGGCAACGACAGAACTGTTTAGCTATTTCAACGTCCCTGACCGCCATGATCTGCGCAAGGTGATGTTCTCCACCACCACGAGCGACAGCGATCACATGATCGCATCGGAGGCAGCGAAGGGTAGCGTTCTCTTCCTGGGCGGCGAAGGCAGGGAAACCATCACGAGCGCGTGCGACAAAGCCTATATCTTCTCCGGGCCGGGTAACGACGAAATCTTTGTCGACGGCAGCAGGAACACGCTCCGCACGGGCGACGGCGACGATCTCGTTCACATCCTTTCAGGAGACGATGCGGATATCAGAGGCGGCAGCGGGATCGATACGGTCGACTTTTCGGAAGCTGTGAACGAGAAGGGTCTTCTGTTCGGCTCCGTTAAAGCGGGAGATAACGGGCTCTCCTTCTTCGTGTCAGACAACTTTTTCATGGATATCGAGCGGCTGGTGGGCACGCGGCAAGCGGACACGTTCAGATTTTCAGGTGCGGATATGACTGACGCCTGGACGACCTACTGTCTCGATGGTGGCGGGGGCGACGACAGGATTGCGTTCATAGAGCAAGACGGCCCCATTTCCGTCGATCTGGCGAAGGGAAAGGCAAGCGTTGGAGAGCTTCTGGGCTCAGGGACGCTCGAGATCGACCTGATCGGGATCAATCAGATCACTGCCGGCAACGGAAATGATGTACTCACCGGCAACGAACGCGACAACCTGCTTGAAGGGAATGCAGGGGCCGACACGCTCGACGGCGGAGCCGGCGATGATATCCTTGCAGGTGGCTATGGAGCCGACCGCTTCATCCTGAGCGAAGGCGAAGATGTAATTCAGGACTTCGACCCTCATGCCGGGGACCGGCTGGTTGGGTCCGGCAGCTTCACCGACACCACGTTCGAAGAGCACCACGCCGTGGAGGTCGCCGGAACGATCATTGATGACCCCTATAAAGACGCTGCCTATTACAACGACCTCGCCGCTCAGGGCTTGATCTGGGCGTAAGGCGATACCGTTCCGCTCGGCCCGAACCGGCAGCGCCGCCCGGGGCATTCCCTTGTAAATGGAAAAGGCCGCCCTCGAGGGCGGCCCCAGCCGTTGGCGCCCACACGCTCCCGTCAGAGCGCAGTCGAGATCTGCAGCTCCTCGACACCGTCGCGGCCATAGATGTCGTCGCGGAAATGCACCACGCCGCTGCCGGTCGACCAGGCGGAGATGTAGGTGAAATAGACCGGCACCGGATTGGCGACGGAGATGCGCTTGTCTTCCTCGGTCTGGATGGTCGTCTCGATCGTGCGCCGGTCCCAGTTAGGCGTGTCGCGCAGGATCCAGGTGACGAGGTCGCGCACGTTCTGCACCCGCACGCAGCCGGAGGAGTGAAAGCGCTCCTGGTCGGTGAAGAGCTGCTTTTGCGGCGTGTCGTGCATGTAGACGGCGTGGCTGTTGGGGAAATTGATCTTCACCGTGGCCATGGCGTTGATCCGGCCCGGATCCTGGCGGAACCTGTACTTCGTCGCCTCGTCCGTCGACCAGTTCACCGCCATCGGGTCCGCCTCGGTGCCGTCCGGGGCGATCAGGCGGATATTGTTGTCGGCCAGGTAGTTGGGGTTCCTGCGCATCTCCGGGATGATGTCCTTGCGCACGATGGAAACCGGGGCGTTCCAATAGGGGTTGAGAATGATCTCGTTGATCTTCGACGTCAGGACCGGGGTCTGGCGATCGATCTTGCCGACGATGGCCGTGTGGCGCAGCACGACGCGGCCGTTCTCCACCGCCTCGATTTCGGCAGCGGGAATATTGACCATCACGAAACGGTTGCCGAGCGATCCGGAAGTCTGCTCGCGCACACGTCCCAGATTCGTCTCGAGCTGGCCGAGACGAATACGGGCAGAGACGTTCATCGCCGAATAGGTGTAATGCCCCGTCACTCCGTCGGCAGGCAGGCCATGGCGCGCCTGGAAGCGCTTGAGCGCCGCGTCGACATAGGAATCGAAGGCCGGGGACATGCCGGCCTGCGTCGACAGATCGCCCGAAACCATCAGCCGCCGCCGCAACAGCTCCACGTCGGGATCGATGACGCCGAGCTGCAGCTTCTTGTTGGCCGGCACCACCGGCCAGCCGCCCTGCGCGGTGATGCGGGAATACTCGGCAATGGCGCTTTCGACATGGCGCACCGTCTCGGGGCTGAGGATGGGTCTGGTCGAAGAGACCTCTCCGGCTTCCGATATCTGTGCGTCGAACTGGTCTCCCCAGGCGCCGCGTCGGGAGGAGTTGATGATCGAGTCGATGAGATTCTGTGCACGGGCCGCACCTGCAAACGTGCTTGCCGCGGCCGCGGCGCCGGCACCGGCGAGAAAAATGCGACGACTCGTCTTCATCACCATCACCAAACTTCCATGGAAACGCTTTGCTCTATCCTGTCCGCAACAACGTTAATTTTTTCACCAAGCCAAGCCCCCGGTGTTTTCTCCGCCATCGCGTGCACGCCGTCGCCGGTCCATCAGCGCCAGCATCGTGATCCATTCCCTTGCAATTATGGTATTAGCGTGACGCCGAAGGGCGCAACGAAACCGACTTCACGAAAATGTGCGGCCGGCGTCCCGGATGGGACACCGGCCGTGCCAAGACGCGGCCCCGCATTCGACCGGTTGCCCCCGGCCGTCAAAATGGCACTGGTCACATGCGGTAGGCGATCGTGTCGTTCCAGAAGCGGTCGAGCCGCTGCAAGGCGCGGTTCATCTGCCGGAACTCGTCCGGCTTGATGCCGCCCACCTGCTCGATCGATCCGATGTGACGGTCATAGAGCCGCGAGACCACCTTTGCGATCTCCTGGCCCTTCGGCGTCAGGCTGATGCGCACCGACCGGCGGTCGATACGCGAGCGCTGATGAAGCATGAAGCCCAGGTCGACGAGCTTCTTCAGGTTGTACGAAACGTTGGAACCGAGATAATAGCCGCGCGAGCGCAGCTCCCCGGCCGTCAGTTCCGCATTGCCGATGTTGAACAGAAGCAGCGCCTGCACCGCGTTGATGTCCTTGCGCCCCTGGCGCTCGAACTCGTCCTTGATCACGTCGAGCAGGCGGCGGTGCAGCCTTTCGACGAGCTGGAGCGATTCGAGGTAGAGGGAACGCAAGGCATCTTCACGTTCTTCGTGAACAGACGTGTCCTGTGTCGCGGGTCGCGAGTTTATCATGACTGTGCCTTTCGTTTTGACGCCGGTGAGTTCTTTTCTTCACCTTGGGGGCGACCCTATCGAATGCACCTAAAATTGGACTTAAAAGCCAAGCTTAACAGGGCGTTACGGAAAAAACCCTGCATTTAGGGCTAAAAAGGCGTTAACCTCGGTTAACGTCGGAGCGCCGTCGGCGTATATGGATCGCCAGGCGCAGAACGGCATAGCAGACGGCGACCAGGGCGTGCAGCGCGATCAGCAAGGAGCGGGTGCCGTAGAGCTCGGGAAACAGGCCGTACATGACAATTTCGGCCAACGCGCAGATGAACCAGATCACCGGTCCCCAGGAGGCCAGGGTCCATAGGCCGACCGCAGCGAAGGGAAACAGCACGGCCAGCGGCGCAGCGGCCACCTGCCAGTGCGGCGACATGAGGTCGAACCGCCATTCCGCTCCTTCGAAGAAGCCCATGAGCCTGACCCAATAGGCGGTGCCCTGGATAAGGCAGGAAAGCGCCACTGCCCTGTGGAGCAACTCCAGCGCATATTCGAGCGGGGACTGCTGTACCGGCGCTTGCGCTACCCTGTCGTCTATCACAGCTCCGGCTCTCCTCCCTCGGGCGGTGCTGAACGGGCATCACGCGTGACGGGCGTCATCGTGGTGGCGTCACCCGCCGGATATCGAAGAGAACTTTTCGCCTCCCCGGCAGACATCATCGTCCGGGCGAGCGGATCCGATCGCGCTCGCCAGTCGAGCGGGGTGATGCATGCACGGCCGGTTGGCGCAAAGCAGACAACAGCATCGCCGCCGAATCCAAGCTCCAAACCAGCCTCCTCGCACAAGCCCAGACCGGTGCTTATGTGCGGCACGGCCCCGCGTCAATGGCGCCCGCGCCCATCGCGGCATCGGACAAGCAGACTTGTTGTTCGGCGGGGGCAGCGCGTGGTAGGAATCCGGTAAACTGGAGATCGATCGTGAACAAGCCCGGCCGCCCCAAACCCGACACCATCCGCAGCGTCGACGACATCACCGCCGGAAGGCGCCTTCGGCGCATGCGCAAGGCGGACTGGTCGCGTCGGCTGGTGCAGGAAAACCACCTGCGGGTCGACGATCTCATCTGGCCGATCTTCCTGGTCGAAGGACAGAAGAAACAGGAGGAGATCGTCGCCATGCCCGGCGTCTATCGCTATTCGGTCGACCTGGCGGTGAAACAGGCCGTGCGAGCGGCTGAACTGGGCATTCCGGCCGTCGCCACCTTTCCGAACATCGACATGAGCCGGCGCGACGCGCGGGGTTCGGCAATCCTCGATCCGGACAATCTGATCAACCGGGCAAGCCGTGCCATCAAGGAGGCGGTCCCCGAAATCGGCGTCATCACCGACGTTGCGCTCGATCCCTTCACCGACCATGGACACGACGGCATCCTGGCTGACGGGACCATCGTCAACGACGAAACGGTCTCGCAGATTGCCGAGGCGGCGGTGCTGCAGGCGGCCGCCGGTTCCGACGTGATCGCCCCATCCGACATGATGGACGGGCGCGTGGGCGCCATTCGCGACGCGCTCGATGCGGCGGGTTTTCACGACGTGGCGATCATGTCCTACGCGACCAAGTTCGCCTCGGCCTTCTACGGACCCTACCGGGAAGCCATCGGAACGGGTGGGCTTCTGAAGGGCGACAAGAAGACCTATTACATCGATCCGGCCAATACGGACGAGGCACTGCGCGAGACCGAGCAGGACCTCGCCGAGGGCGCCGACATGGTGATGGTGAAACCGGGCTTGCCCTATCTCGATATCGTGCGGCGCCTGAAGGACAATTTCGCCGTACCGACCTTCGCCTATCAGGTCTCCGGCGAGTATGCGATGATCAAGGCGGCGGCCGCCAATGGCTGGCTCGACGGCGACAAGGCGATGATGGAAAGCCTGCTCGCCTTCAAGCGCGCCGGCTGCGACGGCATTCTGACCTATTTCGCGCCGGAGGTGGCGAAGCAGCTTCGCGGCTGAGAGGCCATTCGCTTGAAAAGCCCGGCACGATCCCCATCTTGGCCGCAAAGCTCGGGCTCGCAATTTTCAGGGATTTTCTGACGTATGGCTACGAAGACGATCGATATGTCCGCCGAGGATGCACGGCTTGAGGACGCGCGGACCTTCCGGGGTGTGCGCACCCGCCGCGTCATCGCTTTCCTCATCGACTATTGCCTAATTGCCCTCCTCCTCATTCCGATCGGGCTTCTGGTGTTCCTGCTGGGGATCTTCACCCTGGGTCTGGGGTGGTTTCTGTTCGGCATATTGGGACCGCTCACCGCACTTTTATACGTGGCGGCGACGCTTGGCGGCCCCAACCAGTCGACTCTCGGCATGCGGTTGATGGATCTGCGGCTCGAACGGCTCGACGGGCAGCGTGTCGATCCCGTATTGGCGGTCGTCCACACCGTGCTCTTCTGGGCCGGCAACGCCATTCTGACACCGCTCATCCTCCTGGTGAGTCTCTTCCTTAGCTACAAGCGGACCTTGCACGACCTCCTGCTGGGAACGGTGGTGACGCGCGCAAGCTGACGAAACGGCATACCACGCGGGCGGAGTAAACCTGGTCCAAAGTTGCGCACAGCGGGCCTGCGCGGGCAAATCCATGCTTGCGGCGCGAGGTGCTGCCCTTATGCTCTGGCGCAATCGGCGGGCGAGGGATCCGGGTCCGCCAAACATTCACTGGCGGGACGCGTCATGGCCGATTTCCACATCTGGATGACCCTCGTGATCATCCTGGCGACGGTGGCCGCCTATGCCAGCGAGCGTTTCGCGCTGGAGCAGGTGGCGCTGGCCAGTCTCGCTGGCTTTTTGCTGCTCTTCGCCGTCTTTCCCTACGAAAGCCCGGTTTACGGGAGCCTGGACCCGGAGGAGCTGCTCACCGGCTTCGCCAATCCGGCGCTGGCCACGGTGCTCGCCCTGCTCATCGTCGGCCAGGGGCTTTTCGCCACCGATGCGATGGACCGGCCGGCACGCATCATCGCCGGTTCCGGAGGGCGCTCCAACACGCGCACCATCGTGATCACGCTCCTGGCGGCTGCCACCTTGAGCGCGATCCTGAACAATACCCCGGTGGTGGTGATCTTCATCCCGGTCCTGACGGTGATGGCCGCGCAGCGTAACTTCGCCGCTTCCAAGACGCTGATGCCCCTATCCTTCATGACGATCCTCGGCGGCATGACGACCCTGATCGGCTCCTCCACCAACCTGCTGGTTGCCGGCGTGGCGGCCCGGTCGGGCATCGGAATCGGCTTTTTCGACATCACCGTACCAGGGCTCGCGCTGGCAGCCACCGGCGCGGTCTACGTCCTTTGGATAATGCCGCGTATCCTGCGCGAAACGGGCAGCGAGCAGAACTTCCGCCGGACCGTCTCGGGCACGCAGTTCATCGGCGAGATCAGGCTGACCGCCGGGCACCCCTTCATCGGCCTGGAGTCGCGCGCCGGGCTCTTTCCGGGTCTGGGCGAGATCACGCCCCGCCTCATCGTGCGCCGCGGCATGAACTTCTATCCGCCGTTCGAAAACGTCACCCTGTCTGAGAGCGACCGGCTGGTGGTGACGGCGACACGGCGGGCGTTCGTGAAAGCGCTGTCGCGCGGCGGGAGCGGCATCATCGGCGGCGAGGAGGCGGAACCCTTCGCCGGCGGCGGGGAACTTTCCCAGCCGCTGGGCCCCGACTACCATATCGCCGAGGCCGTCATCGCGCCGGGCTCGCGCCACGCGGGACGGACCATCCGCAATGCCGGCATCGACATCACCCACGGGGTGCACATGCTCGGCGTTCAGCGCAAGCACCGCATGGGCCGCACACCCCTGTCGGAGATCCGCCTGGAACCGGGCGACACGATCCTCATCGGCGGCACCGACCGGGCGTTTGAGGAAATGCGCGATAGCCACGACCTGCTCGTTCTGGAATGGTCTGCCGAACCGGTGCCGCAGCGGCGCAAGGCGGGGATCGCCATCGCCATCTTCGCCTTCATCGTTGTGACGGCGGCCTTCAACATCCTGCCCATCGTGGTCACCTCCATCGCCGGCGCCTTCGCCATGATGGCGACGGGGTGCCTTACCCTGCAGCAGGTGGGCCGCGCCTTCGACCGACAGATCTTCCTGCTCGTGGGCGCCTCGATCGCCGCCGCCACCGCCCTGGAACGCACCGGTGGCGCGGAGTTGATCGCCAATGGCGTCGTGACGCTGCTGGACGGCCAGAGCCCTGCCGTGGTCGTTTCAGGCTTTTTCGCCGTGGTCGCGGTGTTGACGAACTTCCTGTCCAACAACGCGACGGCCGTGCTGTTCACGCCCATCGCCATCGGCATCGCGGAGGCCATCGGCGCACCGCCGGAGGCCTTCGTCGCGGCCACCATCTTCGCCGCCAACGCCTCCTTCGCCACGCCGATCGGCTATCAGACCAACCTTCTGGTCATGGGTCCGGGACACTACTCCTTCCGCGACTTCATCAAGGCCGGTGCGCCGCTTGTCGCAATAATGTGGTTGACGTTTTCACTGGTCGGTCCATGGTATTATGGGCTTTGAAAAGGAGTAGCGCCCACAGACCATGACGCAGCAGCCGACGCAATCGCCGCAATTCTTCCTCACGGCACCCTCGCCCTGCCCCTATCTGGAAGGGCAGTTCGAGCGGAAGGTCTTCACGCATTTGGTGGGGGACAAGGCGTCAGAACTCAACGACCTCTTGACCCAGGGCGGCTTCCGCCGATCGCAGAACATCGCCTACCGGCCGGCCTGCGAGGGCTGCCGGGCCTGCGTGTCTGTGCGAATCCTCGCCCAGGAATTCCGGCCGACGAAGAACATGAAGCGCATCATGAAGCGCAACGCGGACCTGATCGGCACCGCCCATCTTCCCGAACCGTCGACGGAGCAGTATTCGCTCTTCCGTGCCTATCTCGATGCCCGTCACCGCCGTGGCGGCATGTCGGACATGACCGTTCTCGACTACGCGATGATGGTCGAGGACACCCATGTCGACACCAGCATCATCGAGTACCGCCGGCGCGGCCCGGACTCCTTTGTCACCGGCCGCGGCGAAGGCGAACTCCTGGGCGTGGCGCTGACCGACCAGATGACGGACGGGCTGTCGATGGTCTACTCCTTCTATAATCCTGAGGTCGAGGACCGCTCGCTCGGCACCTTCATGATCCTCGATCATATCCGGCGGGCCAACGCCGCCGGCCTGCCCCATGTCTATCTTGGCTACTGGGTCAACGGCTCGCGCAAGATGGCCTATAAGGTGCGCTTCACGCCGCAGGAGCATCTCGGCCCCAACGGTTGGGAGCGGTACGAATAACCGCTTCCGTGAAGCCTCCACAAGCGAGCAGCGCCAATTGTCCGACAGCCAGAACAGCCACGGAAAAGGCCTGCTGCTGACTGCGATCGGCGGCATGGCCCTCACCGTCGACATTCCCCTGATCCGCCTTGCAGACGGCGATCACTGGTCCATTCTCATGGTGCGCAGCGGGCTCACCGTCATCGTGGCGCTCGTTGTCTGGGGCATCTGGCGGCTCTTCTCGCGTAATGCGCCGGCGCTTATCCCGGGCCGGCCCGGGCTGGCGGTCGCAGCCCTTTACGGCCTGTCGGCCATCACCTTCATCGGGGCGGTCTACAACACCACCACCGCCAATCTCGTCTTCATCCTGGCCTTCAACTCGATGTTCGCCGCCCTTCTTTCCTGGGTCTTCCTGAAGGAGCGGCCGCGGCCGGCCACGCTGATCGCCATGGCCGCGATGTTCGCCGGCGTCCTCATCATCGTCGGCGGCAGCATCGGCACCGGCAACATCGTCGGCGACCTGATGGCGCTGTCCTCCGCCTTTTCCATCGCGCTCGCCATCACCATCACACGGGCGAGCGGGCGCGACATGGGGTTTGCCGCATTGGTGGCGGTCGCCCTGCCCTGCCTGCTGGGGGCCTTCATGACCGCCGGAACGGGATATCGCATCGAGGCGCCCTGGTGGATCGTCCTCAACGGCGCCGTCGTCATACCGATCTCCTTCTTCTGCCTCGCCAACGGCCCGAAATATCTTCCGGGACCGGAAGTGGCGATGTTCTATCTGCTGGAGACGGTGCTGGCACCGATCTGGGTGTGGATGATCTTCAACGAGGTGCCGACGCGGGCGAGCCTCGTCGGCGGCAGCATCCTCGTCGTTACGCTGGTGGCGCACTCCCTGTGGCGGCTCCGCACCGGTCGGCGGCGGCGCCGCGCGGCGGGAACGATCCGCCATCCGGTATAGCAAGCAGGTCCGCTTACCCGGGCGAGCAGTTCCGCGAGCTGGTCGGCGCATTGGCCCCAGCCTTCGTGAAACCCCATCTCCTCGTGTCTCTTGCAGTCCTTCGCCGTCCAGTGGCGTGCGCGCGCGGTGTAGCGGGTCCTGCCGCCTTCCTCCTGCTCCTTCTGGCGCCTCGCGACCCGACAGCAAGGGCCGATTTTCCTCTTCCGGCAGCGCTCTTCCGGGTGACGCCGTCAGCCGCGCTCCCGCCAGGACCTCAGCCGAATTTGCCGGTGCGCGGAAAGCCCTTCGGCGCCATGCGCCCGGCCGCCGCGCGGTTGCCCACCCATTCGGTCAGCTCTTCGCGCCGGCGGGTGAAGGTGCGGTCGGCCGAGTCCTGCCAGGAGAGCCCCGCCTCGATGGCGAAGGTCTTCAGGTCGGAAACACCGCCGTCCTTGTAGCGCTGCAGGCGCACGCCCTTGCCGCGGGCCATCTCCGGCACCTCCGAGAGCGGGAAGACGAGGAGTTTTCGGTTCTCGCCGACGATGGCGACGTGGTCGCCGGAAACCGGTATGCAAAGCCGTGCCTCGTCGGGTGCCTTGACGTTCATCACCTGCTTGCCCTTGCGCGTATTGGCGACGACGTCGCTCTCGGCAACGATAAAGCCGTTTCCGCCATGGGAAGCGAGCAGCAGGCGACGCTCCGGATCGTGCACGAAGGCGGTGACGATCGCCTGGTCGTTCTCCATGTCGACCATGATGCGCACCGGCTCGCCATGGCCGCGCCCGCCCGGCAGGCGGTCCGCACCGATCGTGTAGAACTTGCCCCCTGTGGTGAAGAGCAGGACCTTGTCGGTCGTCTGCGCGTGGAAGGCGCGTTTCAGGCTGTCGCCCTCCTTGAAGGAGAGCGTGGAGAAGTCCGACAAATGGCCCTTCATGGCGCGCAGCCAGCCCTTCTCGGAAAGCACGACGGTGATCGGCTCGCGCTCGATCATCGCGTGCTGCACGTCCTCCAGATCGTGCGCAGGCGCCTCGCCGAAGGTGGTGCGGCGGCGGCCGAGCGCCGGGTTCTTCTCCGGGTCGAAGGTCTGGCGCACCTTGGCGACCTCCCAGCGCACGGTCTTCCATTGGCGCGCTTCCGAGCCCAGCAACCCTTCGATCTGGCTCTTTTCTTCCGTTAGCTTCTCGAACTCCTTGCGGATCTCGAACTCTTCCAGCTTGCGCAGGGCACGAAGCCGCATGTTGAGGATGGCTTCGGCCTGGACCTCGGTCAGTTCGAAGCGCTCGATCATCACCGCCTTGGGCTCGTCCTCCTCCCGGATGATGCGGATCACCTCGTCGATGTTGAGATAGGCGACGAGGTAACCGGCCAGGATCTCCAGCCGCTTCTCGATCTCGGCCAGGCGGTGCCGCGACCGGCGCAGGAGCACCTCGCGCCGGTGATCGAGCCATTCGCGCAGCACCTGTTTGAGCGACAGCACACCCGGCACGCGCCCGCGCGACAACACGTTCATGTTGAGAGGGAACCGCGTCTCCAGGTCGGTAAGCCGGAAGAGCGACTCCATCAGAAGGTCGGGCTCGACCGAGCGGCTCTTGGGCACCAGCACCACGCGGATGTCTTCCGCGCTTTCGTCGCGGATGTCTTCCAGCAGTGGCAGGCGTCGGGCAATGATGAGCTCGGCGATCTTCTCGATCAGCCGAGACTTCTGCACGCCGTAGGGGATTTCGGTGACCACCGCGTTCCAGGTGCCGCGGCCCTGATCCTCCTTGTGCCAGCGCGAGCGCAGGCGGAAGCCACCGCGGCCCGTCTCATAGGCCTCGCGGATGGCCGCCTCGCCCTCGACGAGAATGCCGCCGGTCGGGAAGTCCGGTCCCTTCACATGTTCGAGCAGGCGCGAAACCGGTGCCTCGGGATCGTCGATCAGAACGAGCGCCGCATCGCAGATCTCGGCGGCGTTGTGCGGCGGGATCGAGGTCGCCATGCCGACGGCAATGCCGGAAGAGCCGTTGCACAGCAGGTTCGGGAAGGCGCCGGGAAGGACAACCGGCTCCTCGTCCTCCTCGTTGTAGGTCTGGCGGAAGTCGACGGCGTCTTCCGTGATGCCGGTCAAAAGCTCGGCGGCGACCTCCGTCATGCGCGCTTCGGTGTAGCGCATGGCGGCGGCGTTATCGCCGTCGATATTGCCGAAATTCCCCTGCCCGTCGACCAGCGGATAGCGCATGGAGAAGGACTGGGCGAGACGCACCAGCGCGTCGTAGATGGACTGGTCGCCGTGGGGATGGAACTTACCCATGACGTCGCCGACGATGCGCGCGCACTTGGCGAAGCCCTGGTCCGGGTTGAGGCGCAGCAGCCGCATGGTGTGCATGATGCGCCGGTGCACGGGCTTCAACCCATCGCGCACGTCGGGCAGCGCCCGGTGCATGATGGTCGACAGGGCATAGGCGAGATAGCGTTCCTCCAGCGCCTTCTTCAGGTCGACCGGAGGGGCCGAATCATCGCCATTGCCGGGCGGAAGCAGCTCTTTTCCCATGGGCTCCGGTTATCGAACGCCGCGCCGCAAGGCAAGTGGGACGGGCCCGTCATCCACGCCTGTCAGGCGCCGTCGGCGAAGGGGAAATGCTCGATTTCCGCCCAGCGAGGATTAAGCTATGATCCGATTCGGGCGCGGCCCCCGCCTCCCCCCTCCGTTCGGGAAAGTATAGGTCACATACAGGGCTCACCGATCATCGAACCGACTGTTCGAGCACCAGGCATAAGGAGGGATTGCGAAGAACGCTCGCAATAGGAGGTTGCCGATGAAACTGTCCGCGCCGATCTACCATTTGAAGCGCAAGGCCAGGCTGTTGTCCCGCGAAGGAAACATTCCGCTCCACGAAGCGCTTGACCGGATAGCCCTCCAGGAAGGCTACGGCAGTTGGAGCCTGCTCGCAGCGAGATTGTCCGCGTCGAAGCCCGCAGGAAGGCTTTTTGCCCGGTTGGCGCCCGGCGATCTGGTGCTGGTGGGCGCACGCCCTGGCCACGGCAAGACGCTGATGAGCCTCGAACTCGCCGTGGAGGCAATGAAATCCGGCAACCGCGCGGTCTTCTTCACGCTGGAGTACACGGAAAGGGAGGTTCTGGACCGTCTCCGTTCTATCGGGACGGACCATGCGCGGTACGACGGGATTTTCGAATTCGACTGCTCCGACGCGATCAGCGCCGATTACATCATCGAGAAATTGGCATCAGCGCCCCGCGGCACACTGGTGGTCATAGACTACCTGCAATTGCTCGATCAGAAACGCGAAAATCCCGAACTGGCGGTGCAGGTTCGTGCACTGAACTCGTTTGCCCGGGACCAGGGCCTCATCATCGTCTTCATCTCGCAGATCGACCGGTCATACGATCCGTCGGAGAAACCGTGCCCTGACGTTCAGGATATCCGGCTGCCGAACCCGCTGGACTTGCATCTGTTCAACAAGACCTGCTTCCTGAACCGCGGTGAAATCCGGTTCCAGGCCGTGCGCTAGCGAGGCCGGTCCCGCCCATAATGAAGATACGCACTCCTGTCTCCCCGAAATTCCAAAGGAACTGACGCTAGGACCTGAGGTTAGCTTTAGGTCAAGTGCTCCTGAGCACCGTCCCCGGCCATGCCTTACGCGGCGCCCGACGTTGCACGCGGGTCAGTGATTTCGCGATTTGACAGGGATAACCCTGCCGGTCATCTTCCGGAGGTAATCCCGGGGCAATAATTCACGTCTTCGCGTATAATAACCGAAACGAAACTCTGGAAACGCCGCATGATCCGTCTTCACCGCCATTCCAAGTCCCTTCTTCTCGCCGGTTTCATAGCCGGTGTTGGCACGCCGTGCGCCTTCGCCGTCGAGGCGGATGCCGTGGGCGAGCGCCTGCAGGCGCTCCTCGAGAAGCAGCAGATCGTGCTGACTTATGACGCCGCGAGCATGGCCGGCAGCGACGTGACGCTGGAGGGCGTGAGCGCCCGCAGCACCGTGGGCGGCGAGGCGATCGCGCTCGGCACCGTCACGCTGGAAGACGTCATCGAGGAAGAGGACGGCGATTATCGCGTCGGCACCATCGCGCTCGACGCGTTCGAACATCGCAGCGACAACGTCACCGTCTCGCTGACGGATGCGACGATGACCGGCCTTGTGCTGCCGCCGGACATCGATGCCGATCCCTTCGCCGGTGCCATGCGCTACGAGCGGTTCGCGGTCGCGCGGGTGGACGTCGACGGCGAGGACGGGCCGCTCGGCTCGCTCGAAAACGCCTATGCCGAACTTTCGGAGGAGGACGACGTCCTTCAAGCCGTCGGCGCGGCGGAACGCTTTTCGCTCAACCTCGAGGCCATCGCCGACGACCGGGACGCCACCGCGCTTCTGGATCGGCTTGGCTACAGCCAGATCAGCGGCAGCGGCTACATGGAAGGATCCTGGCAGCCATCGGACGGACGCGTCCGTCTGACGCGCTACGAGGCCGTGATCGAGGATGCGGGGACGCTCGCGCTGATGGTCGATTTCGCCGGCTATACGCCCGAATTCGTGCGCATGCTGGACGAAATGGCGAGACAGTCCGCCGACGGCGGTCAGAACAACTCGGCCCAGGGCATGGCCATGCTCGGGATGATGCAGCAACTCACCTTCCATGGATTGCGCATCCACTTCACCGACGATTCACTGACGCGCAAGGTGCTCGACTACGTGGCCGAACGGGAAGGCAGCACACCCGAGGACGTTATCACCCAGATGACGGCCGTCATTCCCCTCCAGCTCTCCAATTTCCTCGGCGAGCAGGCGGCCACGGACATCGCAACGGCGGTCGGCACTTTCCTGAAGAACCCGCAGAACCTGGAAATCAGCGCGATGCCCGAGAACCCGGTGCCTTTCGCCATGGTCATGGGCGCGGCAATGGGTGCGCCCGAAATGCTCGTTCAACAGCTCGGGCTAAGCGTTAAGGCGAACCAATAGGCGGGATGGATCGGTGCGGGCGGTGCAACAATCGCCCGTGACATCGACCATTCTGCAGATTGGGCCGTTCCGGCATGGATCCTCGGGTCAAGCCGGAGGATGACGAATAGCGGGGGCGTTGCCCCTTTGCTCCCTCAATCCTTCTTCGGCGTAAGCCTCAGATGCAGCTCGCGCAGCTGCTGCGCGGTGGGTTCCGAGGGGGCTCCCATGAGCAGGTCTTCGGCCTGCTGGTTCATGGGGAACATGGTCACTTCGCGCAGGTTCTTCGCGCCCACCAGAAGCATGACGATGCGGTCGATGCCCGCCGCCATGCCGCCGTGCGGAGGAGCGCCATACTGGAAGGCGCGGTAGAGGCCGCCGAAGCGCTCCTCCACCGTCTGGCGGTCGAAGCCGACGATCTCGAAAGCCTTCACCATCACCTCCGGCAGGTGGTTGCGGATGCCGCCGGACGCAATCTCGAAGCCATTGCAGACGAGATCGTACTGGAACGCCTTGATGGAGAGCGGATCATCCCTCTCAAGCGCCTCCAGCCCGCCCTGCGGCATGGTGAAGGGATTGTGGCCGAAGTCGACCTTCTTTTCGTCCTCGTCCCATTCGTAGAACGGGAAGTCGACGATCCAGGCGAGTTCGAAACGCTCGCGGTCGACGAGATCCAGTTCCTCGCCGGCGCGCGTGCGCGCCGCCCCCGCGAAAGCGGCGAACTTCTTCGGATCGCCGGCGACGAAGAAGCAGGCATCCCCGTCCCCGAGGCCGAGTTGGGTGCGGATCGCCTCGGTGCGCTCGGGGCCGATGTTCTTGGCGATCGGGCCGGCGCCTTCCAGCGCTTCCCCTTCCCCGCGCCAGAAGATGTAGCCGAGCCCAGGCTGTCCCTCGCTCTGCGCCCAGGAGTTCATGCGGTCGCAGAAGGCGCGGGAACCGCCGGTCCTGGCGGGAACCGCCCAGACCTCGGCCTTCGGATCGTTGGCCAGGATGTTGGCGAAGACCTTGAAGCCGGAACTGCGGAAATGCTCCGAAACCTCTTCCATGACGATCGGGTTGCGCAGGTCCGGCTTGTCGGTGCCGTATTTGCGCATCGCCTCGTCGTAGGGAATGCGCGGGAATGTGCCGGTCACCGGCTTGCCTTCGGCGAAGGTCTCGAACACGGAGCGCATGACCGGCTCCATCGTGCGGAAGACGTCCTCCTGCTCGATGAAGCTCATCTCCAGGTCGAGCTGGTAGAACTCTCCAGGCAACCGGTCAGCGCGCGGATCCTCGTCGCGGAAGCACGGCGCAATCTGGAAATAGCGGTCGAAGCCCGAGACCATGATGAGCTGCTTATAGATCTGCGGAGCCTGCGGCAGCGCGTAGAACTTGCCCTCGTGCAGGCGCGAGGGCACGAGAAAGTCGCGCGCGCCCTCCGGCGAGGAGGCCGTCAGGATGGGCGTGGAGAACTCGGTGAAACCGGCCTCGCCCATCTTCTCGCGCATGGCGGCGATGACCTTCGTGCGCGCGACGATGTTCCTGTGCAAGGTTTCGCGGCGCAGGTCGAGGAAGCGGTATTTCAGCCGGATGTCCTCGGGATAGTCCGGCTCGCCGAAGACGGGCAGCGGAAGCTCCTTCGCCTGCGACAGCACCTCGATGTCGCGCGCGAAGACCTCGACCTCACCGGTCGGCAGGTTCGGGTTCACCGTCTCCTCCGTGCGCGCCTTCACCGCGCCGTCGACACGGATCACCCATTCGCCGCGCACGCGCTCGGCCGTCTGGAAAGACGGCGAATCGGGATCGGCGACAATCTGCGTGATGCCGTAGTGGTCGCGCAGATCGATGAAGAGCAGGCCGCCATGGTCGCGCACGCGGTGAACCCAGCCGGAAATGCGTACGGTCTGGCCCACGTCGGCTTTTCTCAATTCTGCGCAGGTATGGCTGCGGTAGCGATGCATTCTGTCTCGTCCGTGTCCTGAGGTGACTGGGGCGCCGGCGGCCCGAACAAACCGGCGCGAAAAGCGCATGCGCGCCCGCTTTTGTCAAGGCGGAGCCGGCCTCCCACGCATGGCATGCCGGCATACGCCTTATGACACCTTTCTTCACATTTCGCCCGCCAGCGCCTAATAAGGGGGCATGGAACTCATCAAGACCCGCCATGAGCTGGAACAGGCTGTCGCCGAGCTCGAAAAATCCGATTTCGTCACGATCGATACGGAGTTCATCCGGGAGACCACCTTCTGGCCGGAACTCTGCCTGATCCAGATGGCCTCGCCGACCACCACCGCCCTCGTCGATCCGCTGGCCGACGGCATGGATCTCGCGCCCTTCTTCCGAATGATGGGCAATGAGGCCGTCACCAAGGTGTTTCATGCGGCCAGGCAGGACATCGAGATCATCTATCACGGTGGCGGGCTGATCCCGCACCCCATCTTCGACACGCAGGTGGCGGCGATGGTGTGCGGCTTCGGCGACAGCGTCTCCTATGACCAGCTCGTCTACCGCATCACCGGCACGCGCATCGACAAGACCTCGCGCTTCACCGACTGGCGGCGGCGACCGCTTTCGGACAAGCAGCTCGAATACGCGCTGGCCGACGTCACTCACCTCATTCCCGTGTTCGAGCACCTAAAGGAGGAGCTCGTCCGCGAAGGCCGTGCGCACTGGCTGAAGGAGGAGATGGACGTTCTGACGGCGCGCGAGACCTACGACCCGCATCCGGATGACGCCTGGAAACGGCTGAAGCTGCGCGTGCGCAAGCCGTTGGAGCTCGCCGTCATGCAGCACGTGGCGGCATGGCGCGAGCGCGAGGCGCGCGAGCGGAACGTCCCGCGCGGACGCGTGCTCAAGGACGACGCCATTTACGAGATCGCCCAGCAGCAGCCAAGCGACGCCGTCGCGCTCGGGCGGCTGAGAAGTACGCCGAGGGGCTGGGAGCGCTCCGCTTCCGCCGCGGGCCTCATCGAGACCGTGAATGCCGCCCTTTCATTGCCCAAGGCCGAACTGCCGAGACTGCCCAAGCCCCAGCATGCGCCGGACGGCGCGGCGGCAGCGGCCGAGCTCATCAAGGTCCTGCTCAAGCTGGTGGCGGAGAAGGAAGGCGTCGCCGCCAAGATGCTCGCCTCCGGCGACGATATCGATCGGCTGGCCGCCGAAGGCGAAAACGCCAACGTGCCCGCGCTCGCCGGCTGGCGGCGCGAGGTGTTCGGCGAGGAAGCCCTGAAGCTGTTGCGCGGCGAAACCGCCCTGCGCTTCGCCAACCGGCGCATCGAGACATTCACGCCGCCAAGCGAGGTGGCACGCGCGGCAGAGTAGGATCCTGCTTCCCCGACGGCGGGCGGGACAGATGAAGGCCGTGAGAGTGGCGGTGATCCGCAACATCTCCACCCCGCGTGGTCCCGGAAAGCACAAGGCGTGACCGGCACCCATTCCGTGACCTTCCCTGCGTTCCGGGGCGGAGCCCGAACGGCCTGCAATCCGGCGCTATTCGGCAGCCACGTCGAGCACCAGTTCGCGCCCCGCCACCCGCGCGAGGTGCGCCATGCGCCCATGCGGCCGCTCACCCATCAGGGCGGCGTGCGAGCGCGGCAGGAGCAGCGCCAGCGTGCCGTCGGCGCGCTTTTCCCATTTCAGTTGCGGGATGATGCCGGGCATGGATGCTGTCAGCAGGTAGACCACGCGCAAGAGGCCGCCGAGCAACCGCGCGCGCTCCACATAGTGCGGTCCGGCGAGCGCCCGCATCTCCGGCGACAGCGCATCGTCGAAAAGGCCCTCGTGCCGAAAGAGATTGGCAAGGGCGATAAAGGCGCGGCCGGGATGGTCGATGCCGCTGAAGGAGCCGTGGGAAATGATGTTGAGCGACTGGGTGCCGCGATACTCGGGATGCGCGCGCCAGCCGATATCGGCAAGCAGGCAGGCGGCGCGGCGATAACGCGCGTCGTCCTCGCTCTCCTCGATACCGAGCGCGGCGAAGGCCGTCCCCGTCCACTCCGCCAATTCGCGCGCGTGGGTGATTGAGCGCGAGCGCAGCAGCGCCAGTTCCTCGGCTGCGGACAAAAGCGGATCGGTGCGGCGTTCCTCCTCCTTCAGAAGCGAATAGAGGTAGCCCTCGCGCACGCCCGTGGCGGAGATGACGATTTTCGACGGTCGGGCCACGCGCATGAGTTCAAGAAGCACCGTCGCGCCATAGGGCAGCAATGCCCGGCGGTTCTTCGAGATGCGCTGGATGCCCCTCATCTTGCCGGTTTCGCCGGCCGCGACGCGCTTGAGAAACCCGGAATCCGCCTGGGGATCGAGCTCGTAGTGATGCATTACTGGCAGCGCATACCGGTTCGTGTACATGTGCAGGCGGGCGAGATTTCGCCATGTACCGCCGACACAGTAGAAGGTGCGTCCTGCTCCGTGCTCCAGCCAGGGCGCGCGGGAGAGCTCGGTCGCGGCGATCCCCGCCGCCTCGTTGAGCGAGGATCCGGCCATCTGGCGCAGCCGCAAGCCTCCGAGCGGCAGGGTGATGCCCTCCCCGAGGGTCTCGCCCTCGAGATCGACCAGCTCCAGGCTACCACCACCGAGATCGCCGACAATTCCATTGGGCTTGTGAAAGCCCGATATGATGCCGAAAGCCGAATAGCCCGCCTCCTCACGTCCCGAAAGGACGCGAATCTTCGTTCCGAGGATGTCCTCGGCGCGGCGTATGAAGTCCGGCCCGTTGGTGGCCTCGCGCGCAGCCGCGGTGGCCAGCACGTGCAGCGACTGCGCACCGGCCTGTTCCGAAAGCGCCCGGAAACGGCGGAACTCCTCGACCGCGCGGCTCACGCCATCGGGGTCGAGCTCTCCCGTCGTAACGATCGAGCGTCCGAGACCGGCCAGCATCTTTTCGTTAAACAGCACGGTGGGCGCGCGGGCGATGCCCTCGTAGATTACGAGGCGAATCGAATTGGATCCGATATCGATGACCGATACGGGCCGCCGGTCCTGCAACCGGCCTTGGGAGGCGGTGATCGGCACGGCTTACTCGCCGGCTGCGACCTTCTTGCGCCGCTTGAAGGCAGCGATCCTCCTCGGCGCATGAGACTTCAAGGCGTTGCCGCGCCCGGACAGGCTGGGGTTGGTCATGAAATATTCCTGAGCGTTGAAGGCTTCCTCTCCGTCCTCGGGCAATATGCGCCGCGAGGTTCCGTCAGGCAATACTTCGAAGCTCTGCTGGTTGTCCATAATATTTCCCAGCATGATCTGCCCAAGCACCTGCTCGTGAACGGTCGGGTTGGTGATGGGCACCATGGCCTCGACGCGCCGGTCGAGATTACGCGGCATGAGATCCGCGGAGGAGACATAGACGATCGCCTCGTCGGAGGGCAGCCCGTGTCCGTTGCCAAAACAGAAGATCCGGCTGTGCTCCAGAAACCGGCCGATAATCGATTTCACGCGTATGTTCTCCGAAAGGCCCGGCACCTGCGGCCGCAGACAGCAGATGCCGCGCACCACGAGGTCGATCTCCACGCCGGCGCGGCTGGCCTCGTAGAGCGCGTCGATGATCTTTGGATCGACCAGGGAGTTCATCTTCATCCAGATCTGCGCCGGCCGGCCGGCCCTGGCATGGTCCATCTCCTCGCCGATATGCTTCAGGATACGGCTGCGCAGCGTGAAAGGTGAGACGGCAAGCTTCATGTCCACGTCCGGCTCGGCATAGCCGGTGATGAAGTTGAACACCTTCGCCACGTCGTGCGCGATGACCGGATCGACCGTGAAGTAGGACAGGTCCGTGTAGATGCGTGCGGTGATCGGGTGATAGTTGCCGGTGCCCAGATGCACATAGTTGCGCAGGCGCCCGTCCTCGCGCCGTACCACGAGCGACATCTTGGCGTGTGTCTTCAATTCGATAAAGCCGAACACCACTTGCACGCCGGCCCGTTCCAGGTCGCGCGCCCAGCGGATATTGGCCTCCTCGTCGAAACGCGCCTTGAGCTCCACCAGCGCGGTCACCGTCTTGCCGGCCTCCGCCGCGTCGACGAGCGCGCGCACGATCGGGCTGTCGTTCGACGTGCGGTAGAGTGTCTGCTTGATGGCGACCACCTCCGGGTCGCGTGCCGCCTGGCGCAGGAACTGCACCACCACGTCGAAGCTCTCATAGGGATGGTGGACGACGATGTCCTTCTCGCGGATGGCCGCGAAGCAGTCGCCACCATGCTCGCGGATGCGCTCTGGGAAACGCGGATTGTAGGGCGCAAACTTCAGCTCATCGCGCGGCAGCTTGACGATTTCGGAAATCTGGCTGATCGCCAGCGGCCCGTCCAGAACGCTCACGCGCGCCGCCGGAACACCGAGCTCGCTCGCCACGAACTCGCGCAGGCTTTCGGGCATCGAGCTTTCGAACTCGATGCGGATAACAGAGCCGCGGCGCCGGCGCTTCAAGGCACTTTCGAACAGGCGCACGAGGTCCTCGGCCTCCTCCTCCACCTCGATGTCGCTGTCGCGGATGATGCGGAATGTGCCCGAGCCGTTGACCTTGTAACCGGGAAAGAGCTTGCCGATGAACATCTCGACGATGTCCTCGAGCGGAATGAAGCGTACGCTCCTGCGTCGCTCCGGCAACGCCACGAAACGATCGAGCGCGACCGGCAGGCGCAAGAGCGCCGTCATGGTCTCGCCATTGCCGAGATGCTGGAGATCGAGCGCGATCGAAAAGCCCAGATTGGGAATGAAGGGGAACGGATGCGCCGGGTCGATCGAAAGCGGCGTCAGCACCGGGTAGATGGCTTCGAGGAAATGCTCCTCCACCCATTTCCTGTCCTCGCGCGTCAGCGCGTCCGGGCGAATGATCTCGATGTTTCCCTTCTTGAGAAGGTCCAAGAGGGCGATCAAGCTGGCATGCTGCTCCATCTGGAGGCGGCTGACCTCCCGCAACACGTGTTCGAGCTGCTCCTGCGGGGTTCGCCCGTCAGCGCTGCGGGTGGCGATTCCCTCGCGCACCTGGCCGGCAAGCCCGGCCACCCGCACCATGAAGAACTCGTCCAGATTATCCGCGGAGATGGAGAGAAAGCGCACGCGCTCCAGAAGCGGGTGATTGGTGTTCTGCGATTCCTCCAGCACACGCCGGTTGAATTGGAGCCAGGAGAACTCCCGATTGACAAAACGGTCCGGGCTGGATTTGGCGATCTCGTCGACCGTTCCCGGCGCTGTCGGAAATTCGTTCTTGACCGGTTTCAGTTCATTCATGAGTCACTCGTTCACGCTCGTCTCTTCGGTGACGGCCCGCCCCTGATGACGGTATCTGACAGGATTTTACGACAGTTTCATATCACACGCTTTCCGGAGCGCCATTTCGGATTTCGCTTGGTATCACCCGAGCCATCCGCCTGTGAACTAGTCGGGCATCTCAACGCGAATTTTGATTGCCGCGTACCAGACCGCGACATTGGCTATGTCTTCATCGGTAAGGTCTTTTGCCACCACGTTCATCATCTCGCTTTTGCGCGTGCCCGAGCGAAAAGCCTTGAGCTGTGTCTGGAGATAGATCGCGCTTTCACCGGCCAGATGCGGGGCGACCGGTATCTGCGCGATTCCGTCGAGCCCGTGGCAGGTGCGGCACTGCGACGACGCGATCCGCCGTCCTGCCTCCAGATCGGCACCGGCGGCCGGAACTGCAGCGCCTGCCGTGAGAAAGGCGCAACACAATAGTTTCGGGATGTCCGTCATTTCACCGTCCGTTCGAAGAGGCCTGCCGCCCTTGGCGGCAGGCGCGGTTACCGCTGCTTCACTCTCCATATGCAATCCGGTAGAGCGCACCCGTCAGATCGTCGGAGACGATGATGGAACCGTCGCGCAACTGCGCCACGTCGACGGGGCGACCAAGATATTCCCCGTTTTCGTTCAACCAGCCCTCCGCGAAGACCTCCGTATCTCCCGCCGATCCGTCCTCATTGATCGCAGTGAACATGACGCGGGCACCGATCGGCGTCGTGCGGTTCCAGGAACCATGCTGGGCGGAGAAGATGCCGCCGCGATATTTGTCCGGGAACTGCTCTCCCGTATAGAAGACCATGCCGAGATCGGCCGCATGCGCGACCGTTTCCACCGCCGGCATCACCACGTCGACCGGCACTTCCTGGTCCTTGTATTCGACGGTGCGCACGGAGCCGCCGCCATACCAGGGGAAGCCGAAATGCTGGCCGGCTTCCGTCTGGCGATTGATCTCGCCGGGCGGAATATCGTCGCCCATGCCGTCCACCTGGTTATCGGTGAACCAAAGCTCGCCATTGGCCGGATTGAAGTCGTGTCCGACGGAGTTGCGCACGCCGTAGGTGTAGACCTCGCGCCCGGTGCCGTCCTGGTTCATCCGTATGATGCCGCCGATGCCCGTCCGCTCGTAAAGGTCCAGCTTTTCCGGTGGCGGCACGTTGAAGGGCTGGCCGAGCGAGATGTAGAGCTTGCCGTCCGGTCCGATGCGGCAGACACGAGCGGTATGGTTGTAGCTTTCCTCGTCCGGCGGAATGAGTTCACCCTGCTTCACCACCTCGAAGGCGGCGACGTCGGGGCTTTCGTAAAAGAACTCGGCGGCCGGATAGGAAATGACGCGGTTCTGCTCGGCGATGTAAAGGACGCCGTCGGGCGAAAAGCACGGACCGTTGGGGATCGTCATGGCGAGCGGCGGCGCGAAATCCTTGACCTCGTCGGCGACGCGATCCTTGTCGCGGTCCGTCACCGACCAGACCTTGGTCTTGCGCGTGCCGACGAACGTCACCACGCCCTGCGGCCCGACGGCCATATGCCGGGCGTCCGGGACGATAGCATAGAGGCTGATAGTGAATCCTTGCGGCAGGCTGATCTGCTCCAGCGTCCGCTTTATAGCCTCGGCTTTCGGTCCACTTTGCTCGATCTCGGTAAACTCGGTCGTGCCCGTCGTCTTGAAAGACCCCAGCTTCTCGAGATTGCTTGGCTGGGGTTGCGCAGATGACAGCATGGTCGTTCCGGCGAGAATCGCCAGAGACCCCAGAAACGTCCTATTCATTGCTTCCTCCCAAAAGCGTTTTTTCCCGGGTAGCAGATATAATGTCCGCCCAAATTTGCGTGATGACAATGGCAACCGCGACTTTGCCGGCGTGCGAACGGGTTAAGACGGTGTGTGAGCGGAAATGAATGGATCGCCAAGCGTGATCGTTTGCGGCAAACTGCTGCCGAGGCTTCCCGGCCGTCGCTTCGGCGAAAGACGGCCGCCAGGCACTACCGTGAGGCTTGGGGGCTTGCAATCACGTCGTATTTACGCCAAACGCAGCGCAAACAGCCACGCGCGGGAGAGGAAGAGATGGCGGGTCACGCAACACCCCACTTCCACAACACGGACGGCCACCGGTCGATCGAGATCGGTGTCAAGGAGTTCATGTGCGTGGGTGCCTATCCGCCGAACGATCACCCGCATGTCTTTCTCGACATGGGTGACGACGAAGAGCGGATCTGCCCCTATTGCTCAACGCTTTATCGCTACAATGCGCAGCTGAAGAGCGACGAGACCGTCCCCGAAGGATGTCGCTTCCGCGAGGAGGCGGTCTAGAGGCCTCGGTGAGCGACTGCGCTGTCGCCGTTGCAGGCGCGGGCATCGCCGGCCTGACCGCCGCCTTGAGCTTCGCCGCCAAGGGCTTTTCCGTCACTGTCATCGAAAAGGCCGCGCATCTCGACGAGATCGGCGCCGGCCTTCAGCTTTCCCCCAACGCAACGCGCGTTCTCGACCGGCTCGGCGTTCTCGATCGCCTGTCGGGAAATGCCGTAGAGCCGCGCGGCATCGTCCTGCGGGACGCCGCAAGCCTGGCCTCCCTCGCCTGCATACCGCTCGATGCGGCGGAGAAGCGCTGGGGCGCGCCCTACCTCGTCGCGCACCGGGCGGATCTGCAACGGGTGCTTCTGGAGCGCGTCCGCGAGAAAGAGAACATCACCCTGGAAACCGGGGTTGCCGTACGTGGCGCCACGTTCGGGAGAACCGGTGTGACGGTCGAGCTTGACCGCTCACCGGTGGAGCGCCGCCTCGCCGCCGGGCTGCTGGTCGCCGCGGACGGCGTCTGGTCCGCGCTGCGGCCGCTGGCAAACGCGAACCGGAGCCGCTTCACCGGCCACATCGCTTTCCGCGCGGTCATGTCCCGAAGATCCGCCGGCCTCGACCATCTCACGCAGCCCGACACGGTAACGGCCTTCCTGGCACCCGATTTCCACGTCGTCGCCTATCCCCTGCGCGGCGGGGAAGAGATAAACCTGGTGGCGGTGACGAAAGGCGGGGAAATTCGGCCGGACTGGTCGAATGACGCCGATACGGCACATCTGGCGAGGGCCACCGCCCGCGCCGCCCCTGCTCTTTCCCATCTCATCGAAAACACACAAGCCTGGTCGGCCTGGCCCATTCACGCGGTGGAAGGCGACGGACCCTGGACACATCCCGGCGGGCTGGCGCTGATCGGTGATGCCGCGCACGCGCTCACGCCCCACGCGGCGCAAGGCGCAGCCATGGCGATCGAGGATGCCGCGCTCCTTGCCGAACTCGCCGCCCACGCGTCCGACACGGAAACGCTGCTCGGAACATTCGAGCGCCTGCGGCGGCCCCGCATCCGGCGGGTCGCCCGGCGCGGTGCCTTCAACCGCTTCGTCTGGCATGCCGGCGGCCCGGTTGCGCTCGCCCGCAATCTGGCACTGCGCCTGCGCAGCCCGGAACGCCTCGCGGCGGATATGGACTGGCTCTACGGGTACGACGTGAAGACCGAACGATGATCCGACCGCCACCCGGGCGGCGCCGAACACCCTTGTCAATGCAGGATCTGTGACAGGAAGAGCTTCGTGCGTTCGTGTTGCGGGTTGTCGAAGAATTCGGCCGGCGTGTTCTGCTCGACGATCTGTCCCTGATCCATGAAAATCACGCGATTGGCGACCTGGCGGGCGAAGCCCATCTCGTGGGTAACGCAGATCATGGTCATGCCCTCCTCGGCCAGGTCCACCATGGTGTCGAGCACCTCCTTGATCATCTCCGGATCGAGCGCGGAGGTGGGCTCGTCGAACAGCATGATACGCGGGTTCATGCACAACGCCCGGGCGATCGCCACGCGCTGCTGCTGGCCGCCGGAAAGCTGGCCGGGATATTTGTTCGCCTGTTCGGGGATGCGCACCCGCTCCAGGTAATGCATGGCCACCTGCTCGGCCTCGCGCTTGGGCATCTTGCGCACCCAGATGGGCGCCAGCGTGCAGTTCTCCAGGATGGTCAGGTGCGGAAAGAGGTTGAAGTGCTGGAACACCATGCCGACTTCGCGGCGCACCTCGTCGATCTTCTTCAGATCGTTCGTCAGTTCGATCCCGTCGACGATGATCTTGCCCTTCTGGTGGTCCTCGAGCCGGTTGATGCAACGGATCATGGTGGACTTGCCGGAGCCCGAAGGGCCGCACACGACGATGCGCTCGCCGCCCATGACCTTCAGGTCGATGTCGCGCAGCACGTGGAAATCGCCAAACCATTTGTTCATGCCGACAATCTCGATCGCCACGTCGGTGTCCGAGATCTGCATGCGGCCGCGCCCGGCCTCGCTTTCGGTTGCCTTTGCGTTCTGGGTAGCCATCGCCGTGTTTCCCTGATGGGCCTTGCGGCCGGTTATCATTCGTGGCCGGTATGGAGTCGGCGCTCGGTGTAGATGGAATAGCGCGACATGCCGAAACAGAAGAGCCAGTAGATGAATGCGGCAAAGACGAGTCCCGATGCCGCCGTCGTCGGCGTAATCCAGTTCGGATCCGAAAAGCCGCGCCGCACCGTGCCGAGCAGATCCGCCAGGCCGATAATGTAGACCAGGCTCGTGTCCTTGAAGAGACCGATGAAGGTGTTGACGATCCCCGGTATGACCATCTTGAGCGCCTGCGGCATGACAACGAGACGCATCATCTGCCAGTAGCCGAGCCCAAGCGCCTGCGCCCCCTCGTACTGCCCCTTCGGGATCGCCTGCAGTCCGCCGCGAACCACCTCGGCCATATAGGCGGCGGAGAAGAGCGCGACGCCGATCAGGGCGCGTAGGAGCTGGTTGAAAGTGACCCCCTCCGGCAGCAAGAGCGGGATCATGAAGGCCGACATGAACAGAACCGTGATCAGCGGCACGCCGCGCCAGAACTCGATGAAGATGATGGAGAAGAGGCGTACCGCCGGCAGGTGCGAACGCCGGCCGAGAGCCAGAAGAATGCCGAGCGGCAGTGACGCGGCGATGCCGGTGAGTGCTACGACCAGCGTCAGCATCAGGCCGCCCCACAGATTGGTGGGCACCCGGCGCAGGCCGAAATCGCCGGCCAGGAGCACAATGATTACGGCCACGAAGAGCGGCGCTGCGAGCACGCTCAACAGCACTCCCTTACGCCCCTCGCCCTTTCCGGCGAGCGCCGCCGCCACGCTGACGCCGATCGAGGCCAGCGCGGCCAGGAAGGCCAGCACCGACAGGAGCGAGAAGCGGAAGGCCATGAGATCGACACGCCCGCTGGAGACGGCGTTGGCGAGGACCAGGATCAGGACAGAAGCGCCGGCAAGCCAGCTCGCCATACGCAACAGGCGTGGCGGAGCGGACAGATTGCCCGCCGCCAGGGCCGCGGCGACGAAGGCAGCGAGCGCGAAGAGGAAAGCGATCCAGCCGCCGGCAATCCTGATATTCCCACCCGTCAGGAGCATCAGAGCGAGGAAGGGAAAGGCGACAATCAGCAGAAACGCGTTCAGACGCTTGAACGGCACGCTCGGTATGGCCATCGGCAGGGCCAATGCGACCAACAGGAACAGGACCAGATCGACCCGCCATCGCTCCGCCATGGGATAAAGCCCGTAGAAGAACTGGCCGAACTTGGCACGCACGAATGCCCAGCATGCACCCACGGCCTCGCCTTCGCCGGCCAGGCAGGCCTCCCGGTCGGTGCCGGTGAACACGGCCGACAGAAGGGCCCATTGCAGCAGGTTCCAGGCCGCCCAGAGGCTGAAGAGCCCGAGCACGACCGTCAGGAGCGTATCGACGGGCGTAGCGAAGAAATTCTTGCGCAGCACTCCCCCGACGCCGACCTCGCTCGGTGGCGCGGGAAGCGGTTGCTTCTGTTCGCGCGCGACATAGGCTGCGACCTGTTCTTCCACGTCGACCTCCTATCGCTCGATCAGCGCCATGCGGGCGTTGAACCAGTTCATGAAGCTCGCCACGCCGACGCTGAGACCGAGATAGACGACCATCCAAATGGCCACCACCTCGACGGACTGGCCGGTCTGGTTGAGCACCGTCGAGCCCACCGCAACCAGTTCGGGATAGCCGACGGCCAATCCCAGCGACGTGTTCTTGGTCAGGTTCAGGTACTGGCTGGTCAGCGGCGGTATGATGACTCGGAAAGCCTGCGGCACGACCACCAGGCGCAACGTCTGGCCGCGCGTCAGGCCGAGTGCCGATGCCGCCTCTGTCTGCCCGCCCGCGACCGACAGGATGCCGGCGCGGACGATCTCGGCAATGAAGGAGGCCGTGTAGAACGACAGCGCCAGGAACAACGCCAGAAACTCCGGCTGGACGTGCCACCCGCCGACGAGATTGAAGCGCGTCGCCTCCGGCACCTCGAAGGTGACGGGGAAGCCTGACAGGGCGAAGACGACGAGGGGCAGTCCGACGATCATGGCCACGGAGGGCCAGAAGGTCGGGCGAATTTCGCCAGTCTGCAGCTGCCGTCTCTTGTTCGCGCGCGCCAGCACGACGGCGCCGGCGACGCCGAGCCCGAAGGCGATCAGCGCCACGAGTGCGATCGGTTCGAAGACCGCCGCCGGTGTCTGAAGGCCGCGGTTGGAGAGATAGGCACCAAGCGGCAGTTCCAGCGCCTCGCGCGGTCCCGGCAGGATCGCCAGCACCCCGAAATACCAGAACAGGATGACGAGAAGCGGTGGAATATTGCGGAAGGTCTCGACATAGATCGTGCTCAGCCCGCGTACGAGATAGTTGCGGGACAGGCGAGCGATGCCGATGATGAAACCGATGATCGTCGCCAGGGCGATGCCCGAAGCGGCGACGATCACCGTGTTGGTGGCGCCTACCAGCAGCGCGCGGCCATAGGTCGAATTGGCCGTATAGTCGATCGGCACCTGACCGATGTCGAAGCCGGCGCGCGAGGAAAGAAACCCGAACCCGCCGGCGATGTTGGCCTGGGTGAGGTTGCGCACGGTGTTGTTAACGAGCCAGGCTGCGAACGCCAGGATGGCGATGATCATCACGATCTGGATGATCAGGCCGCGTATGCGTGGATCGCGCATCAGCGACACACGCCCATGCGTAGCGTAGGTATGGGTATCAGCCGTCATCTGATCCGCCATGAGCAACGGCGGCGACCGCGCCCACGGCGGTCGTCTCGCCTTGCATGCTTAAGAGGGAGCCGCGCGCAGCGCGCGGCTCCCGCTCATTCGATCAGCGGATCGGGGGCGCGTATTGCAGACCGCCCTTGGTCCACAGCGCGTTGATGCCGCGCTGGATCTTGAGCGGCGTGTCCGGGCCGATATTGCGGTCGAAGATCTCGCCGTAATTGCCGACCGCCTCGATGACGTTCACCATCCAGTCGTTGCTCAAGCCGATATCCTCGCCGAAGGACCCGTCGAGCCCCAGGAGCCGGCGGATATTCGGATCGTCGGTTTCCAGCATCTCTTCGACATTATCCTGGGTAACGCCGAGCTCCTCGGCATTCAGCAGCCCGAAGTGAACCCATTTGACGATGTCGAACCACTGCTCGTCGCCCTGGCGGACCACCGGACCGAGCGGCTCCTTCGAGATAATCTCCGGAAGCACCACGTGCTCGTCCGGGTTGGCCATCTCGAGACGGCTGGCGTAAAGCCCGGAAGCGTCCGTGGTCAGCACGTCGCAGCGACCCTGGTCATAGGCCGCATTCACGTCCGATTGCGATTCGATGACCACCGGGCTGAGTTCCATGTTGTTGGCCCGGAAATAGTCGGTGAGGTTCAACTCGGTCGTCGTGCCGCTCTGCACGCATACCGTGGCGCCGGAAAGCTGCAGCGCGGATGTCACGTTCAGGTCCTTGCGGACCATGAAACCCTGGCCGTCATAGTAGTTCACGCCGGCGAAGTTGAGGCCGAGCGCGGTGTCGCGGTTCATCGTCCAGGTGGTGTTGCGCGCCAGGAGGTCGACCTCGTTGTTCTGGAGCGCCGGGAAGCGCTGCACCGCCGACAGCGGCGTATATTCGACCTTGCTCGCATCGCCGTCGAAGACCGCTGCCGCCACCGCCTTGCAATAGTCGACGTCGAGACCCTGCCATTCGCCCTGGTCGTTCTGCGACGCGAATCCAGGCAGGCCGGTGTTCACTCCGCAACGCAGATGACCGGCGCTCTTCACATCGTCTAGCGTGGCTCCAAAGGCCGGGAACACCACGAAAGCAGCGACGGCCGAGCCAAGCAGTGCCTTGATGAAATGATTCATGATTTTGACCCTTTATTCTGACGTACAGGGTTCATTCCCCAGATAATGTGCGGAAGCTGGCGCAGGCCGAATGCGGGTGACGCATCCACGCTTCCTCTCCCAAGCACTCCTGCATCGAATGCCATAATTCAGCGTGGGTCAAGTGCGAATGACGCAACCGCGCACCCCCTGTCGCGCGGGTTGTGAAGCCCGTGCGAAGACGATATGCGGATCACGAACGCCGAAGCGGGCAAGACGGAAGGGATCGGCATGGGAACCGACGAGCGAAAGAGCGGAACGAACACCAGACTTGCCCATATCGGCAATGATCCGGGCGACTTCTTCGGCTTCGTGAACCCTCCGGTGGTGCACGCCTCCACCGTGCTGTTTCCCGATGCCGAAACCATGGCCACGCGCAATCAGAAATACACCTACGGCACGCGCGGCACCCCGACAACGGAAGCGCTGTGTCAGGCGATCGACGAACTGGAAGGCTCGGCCGGAACGATCGC
Organism: Chelativorans sp. M5D2P16; assembly: GCF_034427935.1. Lineage (NCBI taxonomy): Bacteria > Pseudomonadati > Pseudomonadota > Alphaproteobacteria > Hyphomicrobiales > Phyllobacteriaceae > Chelativorans > Chelativorans sp. M5D2P16. The sequence goes on along the minus strand of NZ_JAXQNM010000012.1, from coordinate 85,927 downwards.
CGTCCCCTCGGGGCTTGCGGCGGTCTGCGTGCCGCTCCTGGCCTTCCTGTCGGCCGGCGATCACGTACTCATCGTCGATTCGGTCTACTACCCGACGCGGAACTTCGCCGAGCGCATGCTCAGGCGGCTTGGCGTGGAAGTCGAGTATTACGATCCCCATGTCGGCGCAAGGATCACCGACCTCATGAAGCCGAACACAAAGGTCGTCTTCACCGAGTCGCCGGGCTCCAACACCTTCGAGATGCAGGACATCCCGGCCATCGCCGAGGCCGCGCACGGCGGGGGCGCCATCGTCATGATGGACAACACCTGGGCCACGCCGGTCTTCTTCCGGCCACTGGATCACGGTGTCGATCTCTCCATCAACGCGGCGACGAAGTACCCCGCCGGCCACTCAGACTTGCTGCTGGGCACCGTCTCGGCGAACGAGGCCTGCTGGAAGCAGCTTCACGACACCTTCATTGCGCTCGGCGTCTGCCCGGCGCCGGACGACGTCTACCAGGTGCTGCGCGGGCTGCGCAGCATGGGCGTGCGGCTCGCCCGCCATCAGGAAAGCGCGTTCGCGATCGCCCGCTGGCTGGAAGGCCGCCAGGAGGTCGCGCAGGTGCTGCATCCCGGCCTCGAGTCGCACCCGGGCCACGCCATCTGGAAGCGTGACTTTTCCGGTGCCAGCGGCGTCTTCTCCTTCGTGCTCGCCAAGGGCGGCAAGCGCGAGGCGCACGCCTTCCTCGACGCCTTGAAGATCTTCGGGCTCGGCTACTCATGGGGCGGCTTCGAAAGCCTCGCCGTCCACGTTTCCCTCGAAGACCGCACCATCGCCAAGGGCTCCTACCCCGGACCGGTCATCCGGCTGCAGATCGGTCTTGAGGATGTGGAGGATTTGCAGGCTGACCTGGAAACGGGCTTCGAAGGACTCCGGGCGCTATAGGCCTTGACTCACGGTCGTCAAGAGACCGCACAGCCGCAGGTGCACGATGGCACCCCGCCTCGAGAACAAAAGCTGCCCCACGTCTCCAGAATGAAATGTAACCCATGTCTCCGGGCCGTACATCGGACATCTGGCGACCCCGGCAGGACTCGAACCTGCGACCATCGGCTTAGAAGGCCGGTGCTCTATCCAGCTGAGCTACGGGGCCGGTGCGGACGGCGCGTCAGTGCGTCCACGGAATTTTCCGGTCATACCGGAAATTCTCGGCATAGGAAACCTGACGCCGCTTGGGTGCCTTCGCCTCCTCCAGGCGGAAGGGAATGCCGTTCTTCTGCGCATAGGCCACCGCCTCCTCCTTGGTGGGGAAGTTCAGGCGCACCTGCCGCTTGGCGTCGGAGGAACTGGTGTAGCCCATCAGCGGGTCGATCTTGAGCGGCGATTCCGGCTCGAACTCGAGCACCCAATGACCGGTCTTGGCGGTGCCGGACTGCATGGCCGTCCTCGAAGGGCTGTAAATGCGCGCTGACACGTCTTGATCCCTTGTTGTCCCCGGCGCCGCCCGGCGCCGCTGGAAACCTGTCTTCTGGTCGGAGCGGCAGGATTCGAACCTGCGACCCTCTGCTCCCAAAGCAGATGCGCTACCAGGCTGCGCTACGCTCCGAAACGGGGAAATCCCTATATTCACGAAGGTTGCGGCGCAAGGAAGAAATCAAAGCTCTCCATTATATATGGAACAAACAGCGTCCAATGGTGCGAGTTGGAGCAGAAAGTCCCACGGATTTTCCCACTGTTGTTCGCATTTTGTACGCGCACTGGCTTTGCCGCTTAACTCTACCAGCCAGGACGCTACCCTCGTGGCAAACCACCGGCGCCAAGCTCGCCAGAAACGGGCTGAGTTGCGCGTCAGCGCAATGCGGTGACAACCGGAGCGCCGTATGCAACATTGACTTTGCTATAGCGTCCCTGTCGTCAAGGAATTGCGATGAAGTCGAATGCTATGTGGCTTGCCGCGCTGATCGCAAGCGGAAGCCTGCCGGCGATTGCGCACGGAAGTGAGTTGGCTGACCACGAAGTGAACGTCCAAGAAATCATAGCCGCACTTGAAGCTAATGATATGAGTGCGAACGAGATTCGTACGATTGAATCCTATGTTCGTCTTGATATCGTGGACCTGAGCGCCTTCAAGTCAAGTGACGAGTATCAAGCACTCGAACATGCCCTGGGCAGAACCGATGACGGTTGGGCGATGGTGCAGACCGCGATCGTAAGCAATGACTCAATCATGCAGGAACTCAAACGCCGCGCGGTCGAGATAGAGCGCGTGGTTGCAGCGACTATGGACGACCAAGGGGTAGTCACAATTTACATTCGCTGATGCTGAGACCGGAAACCAAGTTCCCCTCACAGTCCGGTGGCAAGTGGAAAGTCGGCTTTCGGGGAGCATCTCGCCAAAGCAGAAATTCAGGTGAAATCAGGCTGCCGTCATCCTGAGCCGGTCCAAGGACAGCCAAGCCCTTCGGCCGCCACGCGCCTTGTCCGCGCCACGGGCAGCCTCCGCTACGCCCAGCGCCTCCTCGGCACGGACCTCGCCACCACGACGCGCCATGCCCAGCAGCGCGCCACGAAAACTCCCACGTTGACGGGGATGGCAAGTCTAAGTGGCGGAATGCAAGAAGAAAAAGGCCTAAGCACCGCCGTTCCCAAAGCAGATGCGCTACCAGGCTGCGCTACGCTCCGAAACGGGAAAATCCAGTGACATGGAATCGGAGCAGAAAAGCGAACTGCCGTCGGGAATGTACCGCTTCCCCATTTCGCTCTCCTGATATCCGACACGAATGCCTTGCCCAGGCGAAGAAAACGAAGAAGCGACATCGGGCTCCCCCTTTGCGCGCAATGCAGTGTCATAATCAGGCAGGGGTTGATTGACAGGTTCGTGCTTTACCGCCCTATGTCTGGTGCGTTGCTCATGGATGGATAGCTTTGGGATTGTTCGAGGCCAAATGGGTACGGAGGCTTGAGGGGGTGGCGCGGTGCCTCAGCGCGGTCGTCATCTTCATAGGATGTTCGATTGCGCACGGTTATGCATTGCACGATTTTCACCACGATGCCGACGGACACCACGCCCACGGCGCGGCTTCGGAAGTGAATGACCACGATCACTCCGCAGCATCGCACGATCATCATCATCACGGTGCGCAGCAAGCTGGTCATGATCACGCACCTGAAGAGCTCGACTGTCATGTGAATATTGGCATTCTGCCCGACAGTCAGATTGCCGCCAGCCGAGTGGCGGCGGATACGGATCCAGCCTGTCCGCAATCCGGCAGGTCGCAGCAGCGGCTACCGATCACGCCCCCTCCGAAACAGCCGGTCTGAGAACGTCTTGGATGACCGCCGTCGGCGGTCATGAGCTGTTTTGAAGGGACCAAAACATGAACAAAAATCCTGATGAAGATCTCATCTCTGATGAGGACCTCGTTTCGGAGGCCACTTCTCTTGTCACGCAAGCTGTTCTGACCGAGCTGCTTGCCCGCCTTGCACGGATCGATTCGCAACTCCAAACGGCCACGTCGCAGAGTTTGCAGGCGGCAGCCGCGGGTCTGAAGATCGTGGCCGGCGAACGGGACGATGCGTACGAAAAGCGCATTTTCGCCAAGGCAGCCTCGATCGTCGAAGACATGCACGTCGCGGCCCTCGGCACGATCAACAAAGAGCAAGAGCGCACACGTCACTGACGTGTGCGCAGACCGACCGCGCCAACCCTGGTCAGCGATCCATTCCGATTGCTGACGGAGTGCGGTCGGTCGCCTCCGAACACGTCTTTAGAGATCACGGGAACTTCACATGACTTCTGCGGCAACACCGCTTGTCGTTCTTCTGCTGGCGTTCGGCACCGAAGAGCCAGCACTTGAATGCGGCCAAATCACTGGCATTGTCTTTGAGGATGTCAATCGCAACGGCGTCCGCGATTCCGGAGAGAGAGGCCTGGCAGGGACGCGGATCCTGACCGGCGACGGAAAAACGACCACCACGGACAAGCACGGGCGCTACCACATAGCGTGTGCGAGCGTTCCACACCCTCACCACGTGTCCGATATCCTCGTCAATCTGGATTTGCAAACGCTTCCGGACGGGTACCGGACAACGACGGAAAACCCGCGTCTGGTGCGCCTTATGGGGCGTTACGTGAGTCACGCCGACTTCGGCGCCGCGGAACTCCGCCTGGTAAAGATCGACCTTGCAGATGCCGACTTTCTTCCCAGGCAGTTGCGCTTGAAAGCGCAATCCCTGGCGCAAGTGGAGGAGGTCATGAACCTGCTACGGGAGGAACCCTCGCGTCTGGAGATAATCTATCGCGGCAGGGCCACCGAACTCAGGCGAGCCCGGCTCGACCGTTTTGCAGACCTGATCGAACGCCGCTGGAGGAACGATGGAGGTGATTACAGCCTTGACATCCACCGGTTCGTGATCGCAAACGACTGAGTGCAATCGACTGCAGCGCCAACAAAATGTCCCGCCGGCATGCGCCGGCGAGACAGGTTCAGTTGCCGTTAGAACCGCGCATCGACCGCACGGACCTGTGTCGATGCCGACTTGTCGGCGACGACCGTCAACTGCGTGTTACTGGTTCGTTCCGCCTCCTTGCTGACGCAGGATATCGGAAATCGACGAATCGGGGGCGTTTTCGCACGCAGTCATCACGCTCTCGATCGGAATTTCGAAGTATCCGACGGCCGCGAACTGCTGGGCGCCGCCAGTGGAGCCGGTGGTGCCGCTCGTGGTTCCCGCCGTCGTCGTCGTGTCGGTATCAGTCATGGTGTCGGTGCCGGTGTCATCGGCGGCCATGGTGTCGCTTTCCATATCGGCGGAGGCGCCACCGCTCGTATCCGTACCGGACGTGCTGGCCGTCGTATCCGTGTCCGTGCCCATATTGGGGCTGGTGCGGGTCGCGGCCGTGGTGTCGCTCTCTTCCATATCCGTGGCGGCGTCACTGCCGGTATCGGCGCCGGCCATCGTGTCCGTGGACGTGTCCGTGCCGGTGGAAGCCGTGGTGCCGGCGCCGGCTTCCTTCTGACCAGCCTCGTGCCCGGCCAGGAAATAGAGCACCCGCTGGGCCTCGCTGGCATCCAGCGCCACGATCTGGGCGCAGCTGACGTCACTGGCCATCTGCTGGCTTCCAGATGTGCCGGTTCCGCTGTCTTGCGCAATTGCCAGGCTGCTGCCTGCCAGCAGTGCCAGGGCGCCTGCAGAAGTCTTGAGAATGTTTTTCATGGATGTGTCTCCCGACTGATTGGTTACGGTGCGGTTTCAGTGCACCCTGCCGAACCATCGAGCCGTCCGGGAGTTCCCCGCCGTCCGGAAACCCGCGCGAAAATAACAGGCCGAGACGAGATCACCCGGCCCGGCCGTGCCGGCAAGCGACCGAAATCATTCTTCCGGCCTGCTCCAATCCGTCTGCGAAGCCGCGATGACATCCGCCGCGAGTGCTCGCGTGATGCGGGCCTTGCGCTCGAGCGCTGCACGGTCGAGCTCTTCGACCACGCGCTGTGCGGCCGAAAGCGAGCGCTCGATGCGCCGCACGAGGAACTGCACGACATGCGGCTCGATCACCACCTGCCGGTCCGAAAACAGCTTCACGATGACGCCGGAAAGAAGCACGTCGTCCGGCTCGTGTATCTCCACTGTCGCCGCCGCCTTGAGCCGGGAAAGCAGATCGGGAAGCTGGAGGCCCCAGCCAGCGGGAAAGCGGCGCGTTGTCAAAAGGAGACAGGTGCCGGCTTCCCGCACCGTGTTGATGAGGTGGAACAGTCCCGTTTCGTCGAGGCGCGGCGTATCCGCGTCCTCGACGAGAACAGCCCCCTGACCGGCGACAGCAAGCGCGTCGGCGCCGATCGCCGCGGGGTCGAGCCGGACGGCGCCGGCATGCTCGCGCCAGATCTCCGCCAGATGCGACTTGCCCGAACCGGCCGGTCCGGCCAGCACCACGACCGGCCCCGGCCAGTCGGGCCAGTTCTCGACAATGGCCACGGCTTGCGCGTTGGCGGGCGTGACGACCAGGTCGGCGCGCGAGCGCGCCTCCTCGTGCGCCAGCTCGAGCGGCAATTGCCGGGGTGTCTGCCGCCGCACGCTCATTCTGTCTCGCCCTTCGTCTTTACCGCCTCATCCCGCCCGTTGTAGAGCGGCGAGGCCAGATAGCGGGCGATCGCGAAGCGCACCAGCACGCCGATGGCCGCCGCGGTGGGAACGGCGATCAAAAGACCGACGAAACCGAAGAGATAGCCGAACGCGAAGAGCGCGAACATCAGCCAGACCGGGTGCAGCCCCACGCTGCGGCCCATGAGCTTGGGCTGGAGAATGTTGCCCTCGAGGAACTGGCCGCTGAAGAAGACGGCGGCGACGGCCGCCACCCAGTACCACTCCGGCCAGAACTGCACGAAAGCCACGCCCAGCGACAACGCCAGGCCGACGAGTGACCCAACATAGGGGATGAAGCTGATCAGCCCCGCAAAAAAACCGATGAGCAGGCCGAAGTTCAGCCCGAGCAACGTCAGTCCGACCGCATAGTAGACACCGAGAATGAGGCACAACGTCCCCTGCCCGCGCACGAAGCCGGCGGTGGTGACGTTGATGTCGCGGGCGATCTGGCGCACGGTCTCCACATGGTCGCGCGGGATCCAGCTGTCCACCTTGTCGACCATGCGGTCCCAGTCGAGCAGCATGTAAAACGCCACGACCGGCGTGACCACGAAAAGGCTGATGAGATTGATCAGCGCCAGGCCGGAACTCCAGATGGAGCCGAAGAGCGTCGCCACGAATCCGGTGCCCTGGGTCAAAAGCGTGCTCAGGCCCTCCTGGAGCGCCTGCGGATTGACCCCGACCGTCTCCTCGAACCAGCCCGGATCCCAGCTCGTGATCAGTTGCTGCAGGCGCGAAAGGTAATCGGGAAACCGCACGACGAATTCGGCGAGCTGGTTGCCAAGAATGGGAATGACCAGCATCAGGGCCAGCACGAGCAGGACCAGGAAGCCGACCAGGATCAGGATCGTCGCCGTCAGGCGCGAGGTCCCCAGCCGCTGCAGCCGGTCGGCCACCGGATCGAGGAAATAGGCAAGCACCATACCCGCCAGGAAAGGCAGCAGGATCGAGCTGAAAACGTAGAGGAACAGGATGAGCGCCGCCGCTGTCAGGAGCCAGAAAGCGACGTGCCGTGCCAGAACGTCTCGCTGCGGCGCCCTGTCAATCCTGTCCTTTCGGGGTGCCGGTGTCGACATAGCCGCCCATGTGCTTGATCCAGGAGACGAGATAGGCCGCGCCGGAAGCAACGGTCAAGAGCCCGGAAAGATAGACGAGCCCGAGATAGAGGTTCCCCCAGGAGATGGACAGCGACAGCCCGGCAAGCACAAGGGTCGCGAGCAGGATCTGGACCAGCGTGTTGGCCTTGGACACGAGGAGCGGTTTCATGGCCACGGGGTTGCCCATGACGGTAGCCAGCACCACGCCGCCGACGATCAGCGCATCGCGCGAGACCGCCGCCACCACGAGCCAGAGCGGCAGATGGCCCATATAGCCCAGCACCACGAAGACGCTGACCAGGAGCAGCTTGTCGGCGATCGGGTCGAGATAGGCACCCAGTTCGCTGCGCTGATCGAAGGTGCGGGCGATGAACCCGTCGACGCCGTCGGAAATGCCGGCGGCAACGAAGCCGGCAAAAGCCCATCCCAACTCTTCCGTGATCAGCGCGAAAACCACGCCCGGCACGAGCAGGAAGCGGAAAAGCGTGATAAGATTCGGAATGGTCACTCTTTCGTCTCCACGGTCGGCTCAAAAGGCGTGCCTCCGCTGTGCCGCCATAGATGGCCAGCTCTTCGGCCCGCTTCAAGGGAAAACCGATGGTCCAGCGGCGCCGACCGCGGGCGCGAACTTGCCTGTGCGCCGGTGGCGGGGGTGCCTTGCCCTGCCCTGCCCTTCATGCCAATAGCCGGGAAATGCACCAAAGGGGCTCTCCATGGGCATCAAGAAAAACGGCCTCAGCTACGCCGACGCAGGTGTCGATATCGATGCGGGCAACACGCTTGTCGAGAAGATAAAGCCGCTGGTCCGCTCCACGCGCCGGCCGGGCGCCGATGGCGAGATCGGCGGGTTCGGCGGTCTCTTCGACCTCAAGGCGGCAGGCTTTTCCGACCCGATACTGGTTGCCGCCAATGACGGTGTGGGAACCAAGCTCAAGGTCGCGATCGAGGCCGGCAAACACGACACGGTCGGCATCGACCTCGTGGCCATGTGCGTGAACGATCTCGTCGTACAGGGGGCCGAGCCGCTCTTCTTCCTCGACTATTTCGCCACTGGCAGGCTCGATCCGGACCAGGGTGCCGCGATCGTCGCCGGCATCGTCGAGGGCTGCCGCCAGGCCGGCTGCGCGCTGATCGGGGGCGAGACGGCGGAGATGCCAGGCATGTACCAGGGCGGTGACTATGATCTTGCCGGTTTCGCCGTGGGCGCGGCCGAACGCGGGCAGCTCCTTCCAGCCGACGATATCGTCGAGGGGGATGTGATCCTCGGCCTCGCCTCCTCCGGCGTGCACTCGAATGGGTTCTCCCTGGTGCGCAAGATCGTCGCGGCGAGCGGGCTGGACTGGAACGCGCCCGCGCCCTTCCTGCCCGAGCGTTCACTGGCCGACGCGCTTCTGGAGCCGACGCGCATCTATGTGAAGCCGCTCCTTGAGGCGATCGGCGGCACGCACGGCATCAAGGCGCTGGCCCACATCACGGGCGGCGGGTTCCCGGAAAACATACCGCGTGTTCTGCCGAAGGGATATGCAGCGGAGATCGACCTCGACCAGGTGGAGGTGCCGCCGGTCTTCTCATGGCTTTCGCACCAGGGCGGCGTGGAGGCTCGCGAAATGCTGCGCACCTTCAACTGCGGCATCGGCATGGTAGCGGTGGTCGCCTCCGGACAGGCCGCGCAGGTGGCCGCCGTCTTGCAGAAGGCCGGCGAGCACGTGGAGACCCTGGGCAGCATCGTGCCGCACCGCGAAACGGGTGTCATCTACCGGGGAGCGCTGGGACTATGAGGCAGAAGAAGAGGACGGCAATTCTGATTTCCGGCCGCGGCTCGAACATGAGCGCGCTCATCCGCGCCGCTGCCGAGGCCGACTATCCCGCCGAGATCGCAGCCGTCGTCAGCGACCGCGCCGACGCACCGGGCCTCGTGGCCGCGCGCGCGGCCGGCATCGAGGCCGTCCCTGTGCCGCGGACGGACTTTGCCGACAAGGCGGCCCATGAGGCGGCGATCGAGGAAACGCTCTCCGCCCACGAGACGGAACTCATCTGCCTTGCCGGTTTCATGCGCATGCTGAGCGCGGATTTCGTGAACCGGTGGGAGGGACGGATGATCAACATCCACCCTTCGCTCCTGCCGCTCTTTCGCGGCCTCGACACCCACGCACGCGCGCTCGAAGCAGGCATGCGCATCCATGGCTGCACAGTCCATTTCGTCACGGCGGAGATGGACAGCGGGCCTATCGTCGCTCAGGCGGCCGTTCCGGTTCTGCCGGGCGATGCCCCGGACGACCTCGCCGAGCGCGTCCTCAGGGTCGAGCACCAGATCTATCCGCTGGCGCTCGCCCTCGCAGCTTCGGGCAAGGCGCGCATGGAGAACGGCAGGACCGTCTTCGCCCGCAACGGAGACATCGGCTGGAGCGAGAAGGCCAGCTTCCTCGTCCCGTCCTCCCTGGAGGAGGTCCGCGACCTGGAGGATCTGGCCCGGCGGACACCCTGACCGCCTCTTGGGAACTTCCAGGGCGCCGTGCTACCGGCCCGGCCACGACCAGGGCACCGGCTCCACGCCGTCGATCCGCGTCTCGCCGAGGCTCTTGGTGAGTTCGTAGCCGCGAATACCCGCCTCCGCCAAAGCCTCCACGAGCGGTGCGGCGTGGGTGACGACGATGATCTGGCATGAGGCCGAGGCATCCCTGATCAACCGCGCGAGCGGTGCCAGCAGTTCCGGATGGAGGCTCGTCTCCGGCTCGTTCAATACCATCAGGCCGGGCGGGCGCGGGGTGAGCAGGGCCGCGAGCAGAAGCAGATAACGCAGCGTACCGTCGGACAATTCGGCCGCGCGCAGGCTGCGCAGCAGCCCGTGCTGGTGCATCAGGAGTTCCAGCTTGCCGCCCGATTCCTCGATCGCCATCGAGGCGCGGGGGAACGCGTCGTCGATCGCTGCCGCGAGCGCCTCCTTGTCGCCGATTTCCCGGATGGTCTGCAGCGCAGCCGGCAGGTCCGATCCGTCCGCGCTCAGCACCGGCGTGCGCGTGCCGATCCGCGCGCTCCTTGCGGGCGCCTCCGCGTCGGTGCGAAAGTGGTCGTAAAAGCGCCATCCCCGCATGCGCTCGCGCAGCACGAGCAGCTCCGCCAGGTTCCTGGGATCGGCCGCTTGCATCATCATGCTCTCATAGGGCGGCAGGTTGGTGATGGGCGTGTGTCGGCGCCCCGTCTCGTCCAGCGCCGTAACGGCCGGGCCGGAGCGCGTGGCAAAGGTGTTGCTGCGGCTCAGCGCCTCCCCGACCCAGACCGCTTCCGCCTTGATTTCCGGATCGAGATTGAACATCGAGCCCTGCGCGGCGACGGGAAGGCCGAGATCGATGGCGTAGCCATAGTCGTCCGAGGCAAATCCGAGCTTCAGGCTGACCCTTTCCTTTCTCACCGTCCCCTGTATCTCCTGGGTTCCCTGCCGCATTTCGCGCGAGATCCGCTCGGGGCCTGCCCACAGGGTCGATTGCAGCCCGCCTTCCGCCGCAAGTGACGCGATGACACGGCCTTGCGCCACGTCTGCCAGAAGGCGAAGCGCGCGATAGAAACTCGATTTGCCCGTCCCGTTGCGCCCGGTGATGACGGTCAGGCGGTCGAGCGGCAGAACCAGGGAGCGGATGGAGCGGTAGCCGGAAATCGCGAATGTATGAATCAAGGCATCCGCCGGGAAAACCCGGCCCTTCTTCAAAAAGCGCTGACCCAGAGAGCAATTCCAGGAAAGTGGAAACCGGTCTTCCCTCCGGAATTGGCTGGAATCAAAGGTTAGTTCAGTTCACCGTTTCCGTGAGACGGTGAACTGATCTAGCGGCTGTCAGGACGGCGCCTCTTGTCCTTTCAACCGCTCCCAACCCGCATCCGGCGCGAAGCGGGGGCCGTGCTTCTCCTCCAGTTGCTGCAGTTTGGTGACGATCTCGTCTGTCCCGCGCGAACGCGCATAATGCAGCGGGCCGCCGCGGAACGGAGCAAAGCCCGTCCCGAAGATCATCGCGCCATCGGCTGTGTCCTCATCCGGCACGACGCCTTCCCGCAGGCAGCGCACCAGCGTGTTGAGCATCGGCAGGACCAGCCGGTCAGCCAGCACCGCGTCCGCCTTCGGTGTCTCCGCCTTCTTGGCCACCCTTACCTCGTCGCTCTTCGGCCGGCCCTTTTCGTCATAGGTGTAGAGCCCCTTGCCGGCCTTGCGGCCGGTTTCGCCGTTTTCCACTTTCTGCACCAGCCATTCCGGCACGTCCGGCATTGGCTCCTCGAGGCGCTCCTGCAGCATGCGCGCGACCTCCAGGCAGATGTCGAGGCCGACGCGGTCGGCGAGTTCGATCGGCCCCATCGGCATGCCGAATTCCCGCGCCGCCGCGTCGATCACCTCCTTCGGCACGCCCTCGTCGAATATGACGAATGCCTCGACCAGATACGGCGTCAGCGCACGGTTGACGAGGAAGCCCGGCGCGCTCTTCACCGACGCCGGCAGGCGGGAGATATCGCCGCAAAACGCATTCGCCCTTTGCAGGGTTTTCTCGCCCGCCTCGTCGTGGCCGACGATCTCGACGAGTTCCATCCGCGTGACGGGATTGAAGAAGTGCAGGCCGACGAAACGCTCCGGAAAAGCCAGTCCATCGCGCAAGCTTTCCAGGGGAATGCTCGACGTGTTCGTGGCGAGAATCGCGTTCTTTTTCATGCGCGGCGCGACCGCCTCGAAAACCTTGCGCTTCACCGCCTCCTTCTCCGCCACGGCCTCGATGACGAGATCGGCCTTGGACACCCCCGCACCGTCGAAATCCGGTATCAGCCGGTCGAGTGCGTCGCGCCGGTCGAGGCTGGAATGCAGCTTTTTGTCGTAGAAGGCCGATGCCCGGCCGATGGCCGCGGCGATGGCCTTGGGCTCGAGATCGGTCAGCGTCACCCGCTTGCCGCGCGCCGCGCACCAGGCGGCGATGTCGCCGCCCATGGTGCCCGCGCCGATCACATGCACGTGCTTGACGCCGCTCTCGCCGCGGCCGCGGCGCTTCAAGCCTTCGCGCAGGAAGAAGACGCGCATGAGGTTCTGCGCCGTCTCGCCGACGAGCAACTGCGAGAAAGAGCGGATCTCGGCCCTTTGCATGTTCCGTTCGTTGCCGCCGTGCTCCTCCCAGAGGTCAATAAGCCGGTACGGCGCCGGGTAATGCGCCCGGGGCGCCTTCTTCTCCGTCTCCGCGCGCATGCGCTTGGCGGCCATGCGGCGCGCCGGTCCAAGGCCCAGAAGGTTCGCCCTCAATCCGCCGGTCGCGGATTTCAGCTCGCCGGAGACGGCGGCCTTCACCGCGTTCTCCACGTGCCGCTCCTCCACCACCGTGTCGACCAGGCCGAGCGCCTTGGCCTTTTTCGTGTGCACGGTGCGCCCGGTCAGCATCATTGTCATCGCTTCCACGGGATCGATGAGTGAGGTCAGGCGGAAGGTGCCGCCAAGGCCCGGATGCAGACCCAGAAGCACCTCGGGAAAGCCGAAGCTCGCACCGTCGACGGCGATGCGGTGCTTGCAGGCGAGCGCCAGTTCCAGACCGCCGCCGAGGCAATGGCCGTGGATCACGGCGATCGTCGGGATCGGCAGTCCCGCCAGCCGGTCGACCACCTCGTGCGCCCGGCGCATGCGTTTTTCCACCTCACCCGCATCGCGCACGCCGCGGAAATCGCGTATGTCGGCGCCGGCAACAAAGCCGCCCTTCTTGGCCGAGCGGATGACGAGCGCCCTGGGGCTCAATCCCTGCACCTCCGAAATCACGCGGTCGAGTTCGGCGATCACCGCTTCGGAAAGCGTATTGGTGCTCTCCTCCGCCCGGTCGAGCACCAGCCAGACGACCCCATCCTCCGCCTTGGCGTAGCGCCAGTGGGTCAGCATCCCGGTCGCTTCCGGCGGTCCGAGTTCCATGTTGCGCCGCTCGAGCACCTCCCACACGGTTTGCGAGACAGCCATCACACCACCTCCAGAAGCATGGCACCGCCCTGCCCGCCGCCGATGCATTCGGTGGCGATGCCGCGCTTCAGCCCGAGGCGGCGCATGGCGTTGGCGAGATGCAGGACGATGCGGTTTCCGCTAGTGCCCACCGGGTGTCCGAGACTGATCGCCCCGCCGTCGACATTGAGCCGGTCGCGCGGGATCGCGCCATAGGGTTCTTGAAGCCCGAGCACGTCACGGCAGTATTCATCGTCCTCCCAGGCCGCCAGGCAGGCGAGCACCTGCGCTGCGAAGGCCTCGTTGAGCTCCCAAAGGTCGATATCCGCGCGCTTCAGCCCCCGCCGTTCGGTCAGGGCGGTGCAGCACAGCGTCGGCCCGAGCCCCATGACCGAGGGATCGAGCGCGGCCCATTCGCTGTCGACGATCCGCGCGATCGGCTTGAGCTTGTGCTTCTTCACCGCATCTTCGGAGGCGAGCACCACCCAGCTCGCACCGTCGGTGATCTGGGAGGAGTTGCCGGGGGTCACCCGGCCGTAGGGCTTCTCGAAAACCGGCGTGAGCTTAGCGAGCTTTTCCATGGAGGAGTCCGGTCGCACGCCGTCGTCGTGATAGTGGAGCCGGCCCTCGCGCGTGACCGAGGCGATCACCTCGCCCTTGAGAAACCCCTCGCCCTGCGCCCGCGCCAGCCGCTGGTGGCTTTCTAGAGCATACGAATCGGCCGCCTCGCGTGTAATCCCGAAAGCGTGGCCGATGATCTCCGCCGTCTGGCCCATGCCGAGGTCGGTGAGCGGATCCGTCAGCCCCCGCTCGAGGCCGACGACCGGCTTTGCCATGCCGGGCCGGAAAGCGCCGACCGCCGCCGCCCGCTCCCACGCGGACTTGGCCGTGGCCATGCGCCCGAACCAGGATGCCGCCGTGTTGGACAGGACGAGCGGCGCATGCGACAGGGCCTCCGCCCCGCCGGCAAGAATGAGATCGGCCTCTCCGCCCTCGATGAGCCGGAAGCCGGTGTCGATCGACTGCATGCCCGAGCCGCAGTTGATCTGCACCGTGAAGGCGCGCATCGCTTCACCCATGCCGAGCCGCAAGGCGGCCACCCTGGCCGGGTTCATTTCGTCGGCGATCACGTTGACGCAGCCGAGAATGACGAGGTCGACATCCTCCGCGGCGAAGGGTTGCCGGGCCAGAAGCGGCCGTCCGCACTGCACGGCCAGATCCACCGGCGTGAAGGGCCCCGGCTTGCCGCGCGCCCGCAAGAAGGGCGTGCGCGCGCCGTCGACCAGATAGACCGGCCGCGCCCCTGCCTCGCTTCTGGCGGGAGTTCGTGGCGCGGCGGCCTTGCGAGCCGGTGTCGTTACACGGCGCGATTGCGTACCGCGGGGACTGCGTCGTCTCGTCGGCTTGGGTGTCTCGGCCATGGGCGAATCCATCTCCCTGCAACGGTGGGCTGCAGAATAAGAGCCTTTGGCCTGTTTGCCCACCACCCGGCGCTCCGACTTGGCAACGCCCGCCGTCCGGCTTCGTTCCGGCATGGGAATTTCACGCCGTGGCGAAACCACATGGCCCTTCCTGACGTTCGATCGTCAGACCCGCCCGCAAAGGAGAACGAGATGGCACGGCAGAAATCCAAAGAGGCCCGGGAGCGCAACCGCGCGGGCAATCTAAGGCAGACGGATTTTGCGAACGACAGAATGAGCAAAAACAGCCTTCAGGGCGATGACCAGACGAGCGTGCGCAACGAGCGCCACGACCAGCCCGACACCCGCAGAGACGCCGACGAAGTGATGGAGAGCTTCGAGAAGATGGACAAGGACAAGCGCGCACGCACCGATCTGGGCAAGGGCAACAGGAGCGGCAAATGAGAATGCGGGGCATTCTCCTTCTGGGGATGGTGGGCATACTTCTTTCCACCGCGCCTTCCCCGGCCCAGGTAGCCGAGGATGAACTCCTCGAAAACGAAGAGCCGCCCTTCATCGTCGAGGATCGTCCGGCGCCTGATGACCCGGAAGAACCCCGCATTCGTCGCACGGACGAGGCCTTCGTTCAGATCCGCGGCTCCTGGGCCGTCAACGAGGCTGCTTGCACGTCGATGGAAAACCAGGACGGCGGCGGTCTTTACGTCACCGACACACTCATTCGCTGGGAGGACGCGGCCTGCAGCATCCGAGAGATCGATTCCGAGGACGGTGCGGCCGACGTCCATGCCACATGCGCTACCGAGACCGGCCGCCGGGATCGTCTGTTCCACCTGCGGGTCGTCGGCGAAGATACCCTGGCTCTCAGGGTCTTCACCGGCGCCGGAGAACAGGAAGCCACATTGACGCGCTGCGAGGCGGCGCAGTAGCCTGCAGCTCTGAATTGTAATCGCATGGCGGCAGCGTGGCAGACTTGCCACGAAAACGACTGAAACTCCATAAACCGGGGCCGTTCAGGCCCTTGGCCATTGCGAACCTGGCTATTTAAAGTCATTTTGCGCGCCGGCGGGGTTGTGTCGGCGGGGGCGATGAGACTTTGAAAGACGACTGACATGACTTTGCGGGGTCGGGAGGGATTTTGAGCACTCGGATCGCCGATGCAGATCGAGTATTGCGTCTCTGTGTCGTTGCCGCGTTGGCCTTCGGCCCGGTTTTTGCCGCGCCCCCAGCCACCGCGCTCGAGATCTTTGGCCTTCGGCTCTTCGAGCGACAGGACGCGGAGGAAGACGACACCTTCATTGGAACGCCGCAGCCTTACACCGTCGAGTTCACCGTCTCCGGCGACAACGATGAAATCGAGTCCAACCTGAAGAACGCCTCGAGCCTGTGGGCGGACAGGGAAGAGCCGGCCTCGGGCGTGGCCGGGCTTGTCGCCAAGGCCCGCGGCGACTATCGGCGGCTTTTGGACGCGCTTTATGGGCAGGCCCGCTATGGCGGGACGATCTCGATCACCATAGACGGCCGCGAGGCATCCGACCTCCTGCCCGATGTCGAGCTCGCCGACCCGGCGGCGGTGCGCGTGACGATCGATCCCGGTCCCCTGTTTCATTTCGAGCGGGCGCAGATCGTCAACAAGGCGCCACCCACGACAAACAGAGACGATCACGTGGCCGATCCTGCGGAGGAGGGTTTCCGCGTCGGTGAACCCGCCCGCAGCGGTGCCATCATAGGCGCCGGCCGCCTCGCCTCCGAGGCATGGCGCCACCAGGGCTATGCCAAGGCGGAGGTTGCCGAGCGCCGCATCGTTGCCGCCCATGACACGGAGACGATCGACGCGACGATACGCGTCGAGCCCGGCGCCTACGCCGTGTTCGGACCGGTGACGGTCAGCGGCACGGAGCGCATGGATCCCGCTTTCGTCGCCCGGCAGACGGGAATCACGCCGGGCACCGAATACGACCCCGACGACATGGAAAAGGCCAATGACCGCTTGGCGCGGCTCGACGTCTTCAGCAGTTCCCGACTGCAGGAAGCCGAAACGGTCGGACCCGACGGACGCCTGCCGATCGAGGTGATCGTGCAGGAACGCCCACCGCGCCGCTTCGGCGTCGGCGGCTCGTATTCCACGCTCGACGGGCTGGGTTTCGAAGCCTACTGGCTGCACCGCAACCTCTTCGGCCGCGCCGAGCGCCTGCGCGTGGAAGGCCGGGTCAGCGGCCTCGGTGAGACCTTCAAGCCGGACGAGCTCACCTATCGTGTCGGCACCACCTTCACCAAGCCCGGCATCTACACGCCGGAGACCGATTTCGTCGCCTCGGTCTATGGCGAACGCGAGGTGCTCGACGCCTATACGCGGACGGGCGTTTCCGGCCGGGTCGGCTTCACGCATCGTTTCTCCGAAGAGCTTTCGGCCCGGATCTTCGCCACCGGGGGCTATAACCATTTCAACGACGATATCTTCGGCGAGCGCGATTTCGTCACTGCCGGCTTTCTGGGCGGGATCACCTACGATACGCGCGACAACGCCGCGGACGCCACGCGGGGCATCTTTACCGAACTCACCGTGACGCCCTTCTACGAATTCGAATACGGCAACGCCGCCGCCAGCGTGGTTGCCGAAGCGCGCGCCTATTACAGCCTCGACGAGGAAAGCCGCTTCGTGCTTGCCGGCCGCGTCAAGGCGGGCGCCCTCTTCGACCCGCCGATTGCGGAGACTCCGCCCGACAAGCTGTTCTTCGCCGGCGGCGGCGGCTCGGTGCGCGGCTACGCCTACCGCAACATCGGTGTCGAAACCCCGCTAGGGGTCGCCGGCGGCCGCTCGCTCATCGAAGGCTCAGCGGAGTTGCGCGTGCGCGTGACCGACACCATCGGCATCGTCGGCTTCGCCGATGCCGGTTATGTCGGTGCCGAGGCGTTCCCGGATTTTGCCGAGGACCTGCGCATCGGCGTTGGCGCGGGACTGCGCTATATTACCGGTTTCGGCCCCATCCGGCTGGATATCGCCATGCCGCTCGACCGTCGGGAGAATGACCCGAGCGTTGCGCTCTACGTTGGAATAGGACAGGCATTTTGACCCGGTTTCTGCTCGCCCTGCTTCTCCTCTTCCCGGTGCTTCCGGCCCTGGCCCAGGACGGGGCGGCGGACAGCCCGCAAGAAGAACGCTCCCTCTTCCTCTCCTTCATCGAGGACCAGCTTTCCACGCCCAACCGGCAGATCCGCATCAGGGGCATCCAGGGGGTGCTTTCCTCGCAGGCAGCGATCGGGGAAATCACCGTTGCCGACCGGGAAGGCGTTTGGCTGCGCATCACCAACGCTTCGATCAATTGGAGCCGTTCGGCTCTGGTCCTGCGCCAGCGCCTGCAGATACAGCGCCTTGCGGCCGAATCCATCGAGGTCTACCGGCGCCCCGTCCCGGCGGAAGGGTTGCCGGCGCCGGAAGCCAGTTCCTTCGCCATCCCGGAACTGCCGATTGCCATCGTGCTCGAGCAGCTCCAGGTCCCGCGCATTTCCTTCGGTGAAGAAGTGTTCGGCCTTGAATCGGTGTTGTCCGTGGGCGGCCGCCTACGCCTGGAAGGCGGCTCGCTCGACACCGCGCTCGAGATCGTGCGCATCGACGGCCCGGGCGGCAACCTGTCGATCGAGGCCGCCTACGACAACGCGACCGAGGTGGTCGATCTCGACGTTACCCTTTCATCGCCCGAAAACGGCGTCGTGGCCAACATGCTCAACATCGAGGGACGGCCGCCGCTTTCCCTCACGCTCACCGGTTCCGGCCCGGTGGAAAATCTTGACCTGTCGCTCGCCATGACCGTTGATGATGAGCCCACCCTGTCCGGTATCGCCCGGTTTCGCGGCGATCCGGAGGGACTGGGCTTCGACGTCGATGTCGGCGGACCGATCGTTCGGCTCGTCCCCACCCGTTTCCGGGGCTTCTTCGGCGAGGAAACCACGTTGCAGGCATCGGGCATGTCCAAGAACGCCGGCGGGTTGCGGCTCGACACCTTCGACCTGGCAAGCGCCGCCTTGCAGGTCAACGCGACGGCGGAAACGGCAAGCGACGGGTTCCTGACCACGCTTACGCTCGACGCCGAGATCGCCGACCCCCAGGGCGAGCGAGTGCTTCTGCCCGTCAGGGGCGGTGAAACCTTTGTCGACTCCGCCGGCCTGACCGCCCGCTACGGGACCGCCGATGACGAAGCGTGGCAGGCGGAACTGGAGATCGATAATCTCCGGACGGGTGAATTCGCCGCCGAGAACACCGAAATCCGGCTCTCCGGCATGGCCGCGAACCTCTCCATGCCTGCCGAGCGACGCCTCACCTTCGATCTGGACGGATCGCTCACCGGCATCACGGCCGAGCGCGCCGACGTAGCCGAAGCACTGGGCCGCTCGGTCAGCCTCGCCGCCAGCGGTGCGTGGGCGGCGGGAGAGCCGATCACGCTCGAAACGGCGGAGATCGCCGCGCACAGCCTCACCGCCAGGCTTTCCGGCATCATCGCGGAATTCGCCTTCCGCGGCGACATCGGGGTGGAAGCAGACAATATCGCGCCCTTCTCCGGTCTTGCCGGCCGTGATCTGGGCGGCAGCCTGAGCCTCGCCGCAAATGGCGAGTTGCATCCCATCACGGGCGCTTTCGATCTCGATCTTGACGGCCGGGGCGAAGACCTGCGCATCGGCACGCCCGCCGCGGATGCGCTCCTGGCGGGCACCACGCGCCTTACCGGGCAGCTTACGCGCAGCACGGAAGGATTTTCCGCGGATGACTTCCGAATTGCCAGTGACCGGTTCACCCTGACGGCTGACGGCACCTTCGCCACCGAGGCCGCCGATTTCCGCTTTGATGCGGACCTTGCCGACCTCGCCGTCCTCACCGAGCGCGCCGAAGGCCGCCTGACGGCGAGCGGTCGCGCCATGGGCAGCGCGGGCCAGCTCAGCCTCTCATTCGAGGCTCAGATCCCCAGCGGCCGTCTGCTCGATAAGCGCCTCACCGAGGCGGAGATCGGCTTCGAGGGCACATTGCAGGACGAGGCACTCGCCGGGCTTGTAAGCGGAGAGGCTTTTCTCGATGGCGTGGCCGCCAGCCTGCAGTCGCGCGTGAACGTCTCGGCGGGAGAGCGGCGCTTGAGCAACCTCGACTTTACTGCCGGCGGCGCGCATCTCACGGGCGACCTTGTGCAGGATCGCGAAGGCCTCGTCGCCGGACAGCTCACGCTCGATGCCAGCGACATTTCGACCGCCGCCGCCCTGTTCCTGGTGGAAGCGAGCGGCGCCGTCGATGCCGAGGTTGCCCTGGCGCCGCGCGAAGACGCACAGCATGTCGCGATCGAGGCGACACTGCGCAACGTGGTCGCGGAGCAGGTCTCGCTGGAAGATGGCGAGTTGGAAGCGGACGTTGCCGATCTCTTCGGCGTGCCGGCCGTCGAGGGAACACTGCGGGCAACGGGCCTCACGGCCGCCGGCATAGACGTGGCGCGCCTCCAGGCCACCGCCGAGACCAGCGGCAGAGAGACCGCGTTCGACGGCGAGGCAACGCTCGCCAACGGCACCGAGATCGCCGCGCGCGGCGCGCTGGCGCCTGAGGACGGCGGCTTCATCGTATCCCTTGCGCAGGCCAGCCTCGTGCAGGGGGACATCGCGGCCCGGCTGCTCAGGCCGGCCAGCCTCACCGTCCAGGGTGACACGATCACCTTCGAACCGGTCGACATCGACATCGCCGGCGGACGTGTGTCCGCCGAGGGCGAGATCGGCCGTGATCTCGACGTGGCCGTGTCGCTTGCCGACGTTCCGCTGTCGATCGCCAACACCGTGCGCCCCGACCTGGCGCTCGGCGGCACGCTTGACGGCGAGGCCACCATTTCCGGCACCCGCGATGCCCCGCAGGCCACCTTCAACATCACCGGCCGCAACATCGTCGCCGCAGCCCTTTCGCAAGCCGGCATCGCCTCGCTCACGGTCGATGCAGCGGGAAACATGCGCGGCGAAACGCTCGTCGTCGATGCGCGTGTGACGAGCCCGGGCGGCGTCAGTGCCACGATCAGCGGCGACGTGCCGCTCACCGACAGTGGACTGGCCGTCGACGTCGACCTTCGGGCCTTCCCCCTCTCGCTCCTCAACGCACGCGTGCCGAACCAGGATCTCGGCGGGACGCTCACCGGTTCGGCACGCGTCACCGGCAGCCTTGCCGACCCACGCGCCGAGTTCAGCCTGCGTACCGACGCGTTCACCGCAAGAACGCTCGCCGCCTTCGGCGCCGCACCGCTGAACGTATCCGCATCCGGCAGGTTTGCTGAAGAGACGATCACCCTCACCGCGCTGGAGGCGACGGGCCCGGCGGGCCTGACCGTGTCCGGCAGCGGCCGCATTCCCCTCACCGGCAGCGGCCTTGCCGTAAACGCGCGCGGCACGATTCCGCTCGCACTCGGCAACCGCCTGCTGGCTGATCGCGGCACGCAGTTGACCGGCACTGCCGTCGTCGACCTTAACATCGGCGGCAGCCTCTCCAACCCGGCGATCTCAGGGACGGTATCCACCACCGATGCGGCCGCCGTCGATCCGATGACCAATCTCCGTCTCAGCGCCATCCGCATCGACGCCGGGATTCAGGGTGACACCGTTACGATCCGCTCCAGCTCCGCCTCCCTTGCGACCGGTGGAACGGTTTCGCTCTCCGGGACGATCTCGACCGACGCGAGCGCGGGCTTCCCCGCAAATCTGTCGTTGGGGCTGAACGAGGCGCGCTATACGGACGGTGAACTGGTCACGGCGACCCTGAGCGGTACCCTGTCGCTCACCGGACCGCTCACACGCGATCCCCTGCTGTCAGGCAGGCTGTCCGTCGACCGCGCGGAGATCATTGTGCCGGAGAATTTCGGTGGCGGTGGCGCGGGCATCAACGTCCGGCACGTCGATCCGCCGGCGGGTGTCGCACGCACGCTGCAGCGGGCCCGTGCCGACGACGGGACGCCTGTCCCCGGCGGCCGCCCGAGTGTCATGCGCCTCGACGTCACGGTCGACGCTCCGGCGCGAATCTTCGTTCGCGGCCGCGGATTGGATGCCGAGCTCGGCGGGTCGGTCACGCTCACCGGACCCATCACCTCGGTGCAGCCGGTCGGCGGCTTCCGCCTCATACGCGGCCGCCTTGCCATTCTTGGACGGCGCATCACCTTCGATGAAGGGACGGTCACGCTGGTCGGCGACCTCGACCCTTATCTGGATTTCGTCGCTCGCTCGGAGGGGCGCGACATTACCGTGTTCATCACCGTGACGGGCCGCGTTTCCGACCTCGACGTCGCCTTCTCGTCCCAGCCGCAACTGCCGGAAGACGAGGTGTTGGCGCGCCTGATCTTCGACCGTGGCCTGAACGAGCTTTCGCCCGTTCAGCTCGCCCAGCTCGCGGCCGCCGCCGCAGAGCTTGCCGGCGGCGGCAACACCTCGCTTCTCGGCTCGCTCCGCCAGGCGGCTGGCCTCGACGAACTCGACGTCGTCACCGATCCGCAAGGCAACGTCGCCGTGCGCGCCGGACGCTACATCCAGGAGAACATCTATCTCGGGGTGGAAGCGGGCGCCAGCGGCACCACGCGCGCCACCATCAACCTGGACATTACCGAAAACCTGAAGGCACGCGGTGCCGTGGGCTCGGAGGGCGATTCGAGCGTCGGCGTCTTCTACGAGCGCGATTATTGAACCTCCGCCGCCACTACAGCGCCGCGCGCCATTCGGACGCACAAAACACGCTGTAGGGTTTCAGTCCGCGCATCGTGCTTCTCGAAAACCGATTCCGGTTTTCGAGCCGATGCACTGGCGGCAATGGGACCAGCTTACTGCTGGTTCTGCTGATTCTGCTGCTCAGCGGTTTGCTCCCAATACGCATCGACCTCCTGTGTGTCGATCGATCCCGTCTGCTGGGTATCGAAGAGGCCTTGATCGTCCGGCAGCGTCGGCGCTTGCTCCAGCGCGGCACGCTCCACCGGAAGCACGAAAGCGTTGCGGCCGGGCATCGCGCGAAGGCGCTCCCACGGCACGACGACCTCGTCCGAGCCCAGACCGAGAAAGCCGCCATAATCAACGACCACGTACTGCACCGCACCCGTCTGCGGATTGAGCACGACATCGTCGATGCTGCCCAGATTGTCGTCCTGGGCGTTGCGGACATTGGCACCGATGATGTCGTCGGCGCGGAAGCGACCTTCCATCTGCGCAACTGGCTCGGAGGCGGCAATCTCCGCCCGGCGCCAGTCGGTTACTTCCTGCGGGTCGATACCAAGTTCCTCCAACTCCGCGACATAGTTTTCATAGCGGTCGCGGGTGGCCTCGACCATGGTCTGGCATCTCTCTTCGTCACCATTATTCGCCAGAACATAGGCCGCCTCGTAGAGCACGCCAATTTCGTATTGCGGGCGCTGCTCCCACCGCACGTTTCCCCACGGACCAGCGCCTGGCACGTCACGCGCGGTATCCGTGGCTTCGGGCGTGACCGCCAGTTCGCCGGGCTGCTGGTCCGGCACGGGCGGCGTGGTGCCGGGCGGCGTGGCCCTGCCGCCGGCGGTCGGCCCCATGGCGGTCGTGCCATAGCCGCGATAGCCGGTGAGCCAATAGCCGTCCTCTCGCAAGGTCTCGGCCAATTGCCGCAGGTCCTGCATGCATTGCGAGGCCTGCGCCCCGTTCGTCTGCGCGGCTCCTTCCTCGTCCTGGCCCTGGGCGTTGGCCGGCAGGGCCAGAGCAAGTGCCGAGGTGGCACCAAGCGCGGCTGCGATATAGCTTTTCATGGAGTTCACCTCCGTTGCTGATCAAAATGCCGGCATGTTGTCGCCGGCCGCATATCCTGCCAACCAAACCCTGCAGCGAATTGTTCCGGGCACCATTCGGGCAAAAAAAATGCCGGCGCGTACGCCGGCAAACGACACGCAATTGTGGGGTTGGGGGGCGGGGGAGTGCGTGTCGTCATCCCCCAAATGCACCGGGCAAGGGAAGGTTCCTCTTGGCCCACAAAAAAATTGTTTCGGAGAAATTTTACCCGGAGATTTGGCGGAACCGCTCTGCCCTGCCACGTGTTGCTCCGGCATATCCACGGAGAAATAGGAAGATGCCGGAACAGACAGACGAGGTTCTTCGCATATACCGGCTGGTTCCCGACGCAGCCGAAACCGACCCCAACTGGGACCTGGCCGCGCCCGCCGGCGAGGTCGTCGTGCGCGCCCGCTCGCCCGCGGACGCACGCATCGTTGCCGCGCAAGCCGAAACGGACTTTCTCGACCTTCCGGCAAAGCCCGGAGACGGTGTGTCGACCAGCTTCGCCAGCGCCTTCCGCGACGACAAGCTCTACCGCGTCGTCGAAGACGACAGCGGAACCTACCCGCGCACAGGACCGCGCGGCGTGCTGGAGGGGCTCACCCGGCCGGATCCCCTCGTCCACGCCGCGGACGAACCGCCGGAGGATTAATACGCAACTCCACAAGAAGAGCGGACACTCGCCTCCCTCCGGAATTGTGCATGCCTGGCGGTCCCCCGCTTTCGATCAATGACCTAGGAAGTGCGGTCCTGCAGGTTCTCCACGCCTTCCTGGGAAGCGCAGTGGGCGCAGCAGAAGATCACGCCGTCCTTCTCGACACCGTGCCCGATGACCTTGCAGCCGCAATGGGCGCAGGCCGGCGCCAGCGCGTGAATCGCACATTCGAAACTGTCGAAGATATGCGCCTGTCCGGCCATCTCGACCTTGAAAGCCTTGTCGTATTCGTTGCCGCAAACCTCGCAACGCGCCATAGAACCCTCCTTCGTTGGATTCAGGAGGAAAACCACGTGCAAGGCGATGCGTTCCAACCGGCGGCGGGAAATCTGGCGCAGCGAAAAGCGAGCGCATGCGGCCAGCGGCTGTGAAACATATGAAGGGAGATCAAGAGCACGCAAAATGCCCGACTGCACAGCACCATGCATAAGCCGTTCGGCTCTTTGCAAAACCATTGTCACATCCAGCGTTCGCGAGCAGAACGCTCCCGCGCCTTCGCGATGCAATCGGGGTACCGCATCCCGGTCAGCCGAGGAATTTCTGGACATTGATGGTGGGTGATACAGGGCTCGAACCTGTGACCCGCTGATTAAGAGTCAGCTGCTCTACCAACTGAGCTAATCACCCGCCACGGCGCGCTACGCCGTAGAATGCCGCGCTCATTAGCGCGTTTGCCGAGGGCATGCAAGCCCTTCTCAGCGTGCCTCGCGACATGCCCGACAGCGGCCGTCACACTCATTTAGGAAGGCGGCAGCCGCACTCAAACAAAGAGCCGGCCTTCGGCCACCTTCACCGCGCCACCGCCGATTCGCGCGGCCTCGATGGCGCCGCCGGCCACGTCGATCTCCAGGCGGATCCGCGAGGGGCGACCCATCTCGACGCCCTGTTCGATCCAGTAGCGATGCGCTCCGTCCACGGGCTCGTCATACATCAGCACCGCGCCGGCGAAGGCCGCCGCCGCCGATCCCGTCGCCGGATCCTCGGGAATGCCCGCCCCCGGTGCGAACATGCGGGCATGGAAGGCGCAATCATGATTCACCGTCTCGCGACAGTAGACATAGGCGTCGCTGAGCACCGCCCCTATGCGCGGCGCCAGTTCCTCCCACAATCCGGCATCGAGCCGCGCCCGCCCCGCCGCTTCGAGATTGGCGACCGGCACGCAGATATAGGGCACGCCGGCGGTCCAGCCGCTGATGGCATGGTTCTCGAACCCGATCTCGTGGTGGGCAAGGCCAAGTGCGGCGGCCACCACTTCCGCCGGCACATCGAGGGCGAACGGCTCAGGGGTGCGCGGCAGGTCGAATTCGGCAAAAGCCGCCCCGTTGGCGGTCGAGACGGCGCAGCGCACCGGGCCGACATTTTCCTCCAGAACGATGATCGATGTGCGCTCGGCCTGTCCGATCTCGCTTACCCGATCGGAAAGCGCGACGGCCGTGCCGACGGTGGGATGGCCGGCAAAGGGCAGTTCCTGGCGCGGCGTGAAGATACGGATCCGTGCCGTGTGGATGGAGTTTTCCGGCGGAGTGACAAAAACCGTCTCCGACAGGTTGAACTCCGCCGCGATGGCCTGCATCCGCTCCGTATCGAGTCCTTCACCGTCGAGCACGATCGCCAGGGGATTGCCCGCCAACCCCGTCCGGGTGAAAACGTCGTAAAGAAGATATCGCCGCGTAGCCAAAAGTCTCCCCTTCCCTCGTCAGCTTCCGGTCGGCATGGCTGTACCGCCCGCTCGCATCTGGCATCTCTCTCCATATTTATAACCGGACTTCGCCGAGGCCGCACGCGCGGAGGAAAGGACGATCGGTTGTTTGAGCCGAGAGCCAAAACTTTAAGTAGAAATGGAAAAATATCTTTGACGCTTGGCCCAGACGAAAGTGCTTCTTTTCGCTGAGTTCAATGAGAATACCGGGCCAACATCGCTAACAAAACATTACAATACGCAACTTTTGCGTTCATTTGGCATTCATCCACCAGGTGCTAGCGTACGCTCACGATAAACCTTGTGGGCTTGGACGATAGTAAGTGAAGATCGGAGTATCCCAATGAAACGCATCCTTTCCCATCTTGTCATGTCCGGGCTTTTCGCGCTCGGACTCGCCGCCGCTGTTCCGGCGGCCAAGGCTTCGCCGGCTTCTGTGGGTGCGGCCGCAGTGAATGCGGTCATCAATGTCGAAACCGCGGGCAACACCAATCTGGTCGAGGTTGGCGATCATCGGCGGCACAAGCACTGGCGCAAGCACCACCGTGGCGATCATCGTTGGCGCAGGCACCACCGGCGCGATTACGACTGGCGCCGTCACAGCCGGCCGCGGAGCGGCATCTATTTCGAGTTCGGCACGGCGCCGCGCTACGCCCGGCCGCGCTATGTGCGCCCCGCGCCGGCCTACCGGCTCAGCCGCGCGCATGTCGGATGGTGCTACGACAGATACCGTTCCTACCGGGCCTCGGACAACACCTTCCAGCCCTACAACGGACCCCGCAGACAGTGCGTCTCACCTTATATGCGCTGACCTGACGGCCCAGCAAAAAGGCGGTGCCGAACACGGCACCGCCTTTCCTTTTCCGCAGGAGAGCGTCTCTCCCACCTGAGCCCGGCTCAGTTCTTCTCCTTGTCCACCAGCTTGTTCTGGGCGATCCACGGCATCATGCCGCGCAGCTTCTCGCCCACTTCCTCGATCTGGTGCGAATCGTTCAAGCGCCGGGTGGCCTTGAAGCGGGCCGCGCCCGAATGCCACTCCTGCATCCATTCGGCGGTGAAGCGGCCGGTCTGAATGTCATTCAGGATGCGCTTCATCTCGGCCTTGGTCTCTTCGGTGATGATGCGCGGCCCGGAGACATACTCGCCCCACTCGGCGGTGTTGGAGATCGAGTAGTTCATGTTGGCGATGCCGCCCTCGTAGATCAGATCGACGATCAGCTTCACCTCGTGCAGGCACTCGAAATAGGCCATTTCCGGTGCGTACCCGGCTTCCACCAGCGTCTCGAAGCCGGCGCGGATCAGCTCGACAAGCCCGCCGCACAGCACCACCTGTTCGCCGAAGAGATCGGTCTCGCACTCTTCGCGAAAGGTCGTCTCGATGACGCCCGAGCGCCCGCCGCCCACACCGCAGGCATAGGAAAGACCGAGGTCGAGCGCATTGCCCGAAGCGTCGTGATGCACCGCCACCAGGCACGGCACGCCGCCACCGCGCTGATATTCGCTGCGCACCGTATGCCCCGGCCCCTTCGGCGCAACCATCAGCACGTCCACCGTGTTCTTCGGCTCGATCAGGCCGAAATGCACGTTCAGCCCGTGCGCGAAGGCGATCGCCGCCCCGTCGCGGATGTTGGGCGCGATCTCGGCATTGTAGATGCCGGCCTGCAGCTCGTCGGGGGTGGCCATCATCATGAGATCGGCCCAGCCGGCCGCTTCCGCCACGGTCATAACCTTGAAGCCGTCGGCCTCGGCCTTCTTGGCCGTGCCGGAGCCCGCGCGCAGCGCCACGGCGACATCCTTCACGCCGGAGTCCTTCAGGTTGAGCGCATGCGCGCGACCCTGGCTGCCATAGCCGATGATGGCGACCTTCTTCGACTTGATAAGGTTCAGATCGGCATCGCGATCGTAATAGACACGCATCCTTCGTTTCCTTCCTTTGCCAACGTTCCGGCGCCCGCTACGGGTGCGCCCTCTCCTTCTCCCGCACGCCGTGCAGCGTGAAGAACTGGTCGACCGCCCGCTCCGCCCGGACAGAAAGATCCTCCGGCCTGCGCATGCCCTCCTCGCCGAGCAGCATGCGCACATGCAGGTCGCGCACCACGAGCCCGTAGAGCGTGCGATAGGCCTCGTCGAGGTCGTCATAGACAATGTGCCCGCAGCGCCGCCCCGATTCCAGGAGCGCGGCCGCCCCCTGGTCGATCCGCCGGCGGCCCTGCTCGACCAGAAGCTGGCCCAGCCTGCTGCCCTCTCGGCTCGCCTGCCCGATCGCCAGCCGGTTGAGCGCCAGCGACACGTCGCCGGAAAGAACTCGCAAAAGATCCTGCGCAAACGCGACCAGATGCGCGCGAAACTGCCCCCGCTCCAGCGGCCGACCATCGTCGCTGTAGGTGCGCACCTTGCTCGCCTGATGGGCGATCATGGCCGCAAGCAGCCCGTCGCGGTCCCCGAACCACTTGTAGAGGCTCTCCTTGGAGCAGCTCGCCGCCCGCGCCACGCCGGCCGTTGTCACCGCCCGCTCGCCCCCCGTAACGAGCAGCGAAAGCGCGCATTCCAGAACCGCATGCTGCCGCGGCGTCAGGCCATCGGTATTTTCGCTCAAGGATTACGCCTCTCAGTACCGTACGGTACGGTTCTGTCACAACCGCTGGCGGTTTTCAAGCAAACTCGTTTGGGACGGTGGAGAATTTCGCTTGGGTGGCCGGAAAATCCATTGCGAACATGCGGGACAGCCGTTTTGCGGCCTGTCACCGGCATCCAGGCTGTGGGCGGCTGAAAGGCGTCTTGTCCTGGCCATCCATTACGGGGTGCAGGCCTCGGCAATCGACAAGCTGTTTTCGTAGAGGCGGTGCCGGGTGATCCGGCCGCCCTGGACAGTGAGTGGACAGTGAGGTGCAACGCGAACGGACCCTCGAAGGATTTTCCGGTCGCGCGTACGGTCCCCGATATGTCGCCCATCAGGACAGCGTCGGTGCCGTCGACGAGGAAAGTGTCGATGGAGGCGCGCGCGTGCTCGGGTACGGTGTACTCCATCAATTCCGTGAACTGGGCCGCGCATTCTGCGGCGGTGGACCGTCGGCGAATCCACGGGGCGGCGGGGTTCTTGGCGAGAAGCCAATCAACCTCGTCGGCGAAGAGTTCGATGAGCCGCCCGGTGTCTCCGGCCAACCTGGCGGTAAGGAATTCCTGCACGACAGCCCGGGTGGCGTTGGCGACGGAACTCGCGGTGTTGGCTGAATTATCCGTGGTGGTGTACCCGACAGACATGGTGGTCTCCTCGCTACTTCGGCCCAATCCCGACTGGGACGTCCGTGTGCCTGATCCTGCCAAGGGATGGGGAAGCGATCGATTACCCCCGAGGTAATGAGCCGCAAATCCTGTTAAGGCACACACACGTTCTTCAAGGAGACCGGGCAGAAAGAGACGCTCATATCGCAATGCCTGAAAAGGGCTCAATCGAGCCGTTCGTCGTGGGGCGGCTCGTACTAGCCCTGATCGAACCGCGCCCGAGCCTCGCGCACGGCTCCGTGATTGCGCTCGGCCCACTGCAACAGCGCAATGAGCGGCTCGAACATCGACCGTCCGAGACGGCGCTATCCTTCGCAGGCCTTCAGGAAACGTCGCACGGTCTCGGCCATGCCGAACTCCAGCGCATCGGCCGTCAGCCCGTGCCCGATCGAAACCTCCGCGAGCGCCGGGATGCGCCGGGCCAGTGGCGGCAGATTGGCGACCGTGAGGTCGTGACCGGCATTGACCGCCAGCCCGAGACCCGCCGCCGTGTCAGCCGTTTTCCCGAGTCTTTCCAACTCCTTGGCGGCCTTTTCGGAATCGTCGTGGCAAGCCCCGTAGGGCCCCGTGTAAAGCTCCACCCGGTCGGCGCCCGTTTCCTTCGCCGCCCTCAGCGCCACCTGATCCGCGTCGGGATCGCAGAAGAGGGAAACGCGAAAGCCCTGCCGCTTCAGCCGCGCGACGGCCGATTTCAGGAAGTCCCCCTTTTCCACAAACGGCCAGCCATGGTCGGAGGTCTGCTGTGCCGGGTCGTCCGGCACCAGAGTCACCTGCTCGGGCTGGGTTTCCTCGACGAGGCGCAGGAAATCCTCCGACGGATACCCCTCGATGTTGAACTCGCGCCCCGGGAAAACGTCGTCGATGAGTGCCCGGATGTCCGGCAGGTCCGAGAAGCGGATATGACGCTGATCCGGCCGGGGGTGGACGGTAAGGCCGTTCGCGCCGGCCTCAAGCGCGATGTGGCCGAGCCGGGTCAGGCTGGGCCACGGCAGGTCACGCCGGTTGCGCAACATGGCAATGGCGTTCAGATTAACGGAGAGCTTGGCCGGCATGGATCGATTCCGCGTCGCGTGTCAGGTCCCTCTCCTATAGCGCCTTTGGCGGGAACTGACAGGGCCAATCGCCGTTGTCCAAAGGGGTCAGAGGAGGACCGTGCCAGGCATCTGCCTTGCGGGAAGTGCGTGCAAATGCTGATCAACGAAACACCGCCGCACGTCCGGCGCATCGACACCGACCGTGAAGACGCCTACGCCTTCGAGGTCACCGGGCACATCAGCGCAGCCGACATGGAAAACATGTACGGCCTCCTTGAAGGTGCCTATGAACTGCATGAGCGCATCGACGTGATCGTCCTCATCCACGATTACGAAGGCCTCGACTGGGGTGCGGCGTGGAAGGAACAGACCATTCGCGGCAAGAACCGCGCCATCAAGCACATCCGCAGATACGCGGTCGTCGGCGGCCCGGGCTGGATCAAGCCGTTAATCACCCTGTCCAAGCCCTTCCTTTCCATGAAGATGCGCCATTTCGAACCTGAGGAAATCGAAGCGGCCTGGGAGTGGATCGGTGCCAGGCCGCTGCCGGGACCGGCGTAGGGCGATCCGTTAGCCAGATGCACTCCCCCCGGCATCCCGGCCAAGCGGCGAAGCCGCGCAGCGCCGGGACCCATTGAGCGGCGCGGCCGATCTCCGCAAAAGCAATTCCGGGCACTGACATGCAACCGGGACGACGAGGACCGGGCCGTGCTCGATGATAGTCCGGCCAATAGGCCCTGGATAAGCCGTCGGCTTTCCGGGGTGACGGCAAGGTTGTCGTCGATGCGGCAAGACACTTTGCGATTGCCCTGCCCAGGAGATGGCCTGCCGGTCGAAGACGCGTGAAGAAACACCGATCCGTTCGGTTGCCGAACGCAAAAGCGCAAGCGGTCCGTCGCCTACCGAACCACCGTCAGCCGCTCCGCCGCGCGCGTGATCGCGGTGTAGAGCCAACGCTGGCGCGTGTCGCGGAAGGCGAAGCTCTCGTCGAAGAGCACCACCTCGTCCCATTGCGAGCCCTGCGCCTTGTGCACGGTGAGCGCATAGCCGAAATCGAAATCGTCGAAACGCTTCTTCGTCTGCCAGGGAACCTCCGCCTCCGGGTCCTCGAAAGCCGCCTTCAGGAGCTTGATCTTGGCCACACCCCGGTCCGGATCGTCCTCTTCCGGCGAGACAAGCAGATTGATGCCGGGCTTGGTGGTCTCGCGCGCGGCCGTCATCACCTTCCATAGCGAGCCGTTCAGAAGCCCCTTGGCTGGGTCGTTCCTGAGACAGACCAGCTTGTCGCCGGCCTGCGGGAGGGGCCCGTCGAACCCCTTCAGCTCACGCAGGCGCTGATTGTAGCGCCGGCGCGTGCGGTTGATGCCGACCAGAACCTGGTCCGCCGCGAGCACCATGTCACGGTTCACGTCACCCTTGGAGATCACCCGCGCCGTGCCGTAGTCGCCACACATGTACTCCCGGCCCTCGCGCACATCGAGCGCCAGGCGGATGATCGGGTTGTCGCGCGCCTGGCGGTGGATCTCGGTCAGGAGGTAGTCCGGCTCCTGCTCGGTGAAGAAGCCGCCGCCGGAAATGGGCGGAAGCTGCCCCGGATCCCCCAGCACCAGGATCGGCGTGCCGAAGGACATGAGGTCGCGGCCCAGCTCCTCGTCCACCATGGAGCACTCGTCGATGACGATGAGCTTGGCCCTGGCCACCGGGCTCTGCCGGTTGAGCGAGAAGGTCGGCGACATGGTCGTGCGGCCGGTCGTCTCGTCCTCGATCTGCTCCTCGCCGCGCGGCCGGTAGATCAGCGAATGGATGGTGCGCGCGTTCGTCGCCCCTTTCGAGCGCAGCACCTGCGCCGCCTTGCCTGTGAAGGCGGCGAACTGCACCTCGCCGTCGACATGCTCGGCGAAATAGCGGGCAAGCGTCGTCTTGCCGGTTCCTGCATAGCCGAAAAGGCGGAAGAGCTGTGACTGCCCGTCCTTCAGCCAGCGGGAGACCGCCTTCAGCGCCTCGTCCTGTTGCGGCGAAAAATCCATGACCGCCAGAAACCAGATTCTGCCACCGATGAACAGGGCTTTGAAGCAGGCAGGTCTTTGCGGGAAACTAAGGCCCTCGGGCTAATGTCCAGAGGTCAAAGGGGGCGAATGGGATGGCGGGCGGAAGAGCCAGGAGCACGATGGCAGGCGCGTTCGCCGGGCTCATGCTGGCTGCAGGCGCCCAATATCTCGCGACACCGGCGAGAGCGGACGAACATCCTCGCCTCGGGGTCAATCAGCTCGGCTATCTTCCCGACGGACCGAAGCGCGCGACGTTCCTGACCGGGGCGGAGCGGCCGCTTCCCTGGCGCATCGTCGACGATCAGGGCAACGAGGTCGCATCCGGCCAGAGTGTGCCCGCGGGCATCGATCCCACGGCGCGGGCCAACACCCATGTGCTCGATTTCACGGATCTATCGGAGCCCGGCACCTACCGGATCGAAGCCGGCGGCAGCCGCAGCCATCCCTTCTCAATCGAAGCCGGGCTCTACCGGGACCTCGCACGCGATGCCGTCAACTACTTCTATCCCGTACGCTCGGGGATTGCGATCGATGGCGCGATCGCAGGTGCGGCCTATGCCCGCCCCGCCGGCCATGTCGCCGCGCCGGCGGACGGTCTGCCCAACAAGGGCGACCGCGCCGTGCCCTGCCTTTCGCCCGAGGAGGCCGACGCCGCCTACGGCGCGCCGTGGACCTGCGCCTATACGCTCGACGTCACGGGCGGCTGGTACGACGCGGGCGACCACGGCAAATACGTCGTCAATGGCGGCATCTCCGTCGCCCAGCTCATGGGTGCCTACGAGCGTACGCTCTACGTGGACGGCGCCTCCGCGGCCCTATTCGCCGACGACACGCTTGCCATCCCCGAAGGGGGAAACGGCGTGCCCGACATCCTGGACGAGGCGCGCTGGGAGCTGGAGTTCCTCTTGAAGATGCAGGTGCCGGAAGGCGAGCCGCTTGCCGGCATGGCGCATCACAAGCTCCACGACACCGCGTGGACCGGCCTGCCGATGCTCCCGCACGAGGATCCGATGCCGCGCAAGCTGCACCGCCCATCGACGGCCGCCACGCTCAATCTGGCGGCCGCCGCGGCACAGGGTGCGCGGCTGTTCAAGACGTTCGATCCCGCTTTTGCCGGACGCCTGCTTGCTGCAGCCGAGCGGGCCTGGCAGGCCGCCCGGGACCACCCGTCTCTCCATGCACCGGCATCGGACGACACCGGCGGCGGGGCCTATGGCGATGCGGACGTGAGCGACGAGTTCTACTGGGCGGCGGCCGAGCTTTTCATCACCACCGCGGACGCGCGC
Source organism: Chelativorans sp. M5D2P16 (assembly GCF_034427935.1). Classification (NCBI taxonomy): domain Bacteria; kingdom Pseudomonadati; phylum Pseudomonadota; class Alphaproteobacteria; order Hyphomicrobiales; family Phyllobacteriaceae; genus Chelativorans; species Chelativorans sp. M5D2P16. The sequence continues at coordinate 52,499 of NZ_JAXQNM010000012.1, read as the reverse complement.
TACCGCGGCCACCTCGCCGCCTCCCCCTATTTCCAGGGTGAAGTCTTCCGCGACACGGGCTTCGACTGGGCGAACGTGGCCGCGCTCGGCCGCCTGTCGCTGGCGACCGTGCCCAACACGCTGCCGGTCGAGGATATAGCCGCCTTTCGCGGTTCCGTCATCGCGGCGGCGCGGCGCTACGTCACCCTTCAGGATGCGCGCGCCTTCGGCCAGATCTACGCGCCGCATGACGGCAAGTACGGCTGGGGCTCGAACCACTCGATGGCCCAGATCGGCATCATCGTCGCACGCGCCTATGACTTCTCCCGCGATCCGCGCTTCCGCCGCGCTGCGCTGGAAGCCGCCGACTACCTTCTGGGCCGCAATGCGCTCGCCAATTCCTTCATCACCGGCTACGGCAGCGCCTATTCTGAAAACCAGCATTCGCGCTGGTTCGCCCACCAGCTCGATGCAACCCTTCCGCACCCGCCCAAAGGTGCGCTCGCCGGCGGCCCCAACGTCTGGCTCCAGGACGCCGTGGCGGCCGGAAGACGCGCCGGCTGCGCACCGCAGCTTTGCTATGTCGACGACATCGAGAGCTGGTCGACCAACGAGATCACCATCAACTGGAACGCCGCCCTTGCCCAGTTCGCCGCCTTCCTGGCCGAGCAGTGATCACGCGCTCAGCATGGGCCAGAGGGTCGAGGCAAGCGCCAGTCCCATTGTGATGTTGAACCATTTCAGCCGCACCGGATCGGCCAGGAATCCGCGCATCGCCGTGCCGAAACCGGCCCATATGGACACGCTCGGGAAATTGACCAGCGTGAAGGCCAGCGCCACCAAGAGGATCGAGAACACGGGCGCTTGCGGATTGGTGTAGATCGCCATCGCCGTGACGGCCATCATCCACGCCTTGGGATTGACCCACTGGAAGGCCGCCGCCTCGACAGGGCGCATCGGCCGCGAACACCCCTTCCCGCGCGTGGCGAGCGAACGCGAGAAAGCGATCCGCCAGGCAATATAGAGAAGATAGGCGCCGCCGGCCGCTTTCAGCACGACATGCAGCTGCGGATAGGCGGTCAGCAGCGCGCCCAGCCCGAACCCCACCGCCAGAAGCAGCGAGGCAAAGCCGCCGGCGATGCCGAACATGTGCGGAACCGTGCGACGGAACCCGAAATTCACACCGGAGGCCAGCAGCATGAAATTGTTCGGCCCCGGTGTCACCGACGAAACGAAGGAGAATACCAGCAGGGCGAGGAAAACATCGAGTGACATGCAATTCCAACGCTTGGTGGGATTAGGAACGCGGCGAGGCGCCGCTCGGTTTCCCGCCGGCAAGCGTCGCGGGGAGCTCACATGCCCTGCGGCCCGCGGTTCATCGCCGCCACGCCCGTGCGGCAGACTTCGACCAGCCCGAGCGGCTTCATGATGGCGATGAACTGCTCGATCTTCGAGACACGCCCGGTGATCTCGAAGATGAAGTGCTCCGTATTGGCGTCGATCACCTGGGCACGGAAGGCGTCCGCAAGGCGCAGGGCTTCCACGCGATGGTCGCCCTTCCCGCTCACCTTCACCAGCGCCAGCTCGCGCTCCAACGGACGCTCCTGCCCGCGCTCATGGGCGACGATCGTCAGGTCCACCACCCGGTGCACCGGCACCACGCGCTCGAGCTGGTGCTTGATCTGCTCTATGGTGTGGGGGGTTCCGCGGGTGACGATGGTGATGCGCGAAACGTGCCGCTCGTGCTCGGTTTCCGATACGGTGAGGCTGTCGATGTTGTAACCACGGCCGGAGAACAGCCCGATGACGCGGGCGAGCACCCCCGGCTCGTTGTCGACGAGCACGGCGAGCGTGCGCTTTTCTTCCTGCTCGGTCTCGGCGGCGATGAAATACGCGGAGCCGGTGGGCTTCAACTGGGCGTTCATTCGCTTGTTCTCTATCCTTGCTACCGGAATGTAGTTCTACACAAGTGCCCGGCCCTCGGCATCGATGGCGTTCGCCACCGCCTCGTCCGTCGCCTCGTCGGGAAGCAGCATCTCGTTATGCGCCTTGCCGGACGGGATCATCGGGAAGCAGTTGGCGAGGTTGGCCACCCGGCAATCGAAGATCACCGGCGCGTCGGTCTCGATCATCTCGGTGATCGCATCGTCGAGATCGCCCGGCTTCTCGCAGCGTATGCCCTTGCAGCCATAGGCTTCCGCGAGCTTGACGAAATCCGGCAGCGCCTCCGTGTAGGAATGCGACAAACGGTTTCCGTGCAGCAGCTGCTGCCACTGGCGCACCATACCCATATACTGGTTGTTCAGGATGAAGATCTTGATCGGTGCGTTGTGCTGCACCGCCGCGCTCATCTCCTGCATCGTCATCAGCACCGAGGCGTCGCCGGCGATATCGATCACCAGTGCATCCGGATGGGCGACCTGCACGCCGAGCGCGGCCGGCAGGCCGTAGCCCATCGTGCCGAGCCCGCCGGACGTCATCCACCGGTTGGGCTGTTCGAAGCCGAAGTGCTGCGCCGCCCACATCTGATGCTGGCCGACCTCGGTGGTGATGTAGACGTCGTGATCCTTCGTCAGCGCGTAGAGGCGCTGGACGGCATATTGCGGCATGATGACATCGTCGTTCGGCTTGTAGGCGAGCGAATTGCGCGCCCGCCACTTCTCGATCTGCGTCCACCAGGGCGAAAGCGCCTTCTTGTCGGCCTTGGCGCTCGCCCGCCACAGGCGCACCAGATCCTCCAGGACGCGCCCCGCATCGCCGATGATGGGAACGTCGACATGCACGTTCTTGTTGATCGACGAGGGATCGATGTCGATATGGATCTTCTTCGACCCCGGCGAAAACGCATCGATGCGCCCGGTGATCCGGTCGTCGAAGCGCGCGCCGATGCACAGCATCACGTCGCAGTCGTGCATGGCCATGTTGGCCTCGTAGGTGCCGTGCATGCCTAGCATACCGAGCCAGTTCCTGCCCGATGCCGGATAGGCGCCGAGGCCCATCAGGGTCGAGGTGATGGGAAAGCCCGTGAGGTCCACCAGCTCGCGCAGGAACTGGCTGGCCTGCGGACCGGCGTTCACCACACCGCCGCCGCTATAGATGACCGGCCGCTCGGCCTGGGCCATCAGCGCGATCGCATGCTTGATCAGGTCCTGGTCGCCTTCTTCCCGCGGGTGGTAGCTGGTGCGCGGCGCCGTCTGCGGCGGCGTATATGTGCCCTTGGCGAACTGCACGTCCTTCGGGATGTCGACGACGACCGGCCCGGGCCGTCCCGTCTGGGCGACGTGAAAGGCCTCGTGCAGAACCGCCGCCAGCCGGTTGACGTCGCGCACCAGCCAGTTGTGCTTGGTGCAGGGGCGCGTAATGCCCACCGTGTCACATTCCTGGAACGCATCGGAACCGATCAGCGTGGTCGGCACCTGGCCGGAAATGCACACCAGCGGGATGGAATCCATGAGCGCATCCTGCAGCGCCGTCACCGCATTGGTCGCCCCCGGCCCGGAGGTGACCAGCATCACGCCCGCCTTGCCGGTCGAACGCGCATAGCCCTCGGCCGCGTGTCCCGCGCCCTGCTCGTGGCGCACCAGGATATGCTCGACATCCTCCTGCTGGAAAAGCTCGTCATAGATGGGAAGCACGGCCCCGCCCGGATAGCCGAAAATATGCTCGACGCCGTTGTCCCTCAGCGCCTGCACCACGATCTCCGCGCCCGTCATTTCCTGCATGCCCAACTCCTGCCCTTCCGGCGCCGGCGCTTGTGCGTTCATCGTTTGCTGTCCCGTCTTTTCACATTCGCTTTGATCGGCCAATAAAAAAGGCTCCCGGAGGAGCCCTGTCTTCGCACATGAGTGGCTGTCGCCCGACGGCTACGCCGCCTTGCCCATGTGCGTTCCTACTACGAGAATACCTGTCGTCATCATGGCGCGGACAATAAGGCGCAACGGTGGAAAAAGTCAACGCATAAAGCGGCCCCTCGGCGTGATTACGACCGCACGAGCCGAACGCCCGGCCACAGCGGTTCGCCGCACCTGACGGGCCGCAACGAGTCCGGGCCAAATAAACTCCGGCATTTTGCCCCGCGGGAGCCGGATGAACCGGCCGTTCGGCCCTTTCAGGAACGATGGTGAGGGTAAACCCTCCAAGCCTCCCACTCCTCACGTTTTCGCAAAGACAAGGAGTTCCAGCGGCCGCCGTGACGAATAAAATTGACATTCGATCTCCGGAAGCCTCAAGGTTTGTTACCATATGTAATCTTTTGGGAGAAACGACATGGGTATCACGGACAGGTGGAAGGACTACAGGCCCCAGAAATCAGTTCTGGCTTGGACCGCCGTCGGAGCCAGCATCCTGACAATGGTTGTTGGCTTCACATGGGGTGGTTGGGTTACCGGCGGCACGGCGCGTTCAATGGCAGAAGAAGCGGCACAGGCACGACACGCCGAGCTTGCCGCCACGATCTGCGTTGAAAACTTCTCTTCACTAAGTGAGGCGCGTCTAGAACAGCAGGAACTGGTCGCGTTGAGCAGTTATCGCCAGAGGCAGTTCGTGGAGAACGCCGAGTGGGCGATGCTGCCCGGCGGCCAGAAAATAAGCCGTGATGCGGCAAGCCTTTGCGCCGAGCAAGTCGCGGCGATCGACCCCGAGGAACTGCCTGCTCCGATAACGGCGGAAACCGAACTGAACGCCATCGAACCGGATTCGGAAATCCAGTAACGCCGCCCCGACGGCAAGGCCTAACCCGTCGCCTTTGGCGGCGGGTTTTGTTCGTCAGCCGGTCGGATAGCAGGACGAAATTCCAAACGCCCGCCCACCGGTAACGATGCTCGGGTTGATGCGCGCAGCCGCCAACAACGGGTGCCGCACGAATTCTACGGAATGAAAGTGGCTCCCCGGGCCGGATTCGAACCAGCGACCAACCGGTTAACAGCCGGTTGCTCTACCGCTGAGCTACCGGGGAATACCTGTGCTCTGGCAAGTGAGCGTGCCTATAGCAAAGTGCTTTCGCATTTGCAAAGCGGCTTCTGCGAATTTTTTCTCGGATTTCAGTATGGCGCCTCGCATCCGCCAATTCGTCACTCCATATGGGAAAGCGCGCCGCGTACCGCAAGGCGCGGCTTTAAGCAGCGCGGGACCATGGACACGGACGCCGGAAAAGGGACTATGCAAAAGCAAACCCCACGCCAAGACCACGACCGCGCGGCGCGGGACCGTCCGCACGTCAAGGTGGCCGGGCGCCGTATTCCCGTTCCCCGCTCGCGCATCGCACGCCTCGGGATCGGTGGCGCGCTGGCCGTTCTCGGCATCTTCGGCTTTCTGCCCGTACTCGGCTTCTGGATGGTGCCGGTGGGACTGCTCATCCTTTCATACGATGTCGCAGCCGTGCGGCGCTTTCGCCGCCGGATCGAAGTGTGGTGGCATCGCAGGAAAGAAGGCCGGCGCGGCGGCCATGCCTGAGGAAGCGGGCGGCAAGTCGCCGCCCCCTCCACCGGCGTTACGTCAGCCTTTCAGCCTCGCGGCAATTCCGGCCAGACGCTTGCCCTGGAACCGCGCCCCTTCCAGTTCCTGATCCGAGGGAAAGCGCGAGCCGTCGCTGTTGGTGGTGGTGGTCATGCCGTAGGGCGCGCCGCCGCGCACGGTGTCGTTACCCGTCTGGCCGTCATAGGCGTAGGAGAGCGGCACGATGAGCATGCCGTGGTGCTGCAGGGCGTGCTGCATAGAGGTCAGCGCCATTTCCGCCCCGCCGTGCTGCGTGGCGGTGGAGGCCATCACGGTGGCGGGTTTGTCGATCAGCTTGCCCTCGGCCCAAAGCGGCCCCGTCTGGTCGAGGAAATTCTTCATCTGCGCGGCCATCATGCCGTAGCGCGTCGACAGGCCGAAGACGAAGCCGTCATAATCGGCAAGCTCCAGTGGCTCGGCGATGGGCGCTTCCTGGTCGAGCTTATAGCCGGCCTGCTTCGCCACCTCCTCGGGCACCAGTTCCGGTACGCGCTTGACCGTCACATCGGCACCAGCCTCCTTGGCGCCCTCTGCCGCGGCCCTGGCCATCTGCTCCATGTGGCCCCAGCTCGAATAATAAAGAACCAGTATCTTCGTCATTGTGTCTTCCGCTCCTTGCCAATCATTGGGGCGATTGCTGCGCCATCCGAGATTTAGGGATCGTGCCGGAGGATGGAACATCCCTCTTTGCCGACACAGTGTTCACCCTTTCCCATCCATTGCCGCTGCGCGGCGATCCGGTTATCTGACGGGTCTCGCAACGGGGAAACACGCGATGAGCGAAATTGTTACGGCGGCGATGGTGGTGATCGGCGACGAGATCCTTTCAGGCCGCACCAAGGACAGGAATATCGGCCATCTCGCCGATATGCTGACGGCCGTCGGCATCGACCTCAAGGAAGTGCGTATCGTCGCCGACGACGAGGCGGCCATCGTCGAAGCCGTGAACACGCTGCGCGCGCGCAATACCTATGTTTTCACCACCGGCGGCATCGGCCCGACCCACGACGACATCACCGCCGACGCCGTTTCCGCCGCCTTCGGCGTGCCCTGCGATTATGAACCGAAGGCGCTGAAACTGCTCGAAGAGCACTTTGCCCGGCGCGGCATCGCCTTCACCGAGGCGCGCAAGCGCATGGCACGCATGCCGAAGGGCGCCGTCCACATCGCCAATCCCATCTCCGTCGCGCCGGGTTTCAACATTGGAAATGTCTATGTCATGGCCGGCGTGCCCGCCATCTTCCAGGCCATGCTCGACGCCGTGGTGCCGACGCTCAAGACGGGCGCCAAGCTGCTCTCGGTCGCCATCCCCTCGCCGCTTCCCGAAGGAACGATCGGCGGTCCGCTCGGAGAGATCCAGAAAGCACACGCCGAAGCGATCATCGGCTCCTATCCGAAATACCAGGACGGCAGCTTCTGGACCGAGATCGTCGTCCGGGCACGATCCGAAGATGTCCTGAAGGCGGCGAAGACGGCTATCGAGGCGATGCTCGACGACCTTTTGAAACGGAATTGAGCCTGTACCGTTGTACTACATCATTCCCGCGGCTCGCGGAAATGGTCGAGCTGTCTTATATTGCGCAGTTTCGAACGGAAAAACGGGATCCACCTTTCCCGGAGTTGCTCTGGCGGGCATAGACTCCCGCCCTTGCCGTTCAAGGAGGCTTCTATGACCTACCGCACATTGCTCGCGATCCTGCAGAGTGAGGCCGATGCGCCGCGCGTCCTCGATTTCGCCCTGCCCTTCGCCGCACGACACGAAAGCCACCTGATCGGCCTCCACGCCGAGGCGCTGCCCGTCGCAATGATCACGCCCATGGGCGCTCCGGCGATGAACTTGACCCACGAGGCGCAAGGCGAGGCCGACAGCCGCCAGGCAGAGCTGCGCGCGCTCTTCGACGAGCGCGCCCAGAGCGAAGGCGTCTCCGCCGAATGGCGCGGCTACGAAAACGTCTCCGGCGATTCCGCCGTCTCCGGCATCGAAAGCGCGCGCGCGGCCGATCTGGCCATCGCGCAGCAGAACGACCCGGATGCCGACGCCCGCATGGTCGCCGACGTCGAGGCGCTGATCTTTGAGAGCGGCCGGCCGGTCCTGCTTATCCCCTACACGTGGTCGGGCCGCAGTGCCCCCTTCAAGAAGGTGATCCTGGCCTGGAACGGCAGCCGCGAGGCGGCCCGCGCCGTCTTCGACGCGCTGCCGCTGATGAAGGAAGCCGGCGATGTCGAGGTGCTGACCGTCGATCCGAGCGACACGCTGCAGCAGGACGCCGGCATGGCCGGCGCGGCGATCGCCGCCACGCTCGCCCGTCACGGCATCGACGTCACCGTGCGCACCGAGCAGTCGGCAGGCCTTAGCCACGGCGACGTGATCGCCAACCGTCTCGCCGACACCGGCGCCGACCTTCTGGTCATGGGCGCCTACGGCCGCTCGCGCGCCTCGGAGTTCATCTTCGGCGGCGTCACGCGAAGCATGCTGCAGTCGATGACCGCCCCTGTCCTAATGTCGCGGTAGAACATGCTGGCATAGTGGTATAGAAACGCGGCCGTATTCTCATTCGCGGATTTCGATCATGGATCTCGATATCGAGGAGGCGGAAGGTGCCTGTCACTGCGGGACGGTGCGCTTTCGTGTCCGGCTGAAGGGCGGGCTGCGTACGGCCCGCCGCTGCACCTGCTCCTACTGCCGCATGCGCGGAGCCGTGGCTGTGACGGCCGAACGCGGCGGCATCGACATACTTGCCGGTGAGGACGCACTCAGCCTTTACCAGTTCAATACGATGACGGCGAAACACTACTTCTGCTCGCGCTGCGGGATCTACACGCATCACCAGCGCCGCTCCGATCCGAATGAATACGGCGTCAACGTCGCCTGTATCGAGGGGATAAGTCCGTTCGATTTCGACGAAGTGCTGGTCTCGGACGGCGTGAACCACCCCTCCGACAGGGCAAGACCTGCCGGTTCGGATACGGTCGGCGTGCTCCGTTTCATCCCCCACAAGTAAGGCCACGCCGGCGTTTACCGCTGCAGGAGCCACGGGCATCTGCACACGCCCCTTGCGCCTTCGACCCGTTTCCGGCTAATTCCCCGCGCATTCCCGGCACGGCTGACGTGCCCACGCGGAGTGTTGAGAGCATGGCCCTTCCAGACAAAGCCTTCCCCGTCTCGTGGGACCAGTTTCATCGTGATGCACGGGCACTGGCCTGGCGCCTGGCGGGAGCCAACGGACAATGGAACGCCATCGTCTGCATCACCCGCGGCGGCCTCGTGCCGGCGGCGGTGATCGCCCGGGAACTCGGCATCCGCCTGATCGAGACCGTCTGCGTGGCCTCCTATCACGACTATACCGAGCAGGGCGAGTTGCAGGTCCTGAAGGAGATAACACCTGGCCTGCTCGAGAACGACGGTGAAGGGGTCCTGATCGTCGACGACCTTACGGACACTGGCAAGACAGCAGCGATCGTGCGGGCGATGATGCCCAAGGCTCACTTCGCCACCGTCTACGCCAAGCCGAAGGGCCGGCCGCTGGTGGACACCTTCATCACGGAAGTCTCGCAGGACACCTGGATCTATTTCCCGTGGGACATGGGCTTTTCCTACCAGAAACCCATTGCCGAGAACGAGCGCGGCTGAGCAGTGCCGGCCGCGGCCCTGCCCCACTTATTTGCCTATTTTCCTGCGCAACCTATCTTCTCGGTACGAAGTTGAATGATGTGACGGTGATTCGTCGCATGGAACCTCGGACGGAGAAGGATGATCGCAAGCCACGTCACGCGCATGGGACTGATCGAGCGGCTACGCCGCCTCATCGGCGGCAACCCGCCCCGTGTGCAGGCGGCGGCCCTTCCCTGGCGGCTGAAAGGCGATCGCATAGAGGTCATGCTGGTTACCAGCCGTGGAACCGGCCGCTGGGTTCTGCCCAAGGGCTGGCCCGAAGGCAGGGAAAGCCTTTCTACGACCGCGGCTCGAGAAGCGGCAGAAGAAGCCGGCGTGGAAGGTGACATCAGCGAGGAGGCGCTGGGCCGCTATCTTTACGGCAAGGCGACGGCGACGGGCCTGCTCTGGCGCTGCGAGGTGGCCGTCTTTCCGCTCAAGGTGGAACGCGAGGCCAAGAAATGGCCGGAGAAGAAGAAGCGCACCCGCCTGTGGGTGACACGCGAGGCGGCCGCCGACATGGTGAAGGAGCCGGATTTGGCCGAACTCATCACCGCTTTCCACGGTAATCCACGGGAAATTGCCGCCTGAACGGCATGATCGACGCCGATCTTCGATCCGGCGCTTGTCTCTGCATGCTCCTTTTCCTACCCGATGGACTGTCACATTGCGCGCAGGCGACAGGCTGCACGCACGCGATCGGCGGGGGTTGCCATGAGCCGGATGAGTCGCTCCGGAAATGCGGACGTGGACGGAACAAATCCGTCATTCGCCCCTTGCCGGAAGACAGCCCGTTGGAAACGAAAGAGAATCTGAGCGAAGACCGGTAATGGCCGACACCACCACCAACCCCAGAAAACAGACCCTCGACAAGGATCTGGACAAGCTCGTCCATGTCGAGGAAGCGGCCAGTCTGCTGGCGCGCGGGCTGGTGGCGCCCGGCCTCGCACTTCTCTTCCTGGCACTGGCGACCGTCTTTGCCTCCGTTTATGTGATCGGCGAGCCCCGTGCCATCATCATCATCGCCGCGGCGGCCATCGGCGCCTATATGGCCCTCAATATCGGCGCCAACGACGTGGCCAACAACGTCGGGCCGGCGGTCGGCTCGAGGGCCATGACGCTGGGCGGCGCCCTCGTCATCGCCGCCGTGTTCGAAAGCGCCGGCGCCCTCATCGCCGGCGGCGACGTGGTCAATACTGTTTCCAAGGGCATCGTGGCGCCTGAAGCGGTGGCGAGCCCCAGCATCTTCATCGGCGTCATGATGGCCGCGCTCATCTCCTCCGCCCTCTGGATCAATCTCGCCACGTGGATCGGCGCCCCCGTCTCGACGACCCACTCGGTCGTCGGCGGCGTCATGGGCGCGGGCATCGCGGCGGCGGGATTTTCAGCCGTCGACTGGACCGTGATGGCGCAGATCGCCGCGAGTTGGGTCGTCTCGCCGGTGATGGGCGGCGTGGTCGCCGCCCTGTTCCTCGCCGTCATCAAGACCTTCATCATCTATCAGGACGACAAGATCACCGCGGCGCGCCGCTGGCTGCCGCTGCTGATCGCCGTGATGGCCGGGGCCTTCGCCGCCTATCTTGCGACCAAGGGGCTGAAGAAGATCGTTCACGTCAGCGCTTTGGGGGTGACGGCCCTGGGCCTGGGCACCTTCGTCCTCATCTGGGTGCTTTCGCATTTCCACGTGCGCCGCCAGTCCGAAGGGATGGAGAACCGCAACCAGTCGCTCCGTAAGCTCTTCAATCTGCCGCTCGTCATCTCCGCCGCGCTCCTGTCCTTCGCCCACGGCGCTAACGATGTCGCCAACGCCGTCGGGCCGCTTGCCGCCATCGTCTTCACCGCCCAGGCGGACACCGTCACGGCCGAGGTGGCAATTCCTATCTGGGTCATGATCATCGGTGCGTTGGGCATTTCGATCGGGCTCGTCCTGTACGGCCCGAAGCTGATCCGCATGGTCGGCGAGCAGATCACCAAGCTCAACCCCATGCGCGCGTTCTGCGTCGCGCTCGCCGCCGCCATTACGGTCATCATTGCCTCCTGGCTGGGCCTGCCCGTCAGTTCCACCCATACAGCTGTCGGCGCCGTCTTCGGTGTCGGCTTCTTCCGCGAGTGGTACACCGCGCGTTCGAAACGCCGCCGCGCCTACCTGGAACGCAAAGGCCTGCAGGTGAAGAACGGAGGGAGCGATGGAAACAACAACACCACCGGTCCGTCCGGCGGGGAAAGCGGCGATGTCGGCATGTCGCGCGAGGAGATCGCCCGGCGCAAGCTGGTGCGCCGGGCCCACGTGCGCACCATCGTCGCCGCCTGGGTGACGACCGTGCCCGCCGCCGGCATTCTCGCCGCCGGGGTCTTCCTCCTGTTCGATGCAGTGCTTTAGCGGCTGCGCCACGCGCACGGCTTCGTTCTTGCAGGAACAAACCGCGGCATAGTTCCGTTACCTCCGCGTTCGACGGATGCAACGTCCATCGGAATGCCTTCGCGCACCCGTGAACGGGTGTCGGGGCGCAGGGCATCCATTCAGGGAGGAAACCATGATCACGATTCCACGCCGTCACTTCCTTGTCGCTCTGGCAGGTACAGCCGGCGCCGCCACGTCGTTGCGCACCCTTGCACCGGGTATCGCGCGGGCACAGGAGCAGAACGCGCAGGAACTGCCTGAGGCCGTCAGCTGGAAGGATCCTGGGGCCACCATCGTGCATTCGGACCTCACGGTGGAGACCGAGCGCGACGCGATCGGCACCAGCGGCATTACCTCCAAGGATGTGCTTTATCTGCGCAACAACCTTCCCTCGCCCGACGAAGAGGCTATCGCCGATCGCGATGCCTGGGAGGTCGCGGTCGAAGGCGTTGCCGAGCCCCGCACCCTCACCGTCGGCGAACTGAAGCGCATGGGCGTGGAGACGGTCGCCACCGTGCTGCAGTGCTCTGGCAACGGGCGCGACTTCTTCGAGCACGAGACCAGCGGCTCGCAATGGCGCACCGGCGCGGCCGGCAACCTGTTGTGGAGCGGTGTGCCCGTGCGCAACGTGATCGAGGCGCTCGGCGGACTGGAGGACGGTCGTAACTTCATGACCAGCACCGGCGGCGAATCCCTGCCCGAGGGCGTCGATCCGAAGGAGGTCGTGGTGGAGCGCTCGGTCCCGGTGGAGTACGCCATGGAGCACGCCATCCTGGCTTGGGAGATGAACGGCGAGCCGGTGCCGCTGGCCCATGGCGGGCCGCTGCGCGTCATCGTCCCCGGCTATTACGGCATCAACAACGTGAAATACGTGCAGCGGGTTGCCTTCACCGAGGATGAGAGCGACGCGGCCATCATGCGCACCGGCTACCGTGTCCGCCCGGTCGGGGTCGACGGCGCTCCCGACCAGCCCTCCATGTGGGAGATGAAGGTGAAGTCATGGGTGACCCGGCCGCTGGCCGACGTGGAGAACGGCCGCGTGCTGATCGAGGGCGTGGCCTTCGGCGGCTATCACGCGCTGGACAAGGTCGAGGTATCGACCGACGACGGCGAAAGCTGGCAGGAGGCGCGTCTGCTCGGGCCGGACCTCGGCCGCTTCGCCTGGCGGCCCTTCGTCCTGGAGGCCGATCTGGAGCCCGGCACCTACACGGTCACCAGCCGCGCCACTGATTCGGAAGGCACCGTTCAGGAGGAAGTCACCGAGCCCAACCACCGCGGCTACGACTATAGCGGCTGGCGCCGCCTGGCGGTGGATGTGACGGTGGTCTGACCCGCGCCATGTCATGCCGTTCCGTCCTCATGCCCATCATCCTCGGCGCGTTCGCCGCCGCCCCGGCGGGCGCCTTCGCCGGGGATGATGCTCCGTCGGGAAAGGAACTCTTTTCCTCCGTGGAGCCGGCCTGCTCCGTCTGCCACGTGCTCCGGGACGCCGGCGCCGTGGGCCGCGTCGGCCCCAATCTCGATGAACTCCAGCCGACGCCCGAGCAGGTGCGCAAGGCCCTGCAAGACGGTCCCGGCGCCATGCCGGCCTATGGCGAACGGCTGAGCGAGGCGGAGATCGATGCGGTGGCCGAATATGTAGCGTCCGCAGCCGGAACATGACGGCCACCGGCCGGCGTTCTGCGCCTTTCCCCGCGCACAAGTGGGGATCTGCGCGTTCCCCGATATCCACACCGATGACACACAACATGTAGCGGTCACAAAACTTACAAGGAACGAGTGCTTGACGGGCGAAAGCGAGTCGCCTTTTAATGATCGCACGCGTTCCGTTGCGGGCGCGGTTGAAAAGTTCAGCAGTCTGTCAGTTTCCAATCGGGTAAGTGTATCTGTTCGTCCGCCTGTTGTCGCCGCAGCGGGATGGAGACGGTTTTGCGTTTGAGAAGGCGACGGGGGCGCTAGGTATCAGGGCTGGTTTTAGCAAGTTGTTAATACTATATTTAGTGTTTGCTGAGAAAACCAGCACCAGATAATGTGAACTTCTCCGTTTGGAGAACCATCACAGGAAGCGTCGGAATGGACTGGCCGGTTTCCCCGGCACGTGCGGCTAGGCGGCGACGCCGCGGCGGCTACGGGCACGGGGAATCAGGAACGATTACCGCCGCGATACGAGGTGCGGCGGGCTGCTGTGGATTGGCCGTCCAGACGGGGAAAATGCGGCGAGCATGTCACCGCGAAGGACGCTATATTTAGGGATCGAACAGAGGGACGAAGATGCGCATCGAACGCCGGTTCACCAAAGAAGGCCAGTCTCCGTACGCGGAGATCGCGTTCCGCAAGGCCTTGAGCGAGATCAAGAACCCGGACGGCTCGACCGTCTTCCGGCTCGACAACATCGACGTGCCGGCCCAGTTCTCGCAGGTCGCGAGCGACATTCTCGCCCAGAAATATTTCCGCAAGGCCGGCGTGCCGGCGCGCCTGAAAAAGGTCGAGGAGAATTCGGTCCCCTCCTTCCTGTGGCGCTCCGTAGCCGACGAAGCGGCACTGAAGGAGCTTCCCGAGGAGGAGCGCTACGGCTCCGAGACGGATGCCCGCCAGGTCTTCACCCGGCTTGCCGGCACCTGGACCTATTGGGGCTGGAAGGGCGGCTATTTCGATTCCGAGGAGGACGCCCGCGCCTTCATGGACGAGCTTTGCTACATGCTCGCCACCCAGCGCGTCGCCCCCAACTCCCCGCAATGGTTCAACACCGGGCTGCACTGGGCCTACGGCATCGACGGCCCCGGCCAAGGCCACTATTACGTTGATCCCTTCACCGGTAAATTGACGAAATCCAAGTCGGCCTACGAGCACCCGCAGCCGCATGCCTGCTTCATCCAGTCCGTCGGCGACGACCTCGTCAACGAGGGCGGCATCATGGATCTTTGGGTGCGCGAGGCGCGCCTCTTCAAATACGGCTCCGGCACCGGCTCAAACTTTTCTCACCTGCGCGGCGAGGGCGAGAGGCTGTCGGGCGGCGGCAAGTCCTCCGGTCTCATGTCCTTCCTCAAGATCGGCGATCGGGCGGCCGGCGCCATCAAGTCCGGCGGCACGACGCGGCGGGCGGCCAAGATGGTCGTCGTCGACATCGACCACCCCGACATTGAGGACTATATCGACTGGAAGGTGAAGGAGGAGCAGAAGGTCGCCTCCCTCGTCACCGGCTCCAAGATCGTCAAGAAGCACCTCGAAGCCATCATGAAGGCCTGCGTCAACTGCCAGGCCGACAATGACGACTGCTTCGATCCCAAAAAGAACCCGGCCTTGAAGCGCGAGGTCAAGGCGGCCAAGAAGAACGCCGTACCGGAAAACTACATCAAGCGCGTCATCCAGTTCGCGCGCCAGGGCTACACGGACATCGCCTTCAAGACCTACGACACGGACTGGGATTCGGAAGCCTATCTCACCGTCTCCGGCCAGAACTCCAACAACTCCGTCTCCCTCAAGGACGATTTCCTGCGCGCCGTCGAGAACGACGGCGACTGGACGCTGATAAACCGCATCGACGGCAAGCCGGCGAAGACGCTGAAGGCTAGCGATCTCTGGGAGAAGATCGGCTACGCCGCCTGGGCCTCGGCCGATCCGGGCCTGCACTTCAACACCACCATGAACGACTGGCACACCGCGCCGGCGGCCGGCCCCATCCGCGCCTCGAACCCGTGCTCGGAATACATGTTCCTGGACGACACGGCCTGCAACCTCGCCTCCATCAACCTGCTGCAATACCGCGGCAAGGACGGCAAGATCGACATCGCGGCCTACGAGCACACGGTCCGCCTCTGGACCATCGTGCTGGAAGTCTCCGTCATGATGGCCCAGTTCCCGTCCAGGGAGATCGCCCAGCTTTCCTACCAGTACCGCACGCTCGGCCTCGGCTACGCCAATATCGGCGGTCTCTTGATGACCTCCGGCATCCCCTACGATTCCGACGAGGGCCGCGCCATCTGCGGCGCGCTGACCGCCATCATGACGGGCATCGCCTACGCCACTTCCGCCGAGATGGCCGGCCAGCTCGGCCCCTTCCCGGACTATGAGCGCAATGCCGAACACATGCTGCGCGTCATCCGCAACCATCGCCGCGCGGCCCATGGGGAAGCGCAAGGCTACGAGGCGCTCGCCGTCAATCCCGTCCCCCTCAAGGCCGCCGAATGCCCGGACGCCGACCTCGTGGAACATGCCAAGGCCGCCTGGGACCGCGCGCTGGAACTCGGTGAGAAGCACGGCTACCGCAACGCCCAGGCCACCGTGATCGCGCCTACAGGCACGATCGGCCTCGTCATGGATTGCGACACGACCGGCATCGAGCCCGACTTCGCGCTGGTGAAGTTCAAGAAGCTCGCCGGCGGCGGCTATTTCAAGATCATCAATCGCGCGGTGCCCGAGGCGCTGCGCACCCTCGGCTATTCCGAAGCCCAGATCGCCGAGATCGAGGCCTATGCCGTCGGCCACGGCAATCTGAACCAGGCTCCGGCCATCAACCCCGGCACACTGAAGGCCAAGGGCTTCACCGACGAGAAGATCGCCGCGCTCAACGAGGCGCTCAAATCCGCCTTCGACATCAAGTTCGCGCTCAACCAATGGACGCTGGGTGCCGACTGGCTGAAGGAGACCTTCGGCTTTGCCCAGGAGCAGCTCGACGACTTCTCCTTCGAGCTCCTGCCGGCGCTCGGCTTCTCGAAAAAGGAGATCGAGGCCGCCAACATCCACATCTGCGGCGCCATGACGCTCGAGGGCGCGCCGCACCTGAAGGCTGAGCACCTGCCCGTCTTCGACTGCGCCAGCCCCTGCGGCAAGGTCGGCAAGCGCTATCTTTCGGTCGAATCCCACATCCGCATGATGGCGGCCGCCCAGCCATTCATCTCGGGCGCCATCTCCAAGACCATCAACATGCCCAACGACGCGACGGTGGACGACTGCAAACAAGCCTACATGCTGTCGTGGAAGCTGGCGCTGAAGGCCAACGCGCTCTACCGCGACGGCTCCAAGCTCTCCCAGCCCCTCAACGCCTCGCTGCTCTCCGACGATGACGAGGAGGCCGACGATCTCGTGGAGGAGCTGGTGGCAAGCCCCGCCGCCGCCCAGGCCACGCAGGTCACCGAAAAGATCGTCGAGCGCGTGGTCGAGCGCCTCTACCGCGATCGCGAGAAGCTGCCCAACCGCCGCAAGGGCTACACCCAGAAGGCCGTGGTCGGCGGCCACAAGGTTTACTTGCGCACCGGCGAGTTCGACGATGGCCGCCTCGGCGAGATCTTCATCGACATGCACAAGGAAGGCGCCGCCTTCCGCGCGATGATGAACAATTTCGCCATCGCCATCTCGCTCGGCCTGCAATATGGCGTGCCGCTCGAGGAATATGTGGAGGCCTTCACCTTCACCAAGTTCGAGCCGGCCGGCATGGTGCAGGGCAACGACGCCATCAAGAACGCCACCTCGATCCTCGACTATGTCTTCCGCGAGCTTGCGGTCTCCTATCTCGGCCGCTCCGACCTCGCCCATGTCGACACGTCCGACTTCGACAAGACCGCGCTCGGCCGCGGCATCAACGAAGGCAAGGCCCTTCCCTTCTCCAAGGGCCTGACCCGCGGCGCCACTCCCTTCAAGCTGGTCTCCGGCAAGTCGGAGCCGAAGGGCGAGGCCAAGGGCGGCGCAGACACCCCTGCCCGCTCCGCCCCCACCGCGAAATCAGGCTCCAACGTCCACACCATCTCCTCCTCCGGCGGCACGGTGACGGCGCTCAAGCCCGCCTATGCCGGCCTCCAGGAAGAAGCCACCGCCTTTCGCCGCGACTACGAGGAGCGCGCCAAGGAACTGGCCGAGGAGGCCCTCGAAGACGAAGGCATGAACGCCCTCTTCTCCGACACGGCGGCCGAGGAAGCGGCCGAGGCCAAAAAGGTCGAAAGCCACCGCCGGGCCCAAGCCATCGCGCAAGGGTATACGGGGAATATGTGCTCGGAGTGCCAGAACTTCACGATGGTGCGGAACGGGACCTGCGAGAAGTGCGATACTTGTGGGGCGACGAGCGGGTGTAGCTGAGGGCGAGACGGACGACCATCATCATTCGGCCCGGTACAAAACCGGGCCGAAACTATGCAGGGGAACAAACAGGAAACAAAATAAATGTGTCTTTATGCAACCCAGCAACTCAACGAGGGACCTGATGCCGATTCGTATCCAGAATCTTACCGCTGCCAACTGCGGTACTGTGATCCAAAATGAAAGCGACAGCCCGATTTCAGTCGATGGTCTCAAAGCTGTAGACTGCAATGTTATCTATAACGGAGGGCCCAATGGCGATTTCAAAAACGTAACAGCGCACCGCGTTCAAACGCCCTTTATAATAAAGGATGTTAGAAGGCACTATCGGCTCGGAGACCACATTACCGATGCTGAAGTTCTCGAAGGACTTCGTGTACTGAGTAGGATCGCTCAAATGCCGGAGGAGAGGCGGAATTCTATTTTTAGGGATACAAAATTAGGCAAAGCGATTGCTAAGTCATCACTCAACATCGGTGGAGCTCTGGCGAGTCTTACTTCGCTAGCAATTCAATTGTTCGGGTCGCAGTAGAACCGCTGACCTAGCCAATTTCGCCTCGTCATCCCAGGGCGGAGCAGCCGCGGAGCAGCGTCGCGCAGACCCTGGGATCCATGCCGTTCCCTCTCCGCTCACGCCCGATGCTTCCGGCACTGGACGCCCCATGCCGGAACGGCCGAACCCATCGTCGCCGTCACGGCATGACGATAGGGGGAGAGTTTGCGCCCCCCGGCAGCAGCAGGCAACAGCAATGGCAACGACGGTGGCGGGCGCATCCCCTCCTTCGTCATCCCAGGGCGGAGCCGAAGGCCGCAGACCCTGGAATCCATGCCATTCCCTCTCCGACCGCGCCCGGCGCTTCAAGCACCGGACCTCATGCCGGAAACGCCGAACCCATCGTCGCCGTCACGGCATGGATCCTCGGGTCGAGCCCGAGGATGACGATAGGGGGAGAGTTCGCGCCCCCGGTAGCAGCAGGCAACAGCAATGGCAACGACAACCGCGGGCCGCCATCCCTCCTTCGTCATCCCAGGGCGGAGCCGAAGGCGCAGCCCCTGGGATCCATGCCGTTCCCTCTCCGCTCACGCCCGATGCTTCCGGCACTGGACGCCCGATACCGGAAAGCCCGCACGCGTCGCTACTGTCACCGCATGGATCCTCGGGTCGAGCCCGAGGATGACGAAGCGGTGATGCTGATCGTCGGTTTCGAGGCCCCTGGGTCGCCAGCGAAGGCCACGGTACGTCGGTCGGATGCGGTTCTCACCACCCCCAGCCGCGCAGCAATTCCTGCCACTCGGGATTGGCCTTCTCGATCAGTTCGATTTTCCACTGCCGCGGCCAGCGTTTCAGCGATTTCTCACGCTGGATCGCATCACGCATATCGAAATGTTCCTCGTACCAGACAAGCCGCGTCACACCGTAGCGGCTGGCGAACCGTGATCCCTTACCGTCCTTGTGCTCGACAACGCGGCGGCCGAGATCGTTCGTCACACCGATGTAAATCGTGCCGCGCTTCTGGCTGGCGACCATGTAGACATAGCCGGTCATGAAGAGAGCCTACCTGAACGGCTCCCGGAGGCAACGCTATTGCCGAAGAAGCAATACGGCACCATGACAGCCGAGTGCCCGACTTCAATTCGAACCAGCAAAGCGTTACAATCCCGTCGTGGGAAAGCCGCTTGAGAGCACCACGCATTGACGAGAAATCCAGATAGAACCGACCGCGCCTCCCGCCTCATCAAGGTTCCGCCGCACGCCGTCCACCGCGCCTTCATGGACCCCGCCGCCCTGGCAAGATGGCTCCCGCCCACCGGCATGGCGGCAGAGATTTCCGCCTTCGAGCCGCGCGCGGGCGGAGCCTTCCGCATGGCGCTCACCTATGAGAACCCCGCCCCTTCCCTGCGCGGCAAGACCACGGAAAGCACCGATGTCGTCGAGGGCCGCTTCCTGGAACTCGTCGAAAACGAGCGCATCGTGCAGGCGGTCACTTTCCGGTCAGACGACCCGGCCTTTGCCGGCGAGATGCGGATGACGTGGAGCCTCGCCCCCGTCCCCGGCGGGACGGAGGTGACGGTTACGGCCGAGAACGTGCCTCCGGGTATCTCCCGGGAAGACCACGAGGCCGGGCTGAATGCCACGCTCGCCAACTTCGCCGCTTTCCTCGCATGACAGGACGCGCTACCCCGCCGCCACGCGGATGGAGGCGTTCAGACGCCAGTAGTAATAGATCACCGGGAGCGTCACGCCCGGAAGGATATACGGATAGCCGGACAAGTCCGTCTCGGGAAGGAAGAACGAAGCGACGACGTAGTATCCGATGATGGGAATGCAAATCAAAAATGTCTGGACGCCGACCGGAAAGCCGATACAGACCATCCTTTCGATGAACTCCCTATCGTCTCCGCGCCTGTTCGTGCTGTAGCAGACCAATACGCCAACCAGTTGCACGACAATGTAGAAGATGTCGAGAACCAGGTCCCATCGGCTGGCGCCCTCCTCTTCCGCCCCCGCGGTGAAGAACGATGAGAACAACACGGTCGTGACCGTCATGACAATTAAATAGTACAGCAGCCTCTCCCGCGAGGAGACGGCACCGTTCCTGAAACGCTGGGCGAGTTCCCGGTCTCTGACAAAATTCATGCGTGCTTCCAATCTTTTTCAATATTCAGCCGATCCCCGCGAAAGGCGCGGGTCCGACGACATGTTCAAAACAAAAAAATATACGCCCGCACCGCCGCTAATGCGGGTGAGCGGCGCGGAATGCGCCCGGTAATGCGCAATGGTGGCAAAAAAGCGAACCGGCCACGCCGGAAACCGATGGCGGCCTCAAATCCACGCGGCGAAGGCGCGCGCGCCGGGCGCGCCCCTCACCCAGCGACGTGCGCGAGCCAGCGCCGCCACTCCGCCTCGTCGCCGTAAAAGACGTTGAGGTCGATGCGCCCGTCCACGCCGCCGCTCAAGCCCGAGCCCGAATATTGCCAGAACACCCAGTCGCGGCCGGGATAGACCTTGGAGGGGTGCTCGGCGACCGCGCGCAGCCAGAACGGATGGTTCGGGAAAGCGCCTTTCAGCACGTGGTCATAGAAATCCGGCGTGGTGTAGATGATGGGACGCTGTCCATAATGCTGTTCGAGCCGCTCCACGAAAACCTCGATTTTCTCCAGGATCTCGGCACGCGACGGGCGCCACTTACAGCTCGACTGGTGGTTCCATTCAAGATCCAGCACCGGCGGCAGCGCATCCTTCTCCTTTGGGACGTTGCGGATGAACCACCTCGCCTGGTCGGACGCCTTCCGGCACCAGTAGAAGAAATGATACGCCCCGCGCATGATGCCCGCAGCACGGGCGCCTTCCCAGTTCTTCCTGAACATCGGGTCGAGATGGTCGATGCCGTCGGTCGCCTTGATGAAGGCGAAGTTGGCCCCGTGGGCGCGCAGACTCGGCCAGTCGATTTCGCCCTGCCAGCGCGAGACGTCGACACCGTGAACGGCGTGGTGCTTGGGCGTCACGCGCCCGAAGTCGATGGGGTGGGCATCGTCGAAGCGGGCAGGAACGACACGCGCGGACGGCGCGGCGTCCGGGCGCAACTGCGGCTTCGGCGGGTTGGCGAAGGCCACCTGCTCGAAGGCCGCCGCCTTCACGTGGTCCGGTTCGGCGATGGCGGTCATGCCGGCCGGGGTGTCGGTCGTCTCGCCACTTCCGCCCGGAACGGCGGCATCGGGCCTGACGATGGAGGCCGTCGTCTCCGCCGACGGTTTCGTGACCTTCAGCGCCGAATCGATGTCGGTGCTGCCCGAACAAGCGGCGAGCCCGAGGCAGGCGGCAAAGAATATGACCAACAAAGAACTGCGCATGCGACCTGCACCCCCCCGGTCCAAAGCGAGGTGGCACCTCGCATGTGGGCGAGCCTGCAGCGTTAGCGCAAAGTTGCCAATAAAGTTTGAATCGTCGCGTTAACCGGTTTTTCGGATGGACCGGCCGCCCCGTCACCCGCCGCCGTCAGGCTCGACGCCCTGCCGGCGAAGGGCGTCCAGGAGACTTGCAGGCTCGAGCGGCTTGCCAAGGATCGGATAGCCGGTCCATTCCACCGGTATGTCGCCGCGTGAACGCGCGGTGGAAAAGACGATGGGGATTTGCCTGGCGCGCAGTTCCTCGGCCAGCGGAAACACCACCTCGCGGCCGAGGTTCACGTCCAGAAAGGCAAGGCCGATCACGTGGTCGCGCAGAACATCCCTGCCCTGCTCCACGCTGTGGGCGACATGGATATCCCAGAAGCCCAGCTGCTGAAACTTGTCCTCGACATCCAGCGCGATAAGAAATTCGTCCTCGACGACGAGCACGCCGACCCGGCGCTGCAATCCTCCCATTTCGTTTCCCTGCCACGAGCGTGGTCCCACCTGTTCGCGTCCCTCGCTGGGCCAACCAGCATAAGGAGCGGAGGTTCCATAGGGTGCTGCATGATTGCGCTCTTCATTGCGGGCGGAACGCGGCCGTCGGCCGGCAACGCGGGGCCCGCTCCCAGTCGTGCGTTCCCCATAGTCGACCTCAGCGCGCCGGATGGGTTTCCGCTCGCAGTCTGGCGAAGCTCATCGCTACATGGGAGCGACGGATATGCCCGATGATCCTCAGGTCGCCCGCCTCGAGGGCCGCCACCGTATCGGCCATCTCGCGCTGGAAGATGCTGATCTCGTTTCGCAGCATGTCCTCGTACTGCGCGAGCCGCGAAGCGGTTTTCAGCCAGACGCGGGTCGTCTGGTAGTAGAGCCGCTCGGAAATCTCCTTGAGCGGCTCGTTGGCCGTCAGCGTCATCAGGAGATGGAAGAACTCCATGTTCAGCCTGGCGAATTCGCGTGCGTCGGGCTTGTCCGCCAGCTCCCGCCCGCGTTCGACGAGGCGGCGAAAGGCCGCCAGCCTTTCCGGATCCGGAGCGACTGGGGCCAGCTTGCCGATCAGTTCGGCCAGTTCGACACGCAGTTGATAGACCTGCTGCAAGTCGTCGATACTGAAATCCGTGACGATCGTGCCGACGCCGTGCACGGATCTGACAAGGCCCTCGTCCTCAAGCCGCGCCAGGACGCGGCGAACGGGCGTACGGCTGGTGCTGAACTCCGCGGCGAGATCCTCTTCGCGCAACCGTCGCCCCGGCGGATAGTCCAGGAGACAGATGCGGCGGCGCAATATCCGGTAGATGCGCTCGAAGCGGACACGCGCCTCGCTGCCGCCCGTCTTTGCCATCTTTGTTCACACCAGTTTCGCCGTGAGCCGCTCGAGCATACCGAGGCAGGCGGAGAGCTGCTCGACGGCAACGAACTCGTCGGGCTTATGCGCCTGCGCGATCGAACCGGGGCCGCAGATGACGGCGGAGACGCCTGCGCTCTGGAAGAGACCCGCCTCGGTGCCGAAGGCCACCACCTCCGCCTCGGTGAGGCCGGTCAGTTCGCAGACGATGCGCCGGGCCTCCGATCGGGTAGCCGGCTCCAGTCCCTCCACCTCGCCGACCACATGGGTGACGATGTCCGCCTCGCGCGAGACCGCCTGCATGGCCGGGCGCAGCACCGCGTCGATATAGGCCTGGATGTTGTCCTTCACGAATGCGGCATCGGCCTCCTGCACGGGGCGCATCTCCCATTCCACGGCGCAATGTCCGGGAATGACGTTGCGGGCCGCTCCCCCTTGCATGAGGCCGACCTGCAGCGTCGTCCAGGGCGGCCGGAAAGGGCTTTCCGCCGGTGCGCGAGCCTTGAGATCCTCCGCCAGCGCCATCAGGCGCGAAACGTAGCGCACGGCATATTCCACCGCATTGACGCCACGGTCGGGGTCGGAGCCGTGGCCCTCGAGGCCGCGGAATTCGGTCGTATACTCGTAGCAGCCCTTGTGCCCCTCGATGATGCGCATCAGGGTCGGCTCGCCGATGATGGCCGCCGCGGGGCGTATCTGCGCGCGCTTCAGATCCTCCATCAGCGCCCGCGCGCCGAAGCAGCCCACCTCCTCATCATAGGTGAAGGCGAAATGCAGGGGCCGCTTGAGCGTCCTTTCGGCGAAGACGGGCGCCATGGCGAGGCAGCAGGCGATGAAGCCCTTCATGTCGCATGTGCCGCGCCCGTAGAGCCGCCCGTCCGCCTCGCGCAGGCGAAAGGGGTCGCCCGTCCAGTCCTGCCCTTCCACGGGCACGACGTCGGTGTGTCCCGAAAGGACGATGCCGCCGTCGCCCTCCGGCCCGAGGGTGGCGAAAAGATTGGCCTTGGTGCCGCTTTCGTCATGGTGGATCGAAAGCCGCGCACCGGCCTCGCTCAGGATCTCGCCGGCATAGGCGATGAGCCCCAGATTGCTGTCGGCCGAAACGGTCGGGAACGCCACCAGATCGGCAAGAATATCTCTCGTTCGTGCGATATCGGCCATGCGTCGGTCCTGCATTCCAGCGCGGGGGCGCCGGCGGTGCGGGGTCGGACGAAACCCGCCGCACCGCCGAAGGCGCAGTCCGCGACATTGATCATGAAACGCCGGCGGCGTCTATTCCTTCACGATAAGCTCGCGCGGCCGCTTGCAAAGGGTCTCCGCCGGGCCTTCCTCCCTGATGAGGATGGTCTCCGTGATCTCCAGGCCCCAGTCGGCCATCCACAGACCCGGCATGAAATGGAACGTCATGCCCGGCTCTAGGATAGTCTCGTCCTCGCGGCGGAAAGAGATGGTGCGCTCGCCCCAGTCCGGCGGATAGGAGATACCGATGGAATAACCGCAGCGCCCGTCGCGGTTGATGCCGGCCTTTTCCAGCGCGCCGTAGAGCGCTTCGGCGACCTGGCCGGCGCGATTGCCGGCACGGGCGATGTCGAGGCCGGCCTCGATCCCCTCCACCAGTGCCTTTTCCGCCTCGAGCATGTATTGCGGGGGCGTGCCGAGGAAGACGGTGCGGCAGAAGGGCGTGTGGTAACGGCGGTAACAGCCGGCGATCTCGAAGAACGTCGCGTGCCCCTGCTCGAAGCGACGCCCGTCCCAGGTCAGGTGCGGGGCGGCGGCGTCCGAACCGGTGGGCAGAAGCGGCACGATCGCCGGATACTCGCCCCAGTCGTCGTCGACGCCGCGGATGGCGTCGGCATAGATCTCGGCCACCAGGTCGTTCTTCTTCATGCCCGGCTCGATGCGCTCGACGATGCCGTCGATCATCTTTTCGGAAATGCGCGCCGCGCGGCGCATGAAGACCAGTTCCTCGTCCGACTTGACGGCGCGCTGCCAGTTCACCAGCCCGGTGGCGTCGACGAATTTGGCGTCCGGGAGCTCTTCCTTGAGGACCAGATACGCCTTCGCGGAGAAATAATAGTTCTCCAGTTCCACGCCGATGCGCTGGTTGCCGTAGCCGTGGGCGCGGATAATCTCCGCAAGATGCTGCATGGGATGCAGCGAATTGGCCTGTACATAGTGATCGGGATAGCGCAGCACCCGCTCGTCATCCATGTAGCAGGTGCGTACGGCGCCATTGCCGTCCATCGACCGCCCCCACCAGATCGGGTCGCTCTCCTTGAAGACCAGGACACCCTGATGGACATAGAAGGACCAGCCGTCATAGCCGGTCAGCCAGGCCATGTTGGACGGATCCTCGACGAACAGGATATCGATTCCCTTGGCTTCCATCGCCTGACGCGTCTTGTCGAGGCGGGTGGCATATTCCTGAAGGGAGAAAGGCAGGACGGATGCGGGCATGAGACCTCCGGAACCACGCAAGGCTTCCCGGCATTCCGACGCGTCCCACGCGCCATGGTTGCCGGGCGATGCTAACCGTTTCTGTTTGAAATAATTGGGAACTCTGTTGAACCTTCCGCGTTGTCGAAGGCCCGTTGACAAGCGCTCGACACGCGTGATGATGTATACAACAGGCTGTGTCGGCCAGCAATTTCATTTTTCACGAAAACGCAGGGGAGACACCATGAGACGGACTGTTCTGAAGGGAATGGTGGCGCTGGGTGCCGTGGCGGCGTCACTGGGTACGTTCGCCACCGCCGCTTCCGCGCAGGACACGCTGGAGCGCGCGCGCGAGCAGGGCTATATCCGCGTCGGATTCGCCAACGAGGCGCCTTATGGCTTCGCCACGCCCGCCGGTGAATTGACCGGTGAATCACCGGAGGTCGCAAAGGAAATCCTTTCCCGCATGGGCATAGATGAAGTCGACGGCGTGCTCACCGAGTTCGGATCGCTGATCCCCGGCCTCCAGGCGGGCCGCTTCGACATCATCGCCGCCGGCATGTTCATCACGCCGGAGCGCTGCGAGCAGGTCGCCTTTTCCGAACCATCCTACGGTATCGGGCAGGCGCTCCTCGTCGCCGAGGGCAATCCCGAAAACATCACCGACTACGGCTCCATCGCGGAAAACGGCGACCTGACCCTCGCCGTCATGGCCGGTGCCGTGGAGGCCGGCTATGCAGAGACAGCGGGAATTCCGGAGGACCAGCTCGTGGTTCTGCCCGACCAGGCCAGCCTGGTGAGCGCCGTGCGGGCCGGTCGCGCCGATGCGGCCGCGCTGACCGCCCTGTCCATCCAGCGCATGGCGGAAAACAACGAGGGCGTGGAATCCACCGAGCCCTTCGCCGAGGTCGCCGGCGAATCCGTGATGGGCCACGGCGGCTTTGCCTTCCGCAAGGAGGACGAAGCGCTGCTGGAGGAGTTCAACAGCCACCTGACGGACTTCATCGGCACCGAGGAGCATATCGAGCTCGTGTCGCAGTTCGGCTTCGGTGAAGGCTATCTGCCCACGCAGACGACCGAGGAACTCTGCTCGGGCGACGGATAAGGCCGGCGAGAGAGAACGGCGGCACCGGCTTCGGCCGGGCCGCCTCGAATCGAGGCTCCCGCAGAAGCGGTGGGGAAAGGACCGCGCCGATCAAGCGGTTGTAATCGGGGGATGTGAGGGTTCGCGATGCAACTTCGCCAGCTCGCGGTTTGCGCAATCGTCTTCTTCACCGCGGGCCTGGCGGTCTCCAGCTTCGCAGGCTTCCGAGAATTCATCCCAGGCCTCCTCCAGGGCGCCTGGGTCACAATCCAGATCACCGTCGGCGGCTCGCTGCTCGCCGTCGTCATGGCGCTGATCGGCGCGATGGCCAAAATGTACGGTCTCGGCCCGATCCGCTGGCTGGCCGTCGCTTACATCGAGATCTTCCGCGGCACCTCGGCGCTGGTCCAGCTTTTCTGGCTTTTTTTCGTGCTGCCCCATTTCGGCGTCGTGCTCGATCCTATGACCGTGGCCATCGCCGCCCTGGGGCTCAATGTGGGCGCCTACGGCGCCGAAGTCGTGCGCGGCGCGGTGAATTCCGTACCGCGCGGCCAGTGGGAAGCGTCCGTCGCGCTCAACATGCCGCGGGCACTGGCATTGCGCCGGATCATTCTGCCGCAGGCTTTCGTGGCGATGATCCCGCCGTGGGGCAATCTCTTCATCGAGCTCCTGAAGGCGACGGCACTCGTCTCGCTCATCACGATTTCCGACCTCACCTTCAAAGCACAGCAGATGAACCAGATCACGTTCCGCACGGTCGAGATCTTCACAATCGTTCTGGTCATGTATCTGGCGATCTCCATCGTCATCACCGTCGGCACGCGCACGCTCGAGACCATCGCTGCACGCGGCATCGCGCGGGGGAGATGAGCGATGTTCTGGGATTGGAGCTACGTCTGGGAAATAATGCCGGCGCTGCTGCGCGCTTCGCTGGTCACCATACAGGCGACGGTACTGGGCTTCATCCTGGCCGCCGTTCTCGGCCTGGTGCTCGCCATCATGCGCATGTCCAAGACGAACTGGATTTCCATTCCCACGGCCGGATTCGTCGAGTTCATTCGCTCGACGCCGGTGCTGATCCAGATCTTCTTCATCTATTTCGTCTTTCCCGAATTCGGCGTCGTCCTGCCGGCCATGGTCGCCGGGGTGATCGCGCTCGGCCTGCACTACGGCTCCTACTGCTCGGAGGTTTACCGCGCCGGGCTCGAAAACATACCCAGCGGACAATGGGAGGCCTCCATCGCGCTCAATCTAAGCCCCTACATCACCTTCCGCGACATCATCATCCCGCAGGCGATTCCGCCCGTGGTGCCGGCGCTCGGCAACTATCTGGTGGCCCTTTTCAAGGAGACGCCGCTGCTTTCGGCCATCGCGGTGCTGGAACTCATGCAGACCGCCAAGATCCTGGGATCCGAAAGCTTCCGATATGTCGAGCCAATCACGATCGTCGGGGCGTTCTTCCTGGTCATGAGCCTGGTCGCGGCGGCATTGATCCGCCGGGTGGAGGCCTATCTCAACCGCACCCTGCGCAATCCCGGAGGCGCGCGATGACGACTCCCATGGTCAAGTTCGACAATGTGACCAAGCGCTACGGCTCCCTGACCGTGCTCGACTCGCTCAATCTGGAAATCGCCCCCAACGAGAAGGTGGCCATCATCGGCCCGTCCGGCTCCGGCAAGACGACGGTGCTGCGCATGCTGATGACGCTGGAGCGCATCAACGAGGGAGTCATCTATGTCGACGGCGAGCCGATGACGCATATGCAGAAGAACGGCAAGCTGGTGCCGGCCGATGAGCGCTACCTACGCCGTGTGCGCGGCAACGTCGGCATGGTCTTCCAGCACTTCAACCTTTTCCCGCACATGTCGGCGCTCAAGAACTGCATGGAAGCGCCGCTCCACGTGCTGGGCCTTTCCAGGAAGGCGGCGGCGGAACGGGCCACGGAACTCCTCGACATGGTGGGGCTCGGCGACAAGAGAGATCAGTATCCCAGCCAGCTTTCCGGCGGCCAGCAGCAGCGCGTGGCCATCGCCCGCGCGCTTGCCATGCGGCCCAAGGTGATGCTCTTCGACGAGGTGACCTCCGCACTCGATCCGGAACTCGTCGGCGAGGTGCTCAACGTCATCCGCAAGCTCGGCACCGAGCACAGCCTGACCATGCTCATGGTCACCCACCAGATGGGCTTCGCCAGAGAGTTCGCCGACCGCGTCTGCTTCTTCTACGGCGGCAGGATCGCCGAATCCGGCAAGCCCGACGAGATCTTCAACGACCCCAAGGAAGAGCGCACGCGCCAGTTCCTGAGCGCCGTTCTGGAGGCAAGCTAGTGGTAACGACGCTTTCGCTGGCCGACATCCTGGCGGCGCGCCGGCGGATTGCCGGCACCGCCACGCTGGACACGCCGCTCGTCCCCTCCCCTTTCCTCGCCCGGATCGCCGGCCACGACGTGCTGCTCAAGCTGGAGATCGCCCAGGCCACCGGCGCCTTCAAGCTGCGTGGCGCGGCCAACGCCGTTCTCGCCCTGCCCGAGGACGCGGCGGGCGTGACCTGCTGCTCCACCGGCAATCACGGCCGCGCCGTCGCCTACGCCGCCGCCGCCCGCGGCCTGCGCGCCGTCATCTGCATGTCGAGCCTCGTCCCGCAGGCGAAAGTAGACGGCATCCGGGCGCTCGGCGCCGAAGCCCGCATCGTCGGCCGCAGCCAGGACGAGGCGCACGTGGAAAGCAGCCGCCTGGCGCGCGAGGAGGGCCTCGCCGAAATCCCGCCCTTCGACGATCTGCGCGTCATCGCCGGCCAGGGCATGATCGGTCTCGAGCTTTTGGAGCAGCGGCCGGATCTGGAGACGGTCCTCATCCCGCTTTCAGGCGGCGGGCTGGCCGCCGGCATCGGTTTCGCGCTGAAACGCATCAAGCCATCCGTCCGCGTGATCGGCATCACCATGGACCGTGGCGCGGCCATGCACGCCGCGCTGGAGGCGGGCAAGCCGGTCCCGGTCACGGAGGTCGAAAGCCTCGCGGATTCGCTCGGCGGCGGCCTCGGCGACGACAACCGCCACTCCTTCGCGCTTTGCCGCGATTGCCTCGACGAAGTGGTCCTGGTCACCGAGGACGAGATTTACCGGGCGATGCAGGTCCACTATTTCGAGGACCGGATCGTCTGCGAGGGTGCAAGTGCCGTGGGCGCGGCCGCGCTGCTCTCGGACAAGCTGGACGGTCTGAACGGCCCGGTGGCGAGCATCATAACCGGACGCAACGTGGATATGGCCGTCTTCACCGATATCGCAAGCGGCCGCGACGTGCGGCTAGGCGAGTATTTGCTTAAAGGCACTCGATATGGCGCATGACATTTTCATCCTGACCGAACCTGAACTGCGCAACGCCGTCCGTCTCGATACGGAGGCGGTGAAAGTGGTCGCGCAGGCCTTTGCCGCACTCGGCACCGGCAAGGTGGTCATGCCGCCGATCCTGTCCATGGCGATCGCAGAAGCCAATGGCGAGGTGGACGTGAAAACCGCCTATATCCCCGGCTTCGACGGCTTCGCCATTAAGGTGAGCCCCGGCTTCTTCGACAATCCCAAGATCGGGCTGCCGAGCCTCAACGGGCTGATGATCCTGTTTTCCGCCAGGACCGGGCTCGTGGAGGCCCTGCTGCTCGACAACGGCTATCTGACCGACATCCGCACGGCGGCGGCCGGTGCGGTGGCGGCGAAGCATCTGGCGCCGCAGAACGTGGAGACGGCCGGCGTGATGGGCACCGGGCTTCAGGCGCGCCTGCAGATCGAGGCCGCACGCCTCGTCCGCCCCTTCAAGCGCGTCCTCGTCTGGGGCCGCGACCGGGAGAGGGCCGAGGCTTGCGCGAAGGACATCGCCGCAGCAACCGGCATCGAGGCGCAGGCGGAAGGCGACCCGGCCCGGCTGGTGGCCGAAAGCCAGCTCGTCGTGACCACCACGCCCGCCGAGGAGCCGATCCTGAAGGCCGACTGGCTGCATCCGGGCCTGCATGTCACAGCCATGGGGTCCGACCAGGAGGGAAAGAACGAAATCGACCCCCGCGCCCTCGTCGCAGCCGGTCTCTACGTTGCGGACCGTGCGAGCCAGTGCGAAAAGCTGGGCGAATTGCGTTCCGCCGTTGCTGCCGGCCTGTGGCGGGGCGGCACGCCGACGGAACTCGGCGAGATCGTCAACGGCAGGACCGGCCGGACGAGCCAGGACCAGGTGACCATCTGCGATCTCACTGGCACCGGTGCCCAGGACACTGCGATCGCCACCTTTGCGCTGAAGCAGGCGAAGGAGGCGGGCGCCGGGAGCATGATAAGGAGCTAGATTGCCCGGTCTGCGCGGCTTCGCTTCGTGCGCAAGCCCTTGTCAACGGTGTTCAGGCATGGATACGGAAGGGGGACGGGAAGGGTCTCGTCTGTATTCGCGCGCCCTCTTCCAGGCAGGAACCCTTGAATGCTGAAACTCGACGACCGCGACCTGAAAATCCTCGCCATCCTCCAGAAGGAAGGCCGGATCTCCAAGACGGCGCTGGCCGAGCGGGTGAACCTCACGCCCGCACCCTGCTGGGAGCGGCTCAAGCGGCTCGAGAACGCCGGCATCATCACCGGCTATCGCGCAGACGTCGCGCTCAACCGCATCGCGCCCCATGTCGTCGTTTTCATGGCCGCGGAACTGGAGGGGCACCGGGCGGAAAACTTCCAGCTCTTCGAGCGCTGGGTGAAGAACATCGACGAGATCGTCGGCTGCTGGGCCGTGGGCGGCGGCTTCGACTACATCCTGCAGGTTGTCGCGCCCGACATCGACGCCTATCAGCGCCTCGTCGACCAGCTTCTGGAGGCGCGACTGGGGCTCGTGCGCTACTTCACCTATATCGTGACCAAGCCCGTCAAGCAGCCGAAAAGCCTTCCTATCGAACTCCTTGCGGCAGGCGAAACCACTCCGCAGAAGAAATAACGCCAAGAACCTGTTCACTTTAGAAAGATCATTGGCGGGAGGCCGCGCTTACAGCGGTTTTTTTGGGTCCTTCGGCCCCATTTCATGGGCAGTATCAGCGCGATCCGATTAGGGAGTGAGCCCATGTCCGCCCTTGCCGCACTCGAAAAGACCGACCTCTCTCACCTGCGCGACCCGCGCCTCTTCCGCGAATATGCCTATGTGAACGGCCGCTGGATCGCCGCCGAAGGCGACCGCGCGCTCGACGTCACCAATCCGGCCGACGGCGCCCGCCTCGGCGCCGTACCCGCGCTCGCCGCCGCCCAGGCCGAGGCTGCCATCGAGGCCGCCCACCGTGCCTTCGCCGGATGGTCGGCGCGCCTGCCCCAGGAGCGCAGCGGACTTTTGAAACGCTGGCACGCCCTGATCGTCGATGCCCGCGAGGACCTTGCCCACCTGATGGTGCTGGAACAGGGCAAGCCGCTTTCGGAGGCCCGTGGCGAGATCGACTATGCGGCATCCTTCATCGAGTTCTACGCCGAAGAGGCAAAGCGGCTGAACGTGGAGAGCGTGACCTCTCACCTGCCCGGCGCCGAGATACGGATCTCCCGCGAGCCGGCCGGCGTGGCGGGGCTCGTCACGCCGTGGAACTTCCCCGCCGCGATGCTGACGCGCAAGGCCGCGGCGGCCCTTGCAGCCGGCTGCACGGTGGTCGCCCACCCCTCCTCCGAAACGCCCTTCTCGGCGCTGGCGCTCGCCGAACTGGCAGAGCGCGCGGGGCTTCCCGCCGGCGTCTTCAACGTGCTCACGGGCAAGGCGTCCGAAGTGGTCGGCGCGATGACGGCTTCGCCGAAGGTACGTGTGCTGTCCTTCACCGGCTCGACGGAGATCGGACGTCTGCTTTACGGCCAGTCCGCCGCAACGGTGAAGAAACTGGTCATGGAGCTCGGCGGCCACGCGCCCTTCATCGCCTTTGCCGATTGCGATCTCGACCGGGCAGTGGACAGCGCAATCACGGCGAAATTCGCCACCTCCGGCCAGGATTGTCTGGCGGCCAACCGCTTCTATATCGAGCGACCGATCTATGATGCCTTCCTCGCCGCCTTCACCAGGAAAGTACAGGCGATGACGGTCGGCACGGGACTTTCCGATCCCGATATCGGCCCGCTCGTCAACGAACGGGCAGTCGCCAAGCAGGAAGAACATGTGGCGGATGCGGTCGAAAGGGGCGCGCGCCTGCTCGCCGGCGGCAAGCGGACCGAGGCGGGTGCGAACTTCTTCCGGCCGACGGTGCTCGCGGATGTGCCGGAGGATGCGCTGGTCCTCCATGAGGAGACCTTCGGCCCCGTTGCGGCCTTCGTGCCCTTCGATGACGAAGACGACGTCCTGGCCCGCGCCAACGACACGGAGACCGGGCTCGTGGCCTATGTCCACACGCAGGACCCCGCCCGCATCGCCCGCTTCTCGCGCGGCCTCGAGTTCGGCATGGTCGCGGTCAACCGCACCAAGATCACCGGCGCACCCATCCCCTTCGGCGGGGTCAAGCAGGCCGGCCTCGGCCGCGAGGGCTCCCGCATGGGAATGGAGGAATTCACCAACGTGAAATATGTGTGCTGCGACACGCCTTGAGGATCGTCGATGTTCGCCAACCCCTTCACAGACGAGGAACTCGGCAACCGGCTTGAAACCGTGCGGGCCGCCATGGCCGAGCGCCGGCTCGACATGGTGCTCCTGTCGACGCCGGAAAACATCTTCTATCTGACCGGCCTCGACCACTGGGGGTATTTCGCGCCGCATCTGCTTGTCGTCCCGCCCGAGGGTGAGATGGTGCTGATCACCCGCCAGATGGAGCGCGTCTCCATCGAGCGGCAGGTGCGCAACGCGCTCTTTCAGGGACATGCCGACAACGAGACGGCCGCCGATCTGGCGGTGCGCTTCCTCAAGGATTCACTGGCAGCCAAGGACCGCTCGCGGGCCGTGCTCAAGGTCGTGGTCGCCGAGATCGAGGAACAGAGTGACGGCGCCATGCGCATCGGCGTGGAAACCTGGTCGTCCGGGCACTCCTACGGCTTTGGCTACGCGCTCCGCGAAAGCCTTTCCGATGTCCACTGGGTGGACATCACCGGCCTCGTCGATGAACTGCGACTCGTCAAATCGCCGGCCGAGCAGGCGTTGATGCGCAAGGCGGCCGCGATATCGGATGCTGCCGCCACGGCCGCCATAGATGCCATAAATGACGGTGTCGCCGAACGCGACGTCGTGGCGGAATGCCACGCGACGATGATCCGCGCCGGCGGCGAGGTGCCCGGTTTCGGCCCGTTCATCCGCCCCGGCCCGCGGCTGGGTGAGGAACACGCCACCTGGGGCAACGACACCTATCGTGCGGGCGAGCCGGTCTTCATCGAACTGTCCGGCTGCGTCAGCCGCTATCATGCGCCGCTCGGGCGCCTCGTCCATGTCGGTTCGATCCGCGAGGAGGACGCGCGAATGGCGGAAGTGGCGGGGCGGGCCTTCGACGCCGTTCTCGGCGCCCTGCGCCACGGCACGCGCGCGTGCGACGTCTATGCTGCCTGGCAGGCTGTCGTGGACGAGGCCGGCCTTGCCCATCACCGCCGCCACCATTGCGGCTATTGCGTGGGCATCGGCTTTCCGCCGTCCTGGACCGGCGGCAACCGGGTCACCGGCCTCAGGCACGATTCCGACCTCGAGATCCGCGAAGGCATGACCTTCCACATCCTTTCCTGGCTCATGGGAACCGGCAAGGGAGACTTCTTCGTCTCCAACGCCGTGCTTCTCGGCCCCGGCGGCGCGGAAGTGCTGACCAAAACCCCTCTCGGTCCGACAGTAAAAGAATAGGAGACGACCATGCTTTTGAAGAACGACCAGCTCGACCAGTGGGACCGGGAGAATTTCTTCCACCCCTCCACGCATCTCGCCCAGCATGCGCGCGGGGAAAGCCCGAGCCGGATCGTCACCGGCGGCAGCGGCGTCTATATCGAGGACCGTGACGGCAAGCGCCTGCTCGATGCCTTCGCCGGCCTTTATTGCGTCAATGTCGGCTACGGGCGCACCGAGATTTCCGAGGCCATCGCCGCCCAGGCGAAGGAACTCGCCTACTACCATGCCTATGTGGGCCACGGCACGGAAGCGTCCATCACACTCGCCAAGATGATCCTCGATCGGGCGCCGAAGGGCATGTCCAAGGTCTATTTCGGCCTCGGCGGCTCGGACGCCAACGAGACGAACGTCAAGCTCATCTGGTACTACAACAACGTTCTGGGCCGCCCGGAGAAGAAGAAGATCATCTCGCGCTGGCGCGGCTATCACGGCTCCGGCCTGATGACCGGTTCGCTGACGGGGCTCGAAGGCTTCCACAAGAAGTTCGACCTGCCGCTGGCGCCGGTCATCCATACCGAAGCCCCCTACTATTACCGCCGGCCGGACCCGGCCATGAGCGAGGAAGCTTTCACCGCCTTCCTGGCCGCGGAACTCGAAGCGCTCATCGAGCGCGAGGGCGCCGACACCATCGCCGCCTTCATCGGCGAGCCGGTGCTGGGGACGGGCGGCATCGTGCCGCCGCCGGCGGGCTACTGGGAGGCGATCCAGAAGATGCTCAAGAAGCACGACATCCTGCTCGTCGCCGACGAGGTGGTGACCGGCTTCGGCCGTCTTGGCTCCATGTTCGGCTCCGACCACTACGGCATCGAGCCGGATCTCATCACCATCGCCAAGGGCCTGACCTCGGCCTATGCGCCGCTTTCCGGCTCCATCGTCGGTGAGAAGATGTGGAAGGTGCTCGAGCGCGGGACGGACGAGAACGGGCCGATCGGCCATGGCTGGACCTACTCCGCCCATCCCATCGGCGCCGCCGCCGGTATCGCCAACCTGAAGCTGGTGGACAGCCTCGGCCTGATAGAGAATGCGGGCGAGACAGGCGCCTATCTGGTGGAAACGATGAAAGAGGCCGTCGGCGATCATCCCAATGTCGGCGAGGTGCGTGGCGAAGGCATGCTGTGCGCCGTCGAGTTCGTCGAGGACAAGGAAACCCGCCGCACCTTCGATCCGGCGGCGAAGGTCGGCCCCCAGGTCGCCGCCGCCCTCCTGTCGGAGAGCGTCATTGGCCGCGCCATGCCCCAGGGCGACATTCTCGGCTTCGCACCGCCTCTATGCCTCACGCGCGAGGAGGCCGACAAGGTCGTCGACGCGACGGCCAAAGCCGTGAAGGCGGTGTTCAAGGGCTGAGTTTCGATAGGCGGCGGCCGGCTGGCCGCCCCTCTTATTGGACCGTTCCGGCATGGATCCCGGGATCACGCCGGAACGTCACCGTGCTGCGGCGATCGAAAGGTCAATGGCCTCAAGCCGAAGGCCGGTGAATGGCGCCGGGATCGGGAAAGATCCCGGCGAGTTCCTCTCCGCCGATCGGTGCCTGCTCAAGTGCAATAACGCCTGTCGCCTCGCCCTCCGCGAAGGACAGGAGCGCATTGAACTTCTGCGCAAGCACGCGCATCGCCCGATTGTTCGGGTGGGTTGTCACGCGCAGATGCATATAGCCAAGCGCCCTGGCGTGGGCGATGAGCCGCTTGAACAGTTCGCTGCCCAGTCCGCGATGCTGCAACGGGCGCTCGACACTGAAGGCGATTTCCGCCGTGGGCGGGTCGAGTTCCGCTTGCTCGTGCAATTCCGCCGCTCCCAGCACCCGGCCGTCCTCCACATAGCCGATCACCGTCGCCCCGTCCCGGAAGCTGCGCGCGGCATATTGAGCGAGAAAAGCGTCATTCGCCGCGCCGTTGAAGCGGTCGCGACGGCTTTCCGCGTCCAGCCGCATGAGATGATCGCGGAAAAGACCGAGTTCGGATGGTCTCAGGCGGCGAACGATACCGCTCGGTATTTGATTCTGTTTCGTTTTTCGGGCCACAAGTCGCACTCCTCGCGGGTTCCTCCCCGAGCCGTTCGACTCCGCTTCCATATGTGGAGAAGGCGCTTGAACCGCAAGGCTCTTCGCCGCCGCGCAATGCAGCGATGCACGATCTGCAGGGCAGAAGGAACACGCCGCGTATAGATGACGAGCAAAATCATGTTTTTTGCAATCGTCTCTGGAATTATTCTAATCTATGGGCCATATTGGGCGCTAACGAGCGAAAGGGATCCTATGCGTCTGACCCGGCAAACCAACTACGCGATCCGCATTCTCATGTACTGCGCGGCCAACGACGGCCGCCTGAGCAGAATTCCGGATATTGCGCGGGCCTATTCGCTTTCCGATCTGTTCCTGTTCAAGATTCTTCAGCCGCTCGTCGAGAACGGCCTCGTGGAGACGGTGCGCGGCCGCAACGGCGGTGTGCGGCTGGCCAAACCGGCCAAGGATATCACCCTGTTCGACGTGGTCCGTGTGACGGAGGAAAACTTCGCCATGGCGGAATGCTTCGAGAACGAAGCCTCCGAATGCCCGCTTGTGGACAGCTGCGGCCTCAATGAGGCCCTGCGCAAGGCGTTGGGTGCCTTCTTCGAGGTGCTGGCATCCTACACGATCCACGATCTTGTGGAGAAGCGACCCCAAATGCGCGGACTGCTCGGCATCGAATTGCCCGAGGCACGTGCGGCCGCCAATTAAGGCGTGCGGGCATCCATCTGCGGACCCTGTCTTGCGATTCCTGAGGGCTTAGCCGAAAGCTAAGTCCGCCGCGTTCGCAAGAATGGAGCACACACACGCTTCAGGCTGGAATATCGTAGTCTGTGCCGAATGTCGAACTTCCCGGGCAAGCCAGGCACCCCTCGACGCCTCGAGGGGACGCCTCATTCACTTGTTCAGGATCAGCTTGCCCTGCCGGGTGATTTTCAGGCGGTAAAGGGAGCCAGCGTGTTCGATGGCGATTTCCCGCCGGCCGCGGAACAGATCGATGCTGGACAGGGTGCGGTCGGGAAGCGTCCCGCCGCCATGGTATTCCCGGTTGATGGTAAGCTGCACGGAATCTTCCCTGCGAACGGACATCTCGCTTCTCATGGTCTTCCCTCTCCTTGAGCGCGTTCGGCATGGCTGCCGGCCCGGCATTTATTGACTATCGCAATCAACTTTTGTAGAGACTGCGATACCTGATTGAAAAAGTCAAGATATCGCCTGGGAGGCCGAACGGGTCGTTTCGCCCCTCCCCGGATGCGTTTGCCAAAAGGACGTGAAACATGATTCCCTTCGAGAGACTCCACCGTTTGGCCGCGCCAAGGGGTGACGGGCTGCACCCCGAACTCGCGGCGTTGCTGCACCGTCGCGCAGCCATTGCCGCGGATCCGACGGTCGTCGAGATCGGCTATAGTGGCCAGTCGGGACCGAACCCTGCAACGCCGGACACTTCGGAGGCTCTCGGCAATGTCGTGCCGTTTCCGAAAACTCCGAAGACGGCACGCGAGAAAAACGCCAGCATCAACAACGCCAGCATCAGATGAGAGGATCAGGCATGTTCATCGCAATGAATCGCTTCAAGGTGGTCGCGGGCTCGGAAAAGGCCTTCGAGGAGGTGTGGAAGGGGCGCGAATCGCGCCTCGAGGACATGCCGGGTTTCGTCGAGTTCCGCCTGTTGCGCGGTCCGCACAATGCCGATGAAGGCTACACCCTCTATGCCTCCCATACCATTTGGCGCAGCCACGACGATTTCGTCGCCTGGACCAAATCCGACAATTTCCGCGAAGCCCACAAGAACGCGGGGCAGAACAAGGACCTCTACAAGGGTCCGCCGATCTTCGAGGGTTTCAGCAGCGTCGAAGGCGCCTGAGCGCCCAGACAAAGCTCCCAGTAAGCGGCCGCCTCAGGCGGCCGCCAACAGCGTCGCATTCCCGCCCGCTGCCGTCGTGTCGACGCACACGGCGCGCTCGTGCACATAAGCGGCCGGGTTGATGCGCTCCGTCACCAGCGGCACGATCGGCCCCTCGCGCGCCGCCAAGGCCCGGCGAAGGGCGCTCAGCCATGCCGCCTCCCCACGCGCCGCCACGAGATCGACGGCAACCGATGCCAGGTCTTCCGGCTCGACCTGCCCGTCCAGCGCAACCAGCGGCAGATCCCGGTCGAGAAGCGGCCGCAGCCATGCCGTGGCAGATTCGCCGACGGCCAGGACCGCGTTGCCCGCGGCAAGGGCCTGCACGACCTGCGCGGCCAGCGTTTCCTCGTCCACGCCCAGACACAGGACGCGTCCTCGCGCAACCAGTTGAAGCGCGTTCGCCTCGCCCGTCGGCCCGGGCAGATCGACCGGCCCCTGGTCGAGCGCGGCGGCCGCCGTCAGCGCATCGCCCCAGCGCCCGCGCAAAAGCCTGCGAAGCACGGCGACGCGGTCTTCCCGCCGCGCCCAATCGCCCGGCCGAAGCGCGTCCATGCTTGCCGTCAGCAAGGACTTCTCGATCACCGCGCCCGGGGCGGCGGCCTGCGTCTCCGCCGCCTCGCGCCGGAAACGACGCAGATAAAGCGGCCCACCGGCCTTGGGCCCCGTGCCCGATAGCCCTTCGCCGCCGAAGGGCTGGGAACCAACGACGGCGCCGATCTGGTTCCGGTTGACGTAGAGATTGCCGACATGGACGCTGTCCACAACCTCCTGCACACGTGCGTCAATGCGCGTGTGAAGCCCGAAGGTCAGCCCGTATCCCTTTGCGTTGACTCGGGAAATCACCTTGCCGAGTTCTTCCGCCTCGAAGGTCGCCACGTGCAGGACGGGCCCGAAGATCTCGCGCTCCATTTCCTCGATTCCAGAAACCTTGAAAGCGCTCGGCGCCACGA
Source organism: Chelativorans sp. M5D2P16 (assembly GCF_034427935.1). Lineage (NCBI taxonomy): Bacteria > Pseudomonadati > Pseudomonadota > Alphaproteobacteria > Hyphomicrobiales > Phyllobacteriaceae > Chelativorans > Chelativorans sp. M5D2P16. The sequence continues at coordinate 13,465 of NZ_JAXQNM010000012.1, read as the reverse complement.
AGCGGCCGCCCTCGGGCCGCCCGATCCTGGCGATCAGCCGCCCTTCGTCCTCCATCCGCCGGCTATAATCGGAAATTCCCGACAGTGCCTCCTCGTCGATGACCGGCCCGACATCGGTGTCGATGCTCCACGGATCGCCGACGCAGAGCGCATCCATCGCCCCTTTGAGCATCGTGACGATGCGCTTCTCCACATCCTTTTGCACGTAGAGGATGCGCAAGGCCGAGCAGCGCTGGCCGGCGCTCTGGAAGGCGGAGGCCAGGATGTCGCGCACGGCCTGCTCGGGCAAGGCGGTCGAATCGACGATCATGGCGTTGAGCCCGCCGGTCTCGGCGATCAGCATCGCATCGGGTGCCGCCGTCTCGGCAAGCTGCCGCTCGATCAGACGCGCCACCTCGACCGAGCCGGTGAAGCAGACACCGCCGATTCGCGGATCGGCGGTAAGCGGGGCACCGACACCCGGCCCGTCGCCGGGCAGAAGCTGCAGCACATCCTCCGGCACCCCCGCTTCGTGCATCAAGGCGGCCGCGCGCGCGGCGATCAGGCAGGTCTGCTCCGCGGGCTTGGCGATGACGGCGTTGCCGGTCACCAGCGCGGCGGCGATCTGGCCGGTGAAGATAGCGAGCGGGAAGTTCCAGGGCGAGATGCAGACGATGACGCCCCGCGCCTCGGTGCCTGCTTCCGCGTGCGGCGCCCCGTTGGCGTAGTAGCGCAGGAAATCCACCGCCTCGCGCACCTCGGCGATGCCGTCGGGCAACGACTTTCCGGCCTCGCGCGCGGCAAGCGCGAAGAACTCGCCGGCATGCGCCTCGTAAAGGTCGGCGATGCGCCGCAGTATATCGGCCCTCTCCTCGACCGACTTCGCGGCCCATCCTGGCTGGGCGGCAAGCGCCAGGCCGACGGCCTCGTGCGCCTGCTCGGGCGAAGCGTCGGTGACCGTGCCGACCACCTCGTTGGTGCGTGCCGGATTGACGATCGTGCGCGCCTTCCCCGCGCCCGCCGCCCGCGTCATCGGCCGCGCCTCCCAGCGCCGCGGTGCGTTGAAGGCAAGCCGCGCCGCCTCGATCTCGGCCATGGTCCCCGGGTCGGTAATGTCCCAACCCTTCGAATTGCGCCGCCCCGGACCGAAAAGCATGGTCGGCGCCGGGATCGCGGGATTGCTTGCCGTCTCGTGCGTCTCGACCATGGTGAAGGGATCGCGCGCGATTTCCTCGGCACTCACGTCCTCATCGACGATCTGGTGCACGAAGGAGGAATTGGCGCCGTTCTCCAGCAGGCGGCGCACCAGATAGGCGAGCAGGTCCTCATGCGCCCCGACCGGGGCGTAGATCCGGCAGCGCGTGCCCTCCCGCCGGCGCACGATCTCATGCAGCGCTTCGCCCATCCCGTGCAGGCGCTGGAACTCGAAAGCGTCCTCCTTGTCCTCCGCCATGGACAGCACCGCCGCCACCGTGTGCGCGTTGTGCGTGGCGAATTGCGGGTAGATGCGGTCCGTCATCGACAGGAGCTTGCGCGCACAGGCGATATAGGAGACGTCCGTATTGGCCTTGCGCGTGAAGACGGGGTAGCCTTCCAAACCCATCACCTGGGCGCGCTTGATCTCTGTGTCCCAGTAGGCGCCCTTCACCAGCCGCACCATGATTCTGCGCTCGAGCCTGCCGGCCAGCGCATGGAGCCAGTCAAGCACGTAAGGCGCACGCTGGCCGTAGGCCTGCACGACGACGCCGAACCCGTCCCAACCCGCGAGCGAGGAATCGGAAAGCACACGCTCGATCACGTCGAGCGACAGGTCGAGCCGGTCTGCCTCCTCGGCATCCACGTTCAGCCCCATCTTCGCCTCGCGCGCCGCCTGCGCGAGCATCAAAAGGCGCTCCGCCATGACCGGCAGCACGCGCTCCCTCTGCACCGCCTCGTAGCGCGGGTGAAGCGCCGAAAGCTTCACCGAAATGCCCGGGTTGGCGCGGATATCCGCGCTGCGGGCCTCCCCCGCCAACGCGTTGATCGCCTGCCGATACGCCTCGAAATAGCGCGCGGCATCCGTTTCCGTCCGCGCCGCCTCGCCCAGCATGTCGTAGGAGTAGGTGTACCCCTTCTCGGTGTTGGAACGCCCGCGCCGGATCGCCTCGCCGATGGTGCGGCCGAGTACGAACTGCTCGCCCATCTCGCGCATGGCGGCCGCAACGGCGGTGCGAATGACAGGCTCGCCCAGTCGGCGCACCATGGCGCGCAAAGTGGCCTCCACCCCGCTACCCCGCTCGTCGAGCACGCGGCCCGTCAGCATGAGCGCCCAGGTGGACGCGTTGACGAAGATCGACGCGGACTCTCCCGAATGGGCCGACCAGTCGTGCGGGGTGATCTTGTCGCGGATGAGATCGTCGACCGTCTCGGCGTCCGGCACGCGCAACAGCGCCTCCGCCAGGCACATCAGCGCCACCCCCTCGCTGGTCGAAAGCCCGTATTCGGACAAAAAGGCTTCCATCAGATGCCGGTCCGAATGCGCCCGGACCGCGCGCACCAGTTCCACCGCCTGCGCCGAGATCGCCTCCCGGCGCGCTGCCGACAGGCGTGCCGTTTCAACCAGTTCGTCAAGCGCGGCCTGCTCCCCGGCGAGGTAGTGCGCGCGGATCGTCTCGCGCAGATGATCCAGATCGGATGCGGCCATCGTTCACCTCTCTGTCGGCACAAGGCACCTTCAATATCATATGGTGCTTTGCCTACCGGTCTAAAGTCAAAAGCTTGCCAGCCCTTCCGGACTAATTTATGCGCTCATGACAGGACATACAGGCTGCACAGATCATGAACGCAAATCTCTTAGACCGCATCGACCGTAACATACTCGACACGCTGTCCAAGGACGGCCGGCTCTCCATTGCCGCGCTGGCCAAACGCGTGGGTCTGTCCAAGACCCCGGTTCAGGCCCGCCTTCGCCGGCTGGAGAAGGACGGCTTCATCCGCGGCTATGCGGCGATCATCGACCGCGAGCGCATGGGGGAAGGCCATATCGCCTTTATCCAGGTGACGCTCTCCGACACCCGTTCGACGGCGCTCGAGGCCTTCAACCGCGCCGCGCTGGCGATGCCGGAAATCGACCAGTGCCACATGATCGCTGGAAGCTTCGACTATCTTCTGAAGGTGCGCACGCGGGATATCCGCTCCTATCGCCGGGTGCTGGGCGAGAAGCTCTCGGAGTTGCCGCACGTCTCCCACACCTCCACCTTTGTCGCCATGGAGACGGTGAAGGACCTGTGACGCCTTCGCATTTGCCTGCGCCCCGGAACATGCTATGCGCGAGCCCGTCTCGAACGGGAATATGCGTATGACGGAACTGGGCGTCGCCGCGGTCGGCGAATGCATGCTGGAACTCTCCGGCGGGGAAGGCGGCAACTGGCGCATGGGCCACGCCGGCGACACGTTCAACACGCTGTGGACCTTGCGGGCACTGACGCCGAAAACGATTCCCGCAGACTATGTCAGCGCCTTCGGCGACGACCCCTTCTCGGCCGATCAGAAAGCCTTCTTCGCCCAAAACGGCATCGGCACGGCCGCGAGCCCCGTCATCGCCGACCGGCGCCCGGGCCTTTACGCCATCACGCTCGACGGCGCCGAACGCTCCTTCACCTATTGGCGCACCGATTCGGCCGCGCGATGCCTCGCCGACGACCCGGCCTCCCTTGGAAAAAGCCTGCAGAATCGGCAGCTTGTCTATTTTTCCGGAATCACTTTGGCAATTCTGGAACCCCCTGCCCGCAAAGCGCTGATCGAAGTGCTCCGGCAGGCACGCGAGGCAGACAGCCGCATCGCCTTCGACCCGAATTACCGGCCGCGCCTGTGGGCCTCCTCTCAGGAGGCGCGTGCGGCAAACGACGCGGCACTCGCCGTTACGGACATCGCCCTGCCGACCTTCTCTGACGAACAGCAGCTTTACGGCGATGCCGATCCTCGCGAAACGACCGCCCGCCTCGCCCGGGCCGGGGTGCGCGAATGCGTCGTCAAGAACGGCTCCGAGCCGACGGTACTGGCTGCAGGCGGTGAAATGGCGACCATTTCCGCCTGCCGCGTGACCCATCCCGTCGACACCACCGGTGCCGGCGATTCCTTCAACGGCGCTTATTTAGCGGCGCGGCTTGCCGGCGACGCGCCGCAGGGCGCCGTCCGCCGTGCCCATCGCGTAGCGGCGGCAGTGATCCAGGTTCACGGCGCCCTGGCGCCATTCGCGGTGCTGCACAAGGCCTTCGAAAACGAAGCTGAGGAAAACTGAACGACCCAGCCCTGCTGTGAATCGCCACACTGGGAGGCGTATACCCCCTCTCGTGCGGGCACAGGCGCCTTTTCCCGCAACAGTCGATGCTGGTGACTGGTTGCAAGGCCGACGCAGCCTCTATCTCCCCCTTGGTAGGGGAGAAAGCAAAGTCTTGGGCTTGGCGCAGTTAAGTCCGTAGAATTTGCAAGAGAGGGGGCCTTCGCCGTCGCGTAACAGGCGCCAAGGCGCCGGTCACGCCCGCTTGCCGCGAAGATCGGGCGGCATCGCCTCCTCGGAAAGCTGGCGCACCGCCTCTTCGAGAGTGAGCGCGCTTTGCTCGCGCGAACCCAGCCGGCGGATGTTGACCGACCCTTCCTCCGCCTCGCGCTTGCCGCACACGAGGATCACCGGCACCTTGGCCAGACTGTGCTCGCGCACCTTGTAGTTGATCTTCTCGTTGCGCAGGTCGGTGTCGGCGATCAGGCCCGCGTCCCTGAGACGTTCAGCCACGTCTTGTGCGTAGGAATCGGCGTCGGAGGTGATGGTGGCCACCACCACCTGCACCGGCGCGAACCAGAGCGGGAAATGCCCGGCGAAGTTCTCGATGAGGATGCCGAGGAAGCGTTCCATCGAGCCGCAGATGGCGCGATGGATCATTACCGGCTGCTTCTTCTCCGAATCGGAGTCGATGTAGAAGGCGCCGAAGCGTTCGGGCATGTTGAAATCGAGCTGCGTGGTGCCGCACTGCCACTCGCGGCCGATGGCGTCCTTAAGAACATAGTCGAACTTCGGCCCGTAGAATGCGCCATCGCCGGGATTGACGGCCGTTTTGATCCGCCCGCCGGAGCGCTCTTCGATCTGCTCCAGAACCTTGTGCATGATCTCCTCGGCATGATCCCAGAGCGCCTCGTCACCCACCCGCTTCTCGGGCCGGGTGGAGAGAAACACCGTGACCTCCTCGAAGCCGTAATCCGCATAGGTCGAGAGGATCAGGTCGTTGATCTTCAGGCACTCCTCTGCAAGCTGCTCTTCGGTGCAGAAGATGTGCGCGTCGTCCTGGGTGAAGCCGCGCACGCGCATCAGCCCGTGCAGCGCGCCGGACGGCTCGTAGCGGTGCACCGCGCCGAATTCCGCCATCCGGATCGGCAGATCGCGATAGGACTTCAAGCCGTGCTTGAAAATCTGCACATGGCCCGGACAGTTCATGGGCTTGAGGGCAAAGGTGCGTTTGTCCTCGGCTTCCTCATCGGCGCACTCGACCTTGAACATGTTCTCCTTGTACCAGCCCCAGTGTCCGGAGGTCTGCCAGAGGGAATGGTCGAGCACCTGCGGTGCGTTGACCTCCTCGTAGTCGGCCGCCAGACGCCGGCGCATATAGGAGACGAGGTTCTGGAACATGCGCCAGCCCTTGGAGTGCCAGAAGACGACGCCCGGCCCCTCCTCCTGGAAATGGAACAGGTCCATTTCGCGCCCGAGGCGGCGATGGTCGCGCTTTTCCGCCTCCTCCAGCATCCTGAGATAGGCGTCGAGCTGCTCCTGGTTGGCCCAGGCCGTGCCGTAGATGCGCGTGAGCATGGCGTTGTCGGCATCGCCCCGCCAGTAGGCCCCGGCGACCTTCATGAGCTTGAAGGCCTTGCCGATCTGGCCGGTCGAGACCATGTGCGGCCCGCGGCAGAGATCGAACCATTCGCCCTGCGCATAGATCTTGACGTCCTCCCCGTCAGGGATGGCATCGATCAGTTGGACCTTGTAGTTCTCGCCCTTCTCCGCGAAAACCTTTTTCGCCTTCTCGCGCGACCACACGTCCTTGGTGAACCGCTCATTGCGATCGATGATCTCGCGCATCTTCTTTTCGATGGCCGGGAAATCGTCCGGCGTGAAGGGCTCGTTGCGCGCGAAATCGTAATAGAAGCCGTTCTCGATCACCGGGCCAATGGTCACCTGCGTGCCAGGCCACAATTCCTGCACGGCCTCGGCCAAGACGTGGGCGCAATCATGCCGGATCAGTTCCAGCGCGCGCGGATCGTCGCGGGTGACGATCTCGACGCGCCCGTCGCGGCCCACCGGGTCGGAAAGGTCGCGCACAGTGCCGTCGAGCGCGTAGGCCACGGCCTTCTTGGAAAGCGATTTGGAGATGGAGCCGGCGATCTCCGCGCCGGTCGTCGCGGCGTCGAATTCGCGGACGGAGCCATCGGGAAATGTCAGGGAGACCTTGCCCCCTTGCTGGGCTTGGAAATTCATGGTCGACATAATTTTCTCCGCTATCCAGTCCCGCTTACGAACGCGGGTGGTTGATCATCGGCGGCCAATCGCCGCCGGCGGACATTTAGTCGACCTCCCCGCCAGCGTAAACCCTCGTCCCCGTTCTTTCAGCCCAGACGCCAGTAGTGCCACGGCGCCCACCATCTGTGGCGTGGCTGCAAGCGTTCCGGCACCGGATCGACCCCATGGGTGCCGCCCGGCCCGCAGCGAACAAAACGGAACAGTCCCATCCAGCCGCCCGCCCACAGCCCGTGCCGGGCTATCGCCTCGTAGGCGTATTCCGAGCAGGTGGGAAAATGCCGGCAGGAACTGCCGACAAAGCCGGAAAGCGTCAACTGATAAAGGCGCACGAGCCCCGTGCCGAAGAGTCGGCCAGGCGTTTTCGGCCAGGGACCCTGCCAGTTGCGGGAATGGGCAATCATGTGTCGTCCAGCAGCTTGCGTATGCGGCTCGCCAGGGCCGGAACGTCATCGCAGGCCGTGCGCCATACCAACAGCCAGTTGATCGACCCGTAGCCGTGTGAGAGTCGATTGCGCATCCGATAGGCTTCGATAAGTTCCAGTTCCTGATGCGCCTCGGCAAACTGTGAGTGCTGACTGACAATGCGGCCTGCCGCTTCTCCAATCGCTTCGATGCACTTGGCGACCGCCCAACGCATCATCTCGTCATTGAGGAAGTCTTTTTTCGTGGCCGAACCGCTGAATCGTTCCACACGGTCGGCAAAGTCTAGGATGTCCTGGAGCAACTCCTGAACGCTACCGTTCTGCATCGACATCACAAGCGCCGTTCGTCGCGGGCCACACGCTTTGCCACCGCTGTACTGAAATCGCCGGGTGTACGAATGTCGACCTTCACGCCCAAAAGCGCCTCGAGCTTCAATTCCAGCGCGGCAAGATCGAACAATGAAAGTCTTGAGTCGTCATGGTCCACCAGAATATCCAGATCGCTGCCTTCCCCATCCTCGCCGCGGGCGACGGAACCGAAGACGCGCGGATTGCTCACCGGATAGTGCGAAATGACGGCGAGCACCTCGTCGCGGTGTCGTGCGAGCGCTTCGGATGGACGCATGGCCTCGCCTCCCACTTCAAGCGGCCCTGCCGGCCCGCTTTTTCTCGATCTGGTCGATGCAGTCGACCACCGCGTCGAAGGTGAGCAGCGTGGAAGCGTGGCGCGCCTTGTAGTCGCGCACCGGCTCCAGATATTTCAGATCGGCAAAGCGCCCCTCGGGTGGCGGCCCGTTCTCCTTGAGCATGCGGTACATTTTCTCCCGCACCGCCCGCAGTTCCTCCGCCTCCGCACCCACGACGTTGCGTGCCATGATCGAGGACGCGGCCTGTCCGAGCGCGCACGCCTTCACCTCGTGCGCGAAATCGGTCACCACGCCGTCGGTCATCTTCAGATCGACGTCCACCGTCGACCCGCAAAGCTTCGAATGGGCCCGCGCGCTCGCATCCGGCTCGGCCAGACGGCCGATTCGCTCGATGTTTCCGGCAAAGCCAAGAATTTTCGCGTTGTAGACGTCGTCGATCATGAATTTCCGCCTGACGGCGCGCATCAAGCATTGCTTGTCGCGCAGGTCTCTTTCATTCGCGCTTCCGACAAACTATATAATGATGGCATCCGGTCGAGGGCAAGAAGCGTATAATTATTGCCGCGGCCGGCATCAAAGCCGCCTTACGGGCGGGACTGTAGACAGTTCCTTCAACCCGCGAAAGGCTGTGAACCGTTTAACTCGTCCCTGCTGAGACAGGGACTACGGGAGACGCCTTATTATGGACGCGATTATCAAAAGCTTCCCTCCGCGCAGCGACAAGGGCACGTTGGTGGAGCCGAAGAGCTACCTCGACAAGCCGGTCACCGATCGGCCGAGCATCGAGGAAGCCGAAGCCGCCGTTCGCACGCTCCTGCGCTGGACGGGCGACGACCCGGATCGCGAGGGGTTGAGAGAGACGCCGCAGCGCGTCGTGAAAGCATTCCGCGAGATGTTTGCCGGCTACGACCAGTGCGCCGCCGAAGAACTCGGCCGCACCTTCGAGGAAGTGGCCGGCTATGACGATCTGGTGCTCATCAGGGATATCCCCTTCCACTCCCATTGCGAGCATCACATGGTGCCGATCATCGGCAAGGCGCATGTCGGCTATCTGCCGGCGGGCCGGGTGGTCGGTCTGTCCAAGATCGCCCGGGTGGTCGACATCTTCGCTCGCCGCCTGCAGACGCAGGAAGCCATGACGGCGCAGGTCGCCGGCGTTATCCAGGACGTGTTGCAGCCGCGCGGCGTGGCCGTCATCATCGAGGCTGAGCACATGTGCATGTCCATGCGCGGCATCCAGAAGCAGGGCTCGACCACGCTGACCACCACCTTCACCGGCCTCTTCAAGGAAAAGCCGGAAGAGCAGGTCCGCTTCATGACGCTGGCCCGCGACCCGCGCAACGGCTGACCCCATGTCGCAGATCGCGTTTGCTCCCCCCTCCTCCGACAAGAACGCGCTGGAGGAGGGCCGGGACTTCACGCCGCGTTTCGACGCCAATGGACTTATCACCGCGGTTGTCACCGATGCGGGAGACGGGCGCCTGCTGATGGTCGCCCACATGAATGCGCAGGCGCTCGCCAAGACATTGGAGACGGGAATCGCCCATTACTGGTCGCGTTCCCGCTCCACCCTGTGGATGAAGGGCGAGACCTCCGGCAACGTCCAGCATGTCGTCTCCCTCAGCACCGACTGCGACCAGGATGCGGTGCATCTCAGCGTTCGTGTCGCCGGCGACGGTGCAACCTGCCACACGGGCCGGCGTTCCTGCTTCTACAGGAATGTGGGTCTCGAAGACGGCCGTCCGGTACTCTTGGAGCAGGATTGAGCCTCATCCGATTGTCGGGCTGGCGCCGAATCGCTCTCGCATTCATAAATTGGATACGGTCCCGCATCAGAATTGAACGGGGCGAGGAGACAACCGATGCTCGATTGGGCGTCCATACGCGCAAGACAGGACGGCCGGGAGGACTCCCCGCCCGCACAAGCTGCCACCGGACAATCGACGAGTGCGCCCCCGGGCACCGGCATCGCCCTTGCGCTCGGCGGCGGCGCTGCCCGCGGATGGGCCCATATCGGCGTCCTGAGGGCGCTGGACGAGTCGGGCATTCCCATCGGCATGATCGCCGGCACCTCCATCGGCGCCCTCGTGGGCGGCTGCTATCTCGCCGGCAAGCTGGATGAGCTCGAGGATTTCGCCCGCTCGCTCACCCGCCGCCGCATTTTCGGCCTGCTCGACTTCAATTTCGGCGGCAGCGGCCTTTTCGGCGGCATGAGACTGACGAATCGCATGCGCGAGCACCTCGACGGCATCACCTTTGCCGAATTGTCGCGCCCTTTCGTGTGCGTGGCCGCCGAAATCCGCACCGGCCACGAGGTGTGGCTGTCCAGCGGATCGCTGATCACGGCCATGCGCGCCTCCTATGCGCTGCCAGGCGTATTCGAGCCGGTCGTCTGCAACGGGCGCGTCCTGGTGGACGGTGCGCTGGTGAACCCCGTGCCCGTCTCCATCTGCCGCGCCTACGAGCAGCCGCTCGTGGTGGCCGTGAACCTGCATTACGACCTCTTCGGCCGCGCCGCCGTCATAAAGCATTCCGCCGACCTGCCGGAGATGGAAGACAAGCAGGCTGACGGGCGCAAGACACCGCTCGTCGTGGACAAGGGCCCCCGTCAGCGCAACATGCGGCTGGGCATAACGGGCGTCATGGTGGAGGCCTTCAACATCATCCAGGACCGCATTTCCCGCGCCCGCATGGCGGGCGACCCGCCGGACATGTCGCTGCAGCCCAAGCTCGGCCATATCGGCCTGACGGAGTTCTATCGCGCCGACGAAGCCATCGCGCTCGGCTACGAGGTGGCAAGGGCGCAACTCAAAGAACTGGAACGGCTCCTCACCGTCGTCGCATAGAGCGCTTTCGGTAAAAGCACTTGCCGTCGCACAAATACAGTGAAGCGAGCACACTCCGCTCCAAGCCACCATGGCAGCGCCGGGACAGCCGGATAGCAGATATGCTTCATAACAAAATTGTTCATATATTCTAATGGCTTGTGTCACAATTGCGACATAGTTTTGCCGTGAAAGACGGCTGCGGGGGCATTCATATTTTGAGGATATTATGAAAATCTATAATCCGTACGACAGAAGCACACCCTATCCGGGCAATGTCGAGACTACCCCGATACACAGGGGCGTGCCTGGGAACTGGAACATCGAGAACTATATCAATTCCCTCCTGAATGGCGGCTACACCCGGGGCGTGCGCGGAACGTTCTACGACAAGGACGGCAATGAAATCTTCCCTTACGATTTCCTTGACGACGACCGCGCCGCGAATGAGCCCGCCAGCAACGGGGACGACCGCGCCGCGGACCAGCTAGCCGGCAACGGGGAAGACCGTGCCGCGGACCAGCCCGCCGGCAACGGGGAAGACCGTGCCGCGGACCAGCCCGCCGGCAACGGGGAAGACCGCGCCGCGGACCAGCCCGCCGGTAACGGGGAAGACCGCGCCGCGGACCAGCTCGCCGGCAACGGGGAAGACCGTGCCGCGGACCAGCCCGCCGGCAACGGGGAAGACCGTGCCGCAGACCAGCCCGCCGGCAACGGGGAAGACCGCGCCGCGGACCAGCCCGCCGGCAACGGGGACGACCGCGCCGCGGACCAGCCCGCCGGCAACGGGGACGACCGCGCCGCGGACCAGCCCGCCGGCAACGAGAACGGTGGCTACACCCACGGCGTGCCCGGGAACGGCAACATCGAGGACTATATCTCCTCTCTCAAGAACGGCGGCTATACTCGGGGCGTGGGGCCCCATGACAAGGACGGCAACGAGATCTCCCCCGAGGACTATATTTCCTCTCTCAAGAATGGTGGTTACACCCGGGGCGTGCCGTTCATTGACGAGGATGACAACAAAATCTTCCACGATGATCTTCGTGACGACCGCGCCGCAGACGGCGCCGCGGCTCCCCATGTCGACAGCACACCGATGCCGACACAGGAAATCGACAACGGCACTGCCCACCTGCCGATCGCATAACGGCGAATCGGTTAACGTTCAGAACGAAGGCTCCGGCGGAACACTGCCGGAGCCTTTTCTGGGAATGGCTTGCGGTCGTATCGGCCTGGCGACATTCCCGCGCGCCAATGGGATCGTTGCGTTCGGCCACGAGGCCAAAGGCGCAGCCGGGGGAATGAAAGCGCCACTGCGGCGCTGTTTGCCGCCGCTCCATCAGGCAGCTCCGCGCCCAACGTTTAAAGAAAACACTTATATAGAATAAGCACTTAAGCCTTGACATCGCGCTGTCTTCGCTGCCAAGCACACGAATAGAATGCCTATGAAGGCCACAAGCGTCTCCGGTCGTTCATTGGCATCTGCACCGCTTGAATATAGAATCTGGAGAGGAATGCCATTTGAAATAATGGTTCAATTTATGTCTAATTGTATTAGAGTATATTGTTTCGCATTGAAAAGCATTGTGAAAATATAAAAACAGGTCATGACAGGAGTGATCATAATCATGACATAATCCTGTCGTTTCAGACGCTTCGTTCATTTACGAATTTTTAAAGCATAGAGGTGTTTAAAATGGCAATTCTTTCTACGATTACCGATCAACTCGGAAATTCCACTCCGATCGAGAACGGCGGATCCCTCCCCGCGCAGGACGCTCAGGCGGTGCGCGTCGCCGCAGGCGAGGGCGACGTGACTCTCTGCCGCGAGGGCGACGATCTGCTCGTCGACTTCATCGGCGGGGAGCAACTCCGTCTCGAGGGCTTCTATGCCGAAGACGGCGAGACGCCCCTCTTCTATCTCCAGGGAATCGACGGCAATTACGCGCCGCACGACGTGCCCGAGGCGCAGAATGCCTGTGCCGTCGCTGGGGCCGGTGCAGCAGCGGCCGGCGCAGGCGCCGCCGGCAGCGGCGCGCTGCTGGCGGTCGCCGGACTTGCCGGCCTTGCCAGCATCGTCGGTTCCGTCGCGCTGAGCGACGACGACGACAAGGACAGCAACCACAGCCCGAGCTTCGACGACGGCAAGGACGGCGGCGAGATCTTCGAGCGCGCTGACGGTGCGGCCGACGAGAACAAGACCACCCACGAGGCCGGCGGCGACATTGCCTTCCACGACAAGGACAAGAACGACGTCCACAAGGTGACCGCCAAGCTCCTCTCAGTGAACGATCCGGTGGACGACAAGCTGCAAAGCCATGGCACGTTCACCGCCAAGATCGTCGGCGACAAGGTGGAGTGGGACTATAAGGTCGAGGATTCGGCGATCGACTACCTCGGCGAAGGCGAGAAGCGGACCGAGATCTTCGAGATCACCGTTGATGACGGGCATGGCGGCACGACCACCAAGCGCGTCCCCATCACCATCACCGGCAAGAACGACGCGCCGGAGGCCAAGGACATCTCCGCCGAGGCGGACGAGAACGAGACGATCGTCCTCAAGCCCGACTACTCGGATCCGGACCGGAACGACACCCACACCTTCAAGCTCGACACGACCGGCACCAAGGGCAAGGTGATCCTCAACAAGGACGGCACCTTCTCCTACGACCCGAACGGCGCCTTTGACTATCTTGGCGAGAACGAGGTCGCCTACGACACGTTCAAGTATACCGTGCGCGACGAGCACGGCGCCGAGGTGACGAAGACGGCGAAAGTCAAGATCACCGGCCAGAACGACGCGCCGGTGGCCAAGGACATCACCGCCGAGGCCAAGGAGGACGGCCCGGGCATCACCATCAAGCCCGACGTCTCCGACGCCGATAAGGGCGACACCCACACCTTCAAGCTCGACACCAGCGGCACCAAGGGCAAGGTGACCCTCGAGGGCGACACCTTCTCTTACGACCCGAACGGCGCCTTCGAGCATCTCGGCGAGAACGAGGTCGCCTACGACACGTTCAAGTACACCGTGCGCGACAACCA